>JADGAY010000125.1 GCA_015231775.1 Magnetococcales bacterium | reverse complement strand
ACTGTTTTGATATTTCTGATCGCCTGAAGCACTTTACTGGGCTGAACGGTTACTCATTATTTTTTTCCTCTATTTTTTTTGTTTGGATTGTACCCTTGCGGGGGACATCAGGGGATCACGGGGGATTTTTCAACTACTACGCGGAAAGATGCAATACTATCATTTGTAGTGTATTGACATATTATACGTATAGGCTGGAAATATCCCCTCAATCCCCTAATGTCCCCCGCACATCACACGGATCGAACACGCCATTCGGAAACACCGCTTTTGTTTTCTTTCTCTGATTTTTCAAGTATTAAACCACCTTCAATGCGCCCCTGAAAAGCCCTTGCCCAATACCCCATGCGATCCGTTTTAACCGATCCATGTTCTGAAAAATATTCCAATAACAGATTATTTAGATCAGTGTGGCTACCATCGAATGGATTTTTCGAAATTTGACAAAGTTCATTGATCGTTATCCACCGGTCACCAAGGAAATTGTTCCAGGCTGAAAGAATGCGTCGTAATTTCTGGCGCACCGGATCATCCTGTTCGATCGTCCGGCGCGTCGCGCACGGATCAGATTCACCAAGCCAAACGAGCGCGGCACGAACCGAATCGCTCCAACTTTCAAATCGTGCAAACTGTGGAAGTTCCCCTCGGGGTTTGCCGGCCAGGTGATGTGCTCGTAGGATGGTCAACCCATCAATAACAATTTCACCACGGTTGGTAGGAATCCACGTGTGAAGGTCAATTTCGAAACGTCGTTCGTCAGGGTGTTCAGTTCGCGTGTCAAGCCTGCACATCAGAACCCGTGTGGTCAAATCGCCTCGGATCGAGAGGTTATTTCCGGTCGCAAGCCATAGACATCCAGTGTCAACGGTGACATCACGAGATTCTCCGAGGATTCGATCCGTAAAAGTTCGTTCGCTCAATATTGAACACATTGTATCGGACTCGAACGGTTTTGAGATATTATCAATCAACGCAATTTGACACCCGCGCATCAATAACGATAGTATCCTTTTTTTCTCTTCCGATGGATCAACCACATGGGTTATTGTGGCCGCATGCTTTCCTGTAACAATCAACGCAGTTGTATTCGCAAGAAGTGTTTTACCAGATGCCATTTTAGGTGCCGAATAACCGAATAATGGTGCCGTTGGTAATGTTTGCCGTATTATCCCTGTCAGAATTGCAGCCAGAGCAACCGATTGATCTTCACGGCTAACAAAAGAGAATCCAGATATCACCCGTTTTATTCTTGACAATGATTGCTCGGCATCATCGCGAGTTGGATTTTCTTTTATTTGAGGGAATTTTACATTACCAGGATCAAAGAATAATCCTGTTTCGATATCGTAACCTGGTTTATCAAGGATTGATCCGTCAAGGCGCAATGTTGGACTTGTAATAATTCCCGTTAAGGGGTTGAAAGGCCAATTACCCGAGTTGGCAAGGATCGAACGAACAACATTCAACGGTGGATCTTGTGGAACAAATTCCTGTTTCCGTCCGTCAAACCTTGAGAAACAAACTGTTTTACTTAAAGCGAGCGTCAACCACGATTCGTTGATTGGTGTGATGATTGATGATCCTTTCTCCGGGCGGATTCCGATTTTCTCAATTTTCTCAATGTCTGTTTGATCAAGGCGAGCAACCCTCATCAAACATCCCGCCCGAGTGAAAATTTCACCACCCGCCGCTTTGAACAGTTTTCTCTGTGCAGATTCAACAACTTCATGCAATTGTCCGTTGATAACTCGGACTTCCGGGCGCGTTTGGTTATCGTGGGTCCGTTGGTTGTAACAACCCTTGCCAATATTATCTGAAATCGCCTTTTGTATCGTCCGATCCCTGTAGTATTGGTTTTCTTTCCACTTCTTGCGTTGACAAAGCGGCGCATTATCCATCATCCGAATCATGCGTTCCGCGTTATAACCGGTATACCAACCCAACCGGTTCGCAAGTGACATGTCGGCGGCTGATTCGTCGTATCCATCACCTTGTGGCCATGCTTTGCAAAGGGCTTCAAAATTGCCTTTGTACAAGTCCTGATTGCCGATTTTGATATCAAATTCAATGTCCGCCCTGAACATCCGTTGCAACAGTTCCCAATCATCAGCCGGACCAGACCATTCGGGCATGGGTCCGGTGCCAAGGTCTCGACCAGGCATCACCGGTGGTTCTTCAACCCGCGTCAGACCAAAAACTTTGATGAATGTATCCAGTTCACGCGAATAATCACGACTCATCATCTGCGTGTTTGGGTGACTGATCATCTCCCCTATGGCAATGAACCGTTTCGACGAATACAGTTCGATACCGGGTGCCCGGCAAGCATGCCGGCTGATATTCTCACACCGCAACCAGATGTGCAGACCATGCCGGGAATGGGACAACTCCACCAACGCATCCGGGAAGAGTTGCAGGATGCTGGTGGTCAGAACGCTATACGTTCCGGATGCGTCAATGCAATCGTCCAGATCGATGCACACGAACGGGTCGTCATCCGTCAGGACGAAGCCCACCAGATCGGACCGTTTCTTCGCGTCGTTATAGGTCAACCACTGGTGCGGGTCGTGCGCGTTGATCGGTCGGCCAGGAATACCCGGAACCTTCCGGGGTTTCTCGGGGTTGTTGGAATAATCAAGAAACCATGGAATCCACTGATGAGTTGTTCCGATGTCTGACATATTACCGTCCCCTCAACGCACCGCCCGTTGACCAGCCGAATGAACTACGGCCAAAATTTCTGATTCAACCCAATAATTCATTCCAAGAATCACTTTGGGGGCTGGAATTATTTTTTTGATATTCCAAAACCGATACAATGAAGCCGTGGAAATACCACCCAAAATTTCACGAACTCGACGAGCTTTGATAAGTTTGACGTTTTCCATTATTAATCTCCGATTGTTGATCTAGGGTGATGATAAGTGATTAGACGTTAGATTAAATAATTGAAGAGTGTCAAACTCTGCTGAATTACATCAACAGTATAATTCTGATTAAATAATAATGAATAATAATGAATAATAATGAATAATAATGAATAATAATGAAAGGGCGGCAGGCAGGCATCAGGATCGGCAGGGGGATGACCGCCAGCGGCAGGCAGGCATCAGGATCGGCAGGGGGATGACCGCCAGCGGCAGGCAGGTGTCAGGCGCGGAGACAATCAATCAGGAACTCGGGCGCAAGATCAGCACCGTTCGCCCAAACGATAGTTCCAAGTTCAGGATCTACGCGAGCAGATGCGAAAACGGACTTGTTCAACAGGGGGTCAAAAACTTCTCCCCACAATTCAGATTCAAGGTTAACCTCCCCTTCTATACCGTTGTCAAAGGCAAGCCAAAGCCGATAATCACCTTGATATCGAACATCAGTAACGTGCAGCATGTTATTTTACTCCAATGGTGGAATTTCGATAACAGATTGACGATTTCGCACACGCTTCCAATTTTCCCGCAATTCTTCTTGATGCAGAAACAACCATTCTTTGATTAGGGCCATCGCTCGACGTGGCATACTTCCTTCCAGGATATCGCCATCAAGGTTCATCATCAACTCATAGTTGCCGTATTTGGCATGAAAATGCGGCGGCTGATGATCGTTCCAATGCATGAAGATGACGATACCAAAAAATCTACTCAATACAGGCATTTATTCACCCTGCAACTTTCCGCACCGGCAATTCCACAACGTTGTGGTCATCCTGTCCGGTAACGATGGTTTCCAGACGTTTTCCCCAGGCATCCAGCGCGGCGCGCTTCTCGGCATCATACGAGTGACGATCATAAACCGCCGTAATACCACGTTCAACGTGATTCAGGATTTTCGACACCACCAGACGGGAAATACCCATTTCGGTCATCTGACTGGCCGCCGTGCGCCGCAGATCATGCGGGGTGAACTGGCCAATTCCGAAATGATCCTGATTGCGCCGAACCGCATGATCGACTGACGTTTCAATGGCGTGCCTGGTCGCGTCGTTTCTGGATGGAAACAGCCAAGGCGAATCGCCCGATATGGTCTTGATGCGATCCAGGATCGCCATGGCCTGTGTGGACAACGGCACCCGATGGGGCATCTTATTTTTGGACTCCTCAACCGGGATTGTCCACATGCACCCCTTGAGGTCAAAATCACCCCATGCGGCGGCCAGAACTTCACCCTTGCGCGTCGCGGTCAACAGTTGCAACCGTAGGGCCAGCCGGGAACCTTCGGACATGTGGGCATCATCCAATCGATTCCAGAATGTCTGGAGTTCCTCGGGGGACAAAACCCGGTCGCGCTGCACCTCCTGAACGGGTGCCCGAACGTTGGTGCAAGGGGATGTTTCAATCATGTCGCGCTCAACGCCAAAATTGAACATTTTCCGCACGCACGCCAACGTTCTGTTCGCGCTGGTGGTGCAACCCCGATCCTGGAGTTCGTCCAACATCTTGAGAACGTCACGCCGGGTGATGTCCTTGGCTTTCCGTTCGCCCCACCGGGGAATCACGTCCTTGCCCAGCATCCGGGCATCTTCCGGCCATGTCCGCTTGCGAGGTTTGGCCCAACGTTCGATGTACTCTTCCACGAGTTGCGCGACCGTAGGCGCGGCCTGTGCTTCACGCTTGGCCTCTTGTTCAACGGCTCCAGGGTCGATACCCTTTGCCAACTGCTCACGCGCCAGTGCATGCACCTTGTGGGCTTCCGCAAGGGTCATGTTCGGTGACTCGCCGTACTCGCCAAGCATCATCCGTCGTGCTTTCCCCTCGAACCGATAGGCGAACTGAAAAACCTTCCTGCCGGTCGATGACACCCGCAACCCGAATCCATTTCCATTATCGGCCCAAACATCGATCCGCCCCGTTTCGGGCAATCGGATGGCCTTGATACCCCGGTCGGTGAACTTCATTGTCTGGCCTCCTGATAATTTTTCCCGTGGGCTTTGGGTCAAATCTTGGGTAGCAATTTGGGTAGCGTTTTTTGGGTGGCACGGGGTGATTTACCCTGATTTGACTTGAGCGATAGAATACAAGATAATTTGATGGTTTACAAGAGAAAATTCAATGGTGTCAGACGTATCAAGTTCGATCAAACAAAGTCAGGAAAACGGTGTTATTGGCCGATTCCTAATCCGTAGGCCGTGCGTTCAAATCGCGCCGGGGACACCAAATCCTTGCAAACAGCTCCCCATTCAGCCCATGCCAGCATGTCTAAACTTGGGCACGTTCTCTGGACAACCCAAGCCGGAGTCGATGACGGTCTCGACATGCCGGGAGATCGCGGCATGGTTGTCTCATACCGTGTTCCCAGGCCGGATCACGGCACCGCTCAAGAGCTTAAATAACCAACGGAGCCCACTCCCCGCATTGACCTGGAATGAGAATTCCCCTATAGATCGTTGCTTGTTTGATTGTTTGTTTGTTTGCTTGCTTGCTTGTTTTTGCTTCTCAATACGCACCAGAGATCCGACCAGATCCGAAAGCATTGCTTCATGCACCCATCCAGGCGACTTCCATGACCTGCGCACCGAAACTCTCCTCATGAGTGGTCACGCTCCATCGGCGCGTTCGCTTCGATCGGCCCACCCATCATCCATCCGGGTGACCTGGTTTGCCTTATCCCTTCTGACACTGCTGGCCGTTTCCCAAACCGGACACGGCGAGGAGTACTCCCTGGTTCTGCCCAAGGCGCTCAAACGGCACGGCTCGCAGGATTTTCCCGAACTCCTCCCTTACTCCAAGGTGTTGACCGCGCCGGGCACCGTCACCTTCTCCCATCCCGCCGCCGAACCGTGGCTTCCCGCCCTGGAGGAGACCAGCGCGGCCAACCGACCTCTGACCGTTTCCGCCCAATCCGGACTGGCGGGAACGGTTATCGCAGCCACCCGCTTTCAGGCGGCCTGGCAGGATCTCACCCTGGCCGCCGCCGTGCGTCACGAGTGGCAGCATGGCTACACGACCCCCGCTGATGAGCAGATCCAGACCGGCATGAAACGCGACTCCGAGTACCTGATCGCCCGAATCAATCCGGACAGGCCCGCGCAAATCAAGATGATCGCCATTCGTGACAACTTAACAGATGCGAAGGTACCCCACTACAACCTGGACGCCCCAGGTCTGGAGCGCATGTATCTGGCCCTCTCCGGGGAGGCCATCCCCCTGGAAGCGCTCTTCAACCGCCTGGATCTCAAAGCCATCTGGACCGGGATCGAAATTGACGCGGACAACCACTCCCTGCGTCCGCCGATCAACACCCGGATCGCGCTGGATGCGGAGATCCGCACCCTGTCCCTGACCGCGCGCCTGACCGCGCCAGGAGGGAACTGGCTCACCCTGGAGGGGTCGCGGGAACGCTACGATGCCGACCGTCTGGCACGGGAGTACGGTCCAAACCAGATCACCGCGATCCGCGTTCCCGACGCCCAGGCCGATCAGTTGGCCCTCGAGGTTGGTCACAAATGGTCCGTCACCCCGGCGCGCGTCGAGGCCGCCATCCGTGCCGATCTGCGTCGTACCGAAATCGCCCAGGCGGATACCCGTCCGAACGTGCCCGGACCCGCTGGGGTGGTCTACAACATCACCCCCAGGGAGCTTTATCGAAAGTATTACGGCTTCGCCGGCGACACCGATCAGACGTTCCAGGAGATCGGCGCGCGGATGAAACTGGAGTACGATGTTGCCGCGGAGAACACCTTGTTTCTGGATCTGCGTCGTGCCATCCGCCTGCCGGAACTCCCCGAACTCTATTACGCCAACACCGGCACCGGGGGCCTGTTGCAGATCGGCAACCCGGAACTGGAGGCGGAACAGCATCACAAGGTCGAAATCGGCGCCAAACTCCTCCAGGACGGTTTCACGCGCTACGGTCGCGGAGGGAGGCCCGGATCCACCCAAATGACGCTCTCGGGTTTCGCGGACCACATCCAGGATTTCATCCTCCTCGACCATGCGCGCGGTCAATCGGGCACGATCGCCAAGGATGGCGCGTTCATCTACCGCAACGTGGATGCGGTGTTGACCGGCATGACGGCGGATCTGCGTTACAACGCGCGGGAGTGGCTCGCCCTGCGTCTGCATCTCATCGGCCAGCATGGTCGCGACCTCTCCGACGGCCACCCCCTGTATCAGGTGCCCCCCGTGGAAGCCAATCTGTTCGTGGATCTGTTCGGAAGCGAAACGCTCTGGAATGCCGGCACGCGTCTGCGCTGGGTGGGCGCGAAACGGGCCACGGACAGCTCGACTACCACCGGCACGGGACAGGATTGGACCGGACCCATGGGTTCGTTCGTCACCACGGATCTCTACGGTGGCTATCAGCCCACCAAGAATCTCGGCCTCTCCCTGGAGATCGCCAATCTGTTTGACCGCAGCTATCGGGAGTTCATCGCCGAACCGCCGCAGACCCCCACCACCACCAATCCCCATGCCCCAGGCCGAACCGTTCTGCTGCGCCTCATGGCAACGTTCTGATCCGCAAACCGGCTCCACGGCTCGCCACCATCGCTCCCCAAGAACGGTCGTGCCCCTTCACCCCCCCTCACGGGTGCGTCGCAGCACCTTGGTGTGACTGCCGCCACGCAGCAGCACGCTGGAAAGAAAGGTCCGACCACGGCCCAGCGTGACCGCGCTCTCCACCAGGAAAAAGCGGGAATTGACGGTCAAACCAGCAGACAGAACCCCCTTGCCCTTCAAATACGGCTCTTCCAGAAGCGCATTCACGCTCTTGTAGCCGTTCTCCCGGCGGCGTTTGTCGTCGAACACCTGCGCCTCGGCGCGGCTCATGTTCTCGACCAGGGTCATGAGCAGCTCCAGCGGCGCAGTGTTGATGTTGATCTCGGTCCGCTCCGGAAGGGCGGTCACGAACGGCAACAGACGGGTCACCTTCTCCTCGTCAAACCCCGCCACCAGCCGCAACTCGCTGGTGCTGGTGAAAAACCGGTTGGCCGGACGATAGGGGGGTCGCCGGCCCAGATAAGTCTCCTCCTCGGCCCCACCCGGACCGCTCACCACGCTGTCGGGATCGATCCAGTCCATCACCGCGAAGGCCACCCGCGGCTCGATTCCCACCACCTTGAGCAGGCGTTCGAACCGGGCCCAATCGTTCGGGCTCTGTTTGCCATCGACCAGCAGATTGTTGAGATTGAAACGCCCGTGCAGATCGATGATCCGCCCGGTCGCCGAACCGCCGGTCACCGGCACCGGTGGCGGGGTTCCGGCCCAGATCTCGTTGAGATGATCGTACTGGCTATCCGCCGCGTCGCGGTTCAAGATCCCCATGGCCCACGCCTCGCCGCCGAGGGCGAACCACATTCCGCGATCCCGATCCAACAGGTTGGCGCTGGCGCGTATCTCCAGATGTTGCGCGGACATCAACGAGGTGGCGAGCGCCGCGGCCACGGCCACGATCAACAACGCGGTCAGCAGCGCGGCACCACCGCCCCGAGCGTGCGCCTCCGGACTCAACCCACCCCTCCCGCGATCTCGAACACCCGTCGGATCCTCCCCCACCCTTTTTTGAGCACCACGATCTCCACCGCCGGCGGGGGCGGCATCTCCTGGAGCGCGGTCTGTCCCATGCCACCACCGCTCGCGCCGGGCTGGGATGGCTGGCCGCCGGGCTGGGATGGCTGGGGTTGCGTCACGCCGGCTTGGGCGGGCGTCGGAGGCCAGTTGCCGCGCCATTTCCCATCCGCGCTCAAAAAACGGATCTCCACCTCCGCCACCTCTTCCAGCACCACCTCACCCTTGGGGATCTCCTCTTGCACCCGGTCGAGCACCGGCCAGGCGCGGCGGATGATCTTCCCCTCCTCCAGGGCATATTCGACCCGTTCCAAGGAACTGCGCGCCAGACCGCGCGGATTGGGACGCCCGCCACGGGTCAACTCCAGAAACCGTTCCGCCCCGTCGTTGCCGACGAACGGCGCCCGTGGCGTGCGTGTGCCATCCAGGATGCCACGCGGCAGACTCTGTTCGACATCACGGGCAAAAAAGAGAAAAAAACTCCGCAGGGAGGCCAACTCCTCGCTGCGCTTGTGCGCCTCCTGACGGGTCTGCACCAGGGATCCCAGACCGCCATAGGCCATCGTGGCCATGACCGCGAAGACCGCCAGAGCCGCCATGAGTTCCAAAAGGGTGAAGCCGTGGTCTTTTCG
>JADGAY010000124.1 GCA_015231775.1 Magnetococcales bacterium | reverse complement strand
CCCTTCGCCGGATTCCACCAACAGGGTCTGCCCCGTGGTGGTCTCCCGGGTGATGATCACGCCGCCGCGCTGGATCACATAGAACTGTTCCGCCAGGTCACCCTGCCGGTAGATGATCTCCCCGGCCTGGTAGCTGCGGCCCATCTGTCGAAAGGCGTCGTCAAGCATGGTCGTGCTCCCGGTCAAGGGTCTCCTCCTCCATCGTCGCCGCTGAATCGATCACTTCGGCGCATCAGGAGTAGAGCCTGGCGTGGGTGGCGGCGCGACGGATGTCGTGCCAGACCCGCGCCTCCTGGCGCAGGTGGGCGGCCTGCTCTTGAATGCGATTGCAAAAGGGCAGGGCATAGAGGAGTCCTTCGAGTCTTCTGGCGCGTGATCTGGCGCGCATCACCCGAGCGTGAATCTCCTGGAGGTGGGACAGGGCCTCCCGTTCCGCGATCAGGAGCGAGTCGAAGTGGAATGATGCGCCGTTGACATGCATCGTGATCATGGTGGTCTCCCCTTTGGCCGATGCGGTGGTGGGTCCGCAGTTGGCTTTCAAGCAGTTCTGATAAGCGTTTGTATGTATTATTTTCCCGTTTTTCTATCATTGCAAGATTATTATTTGCCTGTTTTGCGCTTTTTTCAACAGTGTTTCTTGAAAAATCACCTGGACGGTGGGTGAGCAGGTGAGCGAGGATTTGTCAATCTTGTGGAGAACTTTTTCCTTGCCTGGGTGGGGTGATGCGGGTATGATCCATATTCAATGCTAAAATTTTCCGCTTTTGGAGGAAAACCAGGCAAATCTTGCAGGTTATCGTTTCACCCTTAGGAACGTGCGTTTGGAATCACCATGCCCGTGACACGCATACCGGAAACCACCGATCCCGTGGTAACCACCTCCAAGGCGGCGCAGATCCTGGGTGTCTCCCAGCGCACCATCCATTATTGGATGGAACGGGGGATCATCAAATCCTGGAAAACCGCCGGGGGTCATTGCCGCATCCCCATGAGTTCCATCAACCTCCTGTTGGCCAAACGCCGCGAGCAACTCCAGGATCCTGAATTGCCGGAGCTGACCCTGCTCCTGGTCGAGGATGACGAGAATCTGCGCGAAATCACCAAGGCCGTCGTGGCCAACTGGGGATTGCCGGTTCGCCTGGTGGTGGCCGAGGATGGGTATGATGGCCTGATCCAGGCCGGCTTGCACAAGCCAGGCGTCATCATTGCTGACTTGATGATGCCTGCCATGGATGGCTTCCAGATGATCCGCGCTTTGCGCGAGTCCGCTGAATTGAGCCGCAGCCACATCCTGGTGGTCACCGCCATGGACGAGGTTCAGATCGCCGCCAAGGGTGGCGTGCCCGAGGATGTCGAGGTGCTCCACAAACCCACCCCCTACGAGCGGTTGAAGATCGTGGTGATGGAGGCCCTCTTCTCCCAGCAACGGGGCCGGCGTGGCGCCGAACGGATCACCGCTTAAAGCCTGGAGACTCCCCAACCAACTTGCATGATGGGTGGCCCCCTCATCCCACCCGTGCAACTCTCGACAAAAACACGTTAACAAAAAGCACGCAACCTGGTTGCGTGCTTTTTGTTTGGAATCATTAAAATTTAAACAATCGAAGGCTTGGCTCTGCGCGCTACGTATTGGGGAGATCTTGCAAACTATCCCGCCACTCGACCACCCGGTTGCGGCCCAGATGCTTGGCCGCGTAGAGCGCCTGATCGGCCCGTTTGATCAACTCCTCCTGGCTGCGAACCAACCGGTCACAAACGGCCACGCCGATGCTCACCGTCACCTTCAGACCGTCCACGCGCATCTCCTCGATCCCTTCCCGCAGACGTTGCGCGGCCAGAAGGGCGCCGGAAAGCGAGGTGCCAGGCATGATGATGCAGAACTCCTCCCCGCCGAAGCGACAGCAGATGTCGATCTGCCGGTAGTGCAGATGGATAGTCCGGGCCACGGACTGCAACACCCGGTCGCCCTGATCGTGACCATGCTCGTCGTTGAAGCGTTTGAAATGGTCCACGTCCAGGAGGGCCACGGCAAAACCATGCCCGGTACGCTGGAATCGCTGCATCTCGGCTTGCAGGTTCTCTTCGGCGTGACGCCGGTTGAACAGGCCGGTCATCTGATCGGTGATCGACTGATTGCGCAGCTTCTCCTCGAGCTTCTTCTCCTCGGTGACATCTCGCAACAGGGCGGCGGATCCCATGGTGCCACCGCTTCGGTCGTGGATCGTCGAGGCATAGAACTGCAACACATGCTGGTTGTAAACCAGGGTCTCCGGCATGTCCACCCCTTCGTCGGCCACGAACCGCTCCACGAACTCCGGGTCATCGACCACCTTGAAGAAACCCTCGCGCTGGATCTGCTCCGCGGATTTGCCCAACAAACGCTCCGCCGCCGGATTGACCAGCACCACGTCTCCCGCCTCATCGGTGACGATAATTCCTTCCCGGGCGCTCAGGATGATGGTGGTGAGCTTGTTTTTTTCGTTTTGCAATCCGTGGTGGAGCTTGTGCAGTTGGTTGCTCATGCGGTTGAAGTTCTCCGCCATGTCGGTCAACTCGTCGTGTCCCTCCAGGGGGAGATCGCGGGAGAAGTCACCCCGCGAGGTGGCGGCGATGGCTTCCATGAAGGCGTGGATGCGATGCAGGATGCGTAGACGGGTGGTGAGGATCACCGTCAACAGGGTGAGGGCCATCAATCCCAGAACCAGCGAGCTGGTGGCGACGATGCGGTCGATCCGTTCGCGCCAGGCGGTGATGTCCGAGTAGATCTCGAAGGCGCCCTGGAAGCTGTTGGCGCGCATGATCGGCACGTAGGTCTCCACCACGTCGAGCTGAATGGTTTCGTTCTCGCGGTTCTTGCCGTTCTTTTGCACCACCTGGCTGAAGGTGGTTCCCTTGGCGACGATGTCGTGGAAATAGGCGTGTTCGTTGAGTTTGCCGATCTCCTTGGGGATCGAGGAGTGGATGATGCGGCCCGTGGCGTCAAACAGTCGGTATTTGTAGAGTTTGAACCCCACCGCGACTTTCACCAACTCCTTGCGCAGTTCGTCGGTGACCAGGGGCTGGTTGGTGGTGGCATCGAAGGGAATGTCGGCGGTCAGATGGTCGGCCAGTCGTACCGCGTTCTCCTCGGAGAAGCGGATCAGCAGGTCACGAAACGAGGGATTGCCGATCCACCAGGCATGCAGGGGAATCAGAATCACGAACAGCACGGAGAGAAAGAAGCTGAACCTCAAGAAACGGGTCCGGAACATGCCGGTCAGCAGATGATTCTGCGCTGGGCTGTTGGGGTGCATGCGACGTATCCTGGAGTCTGGAGTCGATCACTCTTGGAGATGCAAAAGTACTCCTTATGATGGCATAGAGCAGACTCGGGTGCACGGTTTTTTGTTAAAGAATTGATTATAAAAAATAATTATAAATTTATAAAATGATTTTATTATAGATAAGATAATTCAATCGTCACGGGCTTCACGCATCAGGGCTTCCAGGCGCCGCTGCATCTGGCTGGCTTCGTCCAATACCGCATCGAGCGCATCCTGGAGCAGGGTGAGGGAGGCCTGGCGCACGGCGAGTTGTTCGAGTTCGGCGCAGGCATGGGAGAAACGGCTGGCGCCGAAGGTGCTGGAGGTGCCTTTGAGTTTGTGGGCGACCTGACGCAACCCTTCCGCGTCGTGGATCTCCCAGGCGGTGCGCAGGGCATCCAGCCGGCCTGGAAAGTTCTTCAAAAACATCTCCAGGATGCGGGTGAATCCGCTGCCGGTCTCGCTTTTGAGTTGTTCGAGCAGCACGGGATCGATCACCTGGAGCGGGGCGGTGGAGGGTTGTGTCCGTTCCGGGATGTGTTGACCCCGAGCCAGGAAACGGTTGAGAACTTCCAACACCTCCCCCCGGCGCAGCGGCTTGGAGAGGTGCAGATCGCATCCGGCGGCCAAGGAGCGCTCCATGTCCTCCTTCATGGCGTGGGCCGTGACCGCGATCACCGGGGTGCGACCGCGACCCTGTTCGGCTTCGGCGGCACGGATCCGGCGTGTGGTCTCCAGGCCATCCATGCCCGGCATCATGATATCCATGAAGACCAGATCAAACGGCTCGGCCAGGAACTTCTCCAGGGCTTCGGTGCCGTTGGCCGCCTCGACGATCACCTGGTTCCCTCCCTCGAGGAAGGCCAGAATCACCTGACGATTGTCCTCGGTGTCATCGACCACCAGCAGGCGTGGCGCGTCGCCTTTTGGGAGGTGAATCTCCTCCGGGGGGTGGGTGGTGATGACCGGTTCCGGGATGTTTTGATCCTCGCCCAAGGGGAGTTGCACATAAAAGATGCTGCCCGATCCCACGCGGCTCTCCACCCAGATCCGCCCTCCCATCAGTGTCACCAGATGCTGGCAGATGTTGAGTCCCAGCCCCGTGCCGCCAAAACGGCGTGGGGTGGAGAGATCCCCCTGGGTGAAGGGTTGAAAGACCGCATTCAGGCGATCCTCGGGGATGCCGATGCCGGTATCCTGGATCAGAAACTGGATCATTCCGCCATCCACCTGACGGGCACGCAGCGCGATTCCCCCCTGGTGGGTGAACTTGATGGCATTGCCGAGGAGATTCAACAGGATCTGACGCAGCCGTTGCGGATCGCCCCGCACCTGGCGCGGCACGCCGGGTTCCAGGGAGAGCGCCGCCTCGATCCCCTTGGTCGTGGCGCTTTCGCGGATGATCGCCATGGTTTGGTTGAGTTCGACTTCGAGCACGAAGGGGATCGATTCCAACTGCATCTGCCCGGCTTCGATCTTGGAGAGATCCAGGATGTCGTGCACCAGGGCCATGAGCGATTCGCCGGCGCGGTTGGCGATCTGCACCATCTGTCGTTCCCGCGGGCTCAGACGCGGGGAGTCCCGCAGCATCTCGCCCATCCCGAGTATGGTGTTCATCGGGGTGCGGATTTCATGGCTCATGGTGGCCAGAAAGTGGCTCTTGGCCCGGTTGGCGTCGTCCGCCTCCTGTTTGGCCTCGCGCATTGCCTCTTCAAGCTCCTTGCGCTCGGTGATGTCGATGGCCACCCCATCCCAGGTGGTATCCCCGATCAATTCGATGTTCGGCGTGGACTGGATGTGCAGCCAGCGCACCCGGCCCGCCACGGTGAAACGACCGATCCACAAGAAGGGCTCCCGTTTTTTGGCGATCTCCAGGGTCCGGCGCAGAAACTCCTCCTGCTCCTCAGGATGGGCAATGCGAAAAATTTGCATCACATCCCGGCTCAACGTCTCCCGGTCCAGGCCGAACAGGGCGCAGAAGGGTTCGCTGATGTAATCGAAGGAGATCACGTTTTGCGCGGTACAGCGGAATTTGTAGACCCCGACCGGAATGCGCGTGGTCAATTTTTCGTAGTTTTCGCGACTGCGACGCAGTTCCTCCTCCATCATTTTGCGCTGCGAGATGTCCTGATGGGTGCCCACCGCCCGCAAAGGAGTGCCATTGCGGGCGCGTGACACCACCTTGCCCCGATCCAGGATCCACATCCACTCGCCACTCTTGGTGCGCAGGCGGTGCTCGGTCTGATAGAGCGGGATCCGTCCGGCCAGATGGTCGTCGAGCCGCGCCATGACCGCCGCCTTGTCCTCCGGGTGGACCAGACGGGCCCAGGCGCCGACATTGGGTTCGAGTTCGCCGGGCTCGAAGCCGAGCATGGTGCACCAGCGCGGACTGAAATAGACTGAACCGGTGGCGATGTTCCAATCCCACAATCCGTCGGTGCTCCCCTCGAGGGCGAACTTGAACCGCTCCTCGGAGATGTGAAGCTCCTGGCGCAACTGTTCGGATTCGTTGCGGGCGTTATATAGATTCAGAAATAGCCGTACCTTCGATAGTAAAATGACGTCATCGATCGGCTTTTCGATATAATCCACCGCGCCGCTCTTGTACCCCTGCAACCGGTGAAAATCGTCCTTGTAGGCCGCAGTCAGAAACAGGATCGGCAGGTTGCGGGTCTGCTCGAGCTTGAAGGCGGTGCGGGCTACCTCGAAACCGTCCATGCCGGGCATGTCCACATCCAGGAGCATCAGGGCGAACTCGTGTTCGACCAAAAAGGTCAGGGCCTCGTTGCCGGAGAGGGCGGGATGGATTTCGGCATTCACCCGCGACAACAGGGCACGCAAGGCGGTCAGGTTGGCCGGCTTGTCATCGACGATCAGGATGCGGGGTCGTGGGATCGGGTTCATGCGCACGATTTCGCTCGAGGGTTCGGGCGTGCGGAAGGGGCTGGGGTTGCCAAGGAACGCATCTGGAATCACTCCGCGCGACATGGATTTAATGGCGGTTTGGTGATTCCATGAATGGAATCACCAAATCAGCACGAATCGAACCAATCGCTTCGTGCTTCTCAGATTGCTGGGCAATTTGGCGGGCCATGCATGGCCCGCATCGGCGGTTTGGCATGAGCCAAACAGCCTGTAAGTGCGTGCTTGCTTCGACATGCCAAGTTTGCATCTTGACAGGTATTGGCAAAATTAGCAATAAATGAAAAATCAGTCAACCCTTTGTATGCAAGGGAAAGCGCATGTCCGAATGGTTCACCCAGCAGATGGATTACATCTATTTCGTCTACGGACTGAGCTTCCTGATTCTGGGGGTGGTGTGTCTCTTTCTGCCGCGTCAGGATCCCTCGGGACTCTCCTGGCGGTTATTGGCCGGATTCGGTCTGACCCACGGTCTGATCGAGTGGCTGGAACTCGTGGAGATGTTCACCGGCGATACCCCGGAGTTCAACGCGCTGCGTTTTCTGTTGCACGCGGTCTCGTTTCTGTTTTTGGCCGAGTTCGCCCTGACTGGGGTGTTGGCGCGGTTCCGTTGGCCGAAACTGCTGGGGGGCTCCCTGGTGATGCTCGCCTTGACCGGTGTGTTGGCCTGGAGTCACGGCATCGAGCATTTTCCGATCCTGATCCGCTACGCGCTCGGTTTTCCCGCCTGCATGGCCGGGGCCTGGCTCTTCTGGCGCGCCCGCGAGGTGGAGCCCGCGCCCAATCGTACCTTCTGGCTGGCCATCGGCGCCCTGGCCATGGTGATTTATGGCGTGTCCAGCGGACTGGTGGTCAAGTCGAGCGACTTCTGGCCCGCCACGCTCCTCAATGCCCAGACCTTTCAGGCCGCGTTGGGGGTGCCGATTCAACTGGTTCGCGCGTTTGCCGCGCTGTTGATGACCATAGCGGTGTGGGGTTTGGCCACCACCGCCACCGCCGACTCCACGCCGCTCTTTCATCACAAGAAACGTTACTTCGCCCTGTTCATCGGCGGATTCTGCCTGTTGCTCGGCGCGGGATGGTGGTTGACCGATCATTTGGGGCGACTGTTCCAGGCCGATCAGTCCCAGTCGTTGCGCAACGATCTGGATGGACTGGTCAACCGCCTGAGTCGCGAAACCTTCGCCATCGACGGCAGTGTCATCGCCCTGGCCGGGATCATCCAACCCCTTTTTCAAAGAGGCCAACCGGATGGTGATCATCGCGCCGAAATCGATGGCACCCTCGATCAGTTGGCCACCTCGGTCAAGGGGGTGGCCTATCTGATGGGACCGGATGGCAAGGTGCTCGCCGCCTCCAATCGCGACACCCCTGGCTCGTTCGTGGGCAAGAACTATCGGTTCCGTCCCTACTTCCTGGAGGCCATGGAGGGACGGGTCGGTCACTATTACGCCTATGGCGTGACCTCCGGTGAACCGGGCTATTATGCCAGCGCGCCGATCCGCGCGAAATTGCCGGATGGGGGGAACCCCGCCGCACCTCCTGCCCGTGACCCCCCCTCGCGGGAGCTGCTCGGGCCTGGGAACGAGGAGATCGTCGCCGTGGCGGTGATCAAAAAGACCCTGAGTCCCAGGGAGATGGGTTTCACCATGTTTTCCAATGCCTATCTGCTCAATCCGGATGGGGTGGCCTTGCTTGCCGGTCGTGATGATTTCTCGCCGCTTCCGCTGTGGGCGCTGGAGTCGGCGGTCATGCGGCGTCTGGAGGAGAGCAAGCAGTTCGGACCTTTGAGCGAACACCAGCCGATCTTCAAGCGCGAACTCCGCGATGGCATGACCATCATGCTCGAGAGGGCGCGCCATCTGGTGGGGCGGGTGGCCATCGACGCTGCCGGCTGGTCGGTGCTGCTGGTCAAATCCGAGCATACCACCCGGGTCAACCGCATGCTGGGGATTCTGATCGCGTTGCTGGTCAGCATCCTGATGCTCTCCTATTACGGGATCTTGCATCGCGAAACCACGGTGCTGCACGCGGCGCGCAAGATGGCCGAGAACGCCAGCCAGACCAAATCGTTCTTCCTGGCCAACATGAGCCACGAGATCCGCACGCCGATCAATGCCATTCTCGGCATGATCCATCTGGCCCTCCAGACCTCGCTCACCAGCCAGCAACGCCATTACCTCTCCCGCGTCGAGGACGCCGGACGGACCCTTTTGCACATCATCAACGACATCCTGGACTTCTCCAAGATCGAGGCCGGCAAGCTCACCCTCGAGACCATCCCCTTCTCCATCGAGAAGGTGGCGGACCGCATGGCGACCATGGTCGCCCCGAAGACCCAGGACAAGGCGTTGGAGTTGATCGTCTTCGTCGATCACCACATCCCGCCGGTGTTGATGGGCGATCCGGTGCGACTCGGGCAGATCCTGCTCAATCTGGTGAGCAACGCGGTGAAGTTCACCGAACAGGGGGAGGTCTGCCTGGAAGTGGTGCTGGCCGAAACCAGTGACACCACGGCCACCCTCGATTTTCGCGTGCGTGACACCGGCATCGGCATGACCGGGGAGCAGATGTCGCGCCTTTTCACCGCCTTCACCCAGGCCGACGCCTCGACCACCCGTTGTTTCGGCGGCACGGGTTTGGGGCTGGCGATCTGCCGTCATCTGGTGGAGCGCATGGGTGGGCGTATCGAGTTGATCAGCGAGCCGGGGAAGGGGAGTCAATTCGCCTTTCAATTGCGGTTTCCGCTGGCCGGCGAGGGGGAGGTGCTGGCGGATGCCGCCGAGGGTCCGATCCGATTGGCCGCCTCGCGCATCCTGCTGGTCGATGACCATCCCATGGCCCGTCGCGTCTGTCGTGACATGCTGGCACCCTATCCGTGTCGCATCGAGGAGGCGGAGAATGGCCTCCAGGCGGTGGATCGCATCCTGCGCGCCACCGCCGGCGATCCGTTCG
>JADGAY010000123.1 GCA_015231775.1 Magnetococcales bacterium | reverse complement strand
ACTGTTGAAAAAAAAGAGAGAGTCTGGGAGATTCCTCTCCCAGGGTTTTGATTTTGAATTTTGGCGCGCTCTTCACAAAGAAGCATTTTTCGCGGCCTTTTGCGAAAAATGCGCCGCGCGCAGCCTTCGCGAGCTTCGTTTCCGATTTTTGGAAACGAAGCTCGCATCATGCGCCCGACCTTGCTGGAAAAATTAGGCTTCTCAAAATGATGTCAAGCTGCGGATGTGGTTATGATCAGGCAATGAACCGAATGGAGGAAACATAAGTGATCTCTGGCATCATGATCCGAAATTTCCGATCAATCCGTGAGCTGGATCCTCCACTGAAGCTGGACCGTTTCCATGTTCTGGTTGGTCCCAACGGCAGCGGGAAAAGCACTTTTCTGGATGCGATCGATTTTGTGAGGGATTGCCTGTTGGAGGGTCCACAAAAGGCCGTGGAATCACGGGGGGCGGAATTTCGTGATCTGACCTGGATGCGACAAGGGGGTACGATTGAGATCGGCTTATGGATTGATATCGGGCAACTGCTTGAGGATCAAAAGGACAGTATTCTCAATTACCAACTCAAGATCATTGAAGATCCCACCCATGGCGTGAGTGTCAGCGAGGAGATACTGCGTCGATATTCCAAGAGATGGCTGGCAAAAGGAGATGATTTCAAGTTCAGTCCCAAGGTAAAACCAAAACGGTTGCTTGGCAAAACATCGAAAGGAACGGATTATTTTTCCAGGGAGAATAGCGGGTATCAGGATGTCTTCGTGTTTGGCCTGGATCGATTAGCCTTATCCAACACGCCACCCGATGAGGCGCGCTACCCAACCGCCAATGCCGTGAAGCGATTCTTGCTGCAAGGCGTCCGTTTCATTCAACTCAACAGTCGTGCCATGCGTCATCCCTGTCCAGCCACGCGGTCCAAGGAGCTGGAATTGGATGGGACCAATCTGGCACGGGTTGTAGGCCGTCTGTTGGAAAAATCTGCTGCCAACACCGCGCATGACCATTCGATGCAAGATCACCAGGCGCAGGAATCGCCGCTTGAAGCCTGGACCGATCATCTGCGCTACGCCTTGCCCGAACTCAAGGAGATCCGTTGGGATCAACGCAAACCGGACAATGCCGAATACATCGAACTGCTCTTTGAAGACGGGCTGAAATGTCCGAGTTGGCTTGTCAGTGATGGAACGCTGCGGATGATGGCGTTGACACTTCCAGCTTTTTTGAAACCAGAACCCGGAATCTATATGGTGGAAGAGCCTGAAAATGGGGTGCATCCAAAGGCTCTGGAGATCATCATGAGCGCGTTGTCCGCCATTCCCAGAATCCAGATGCTTGTTGCGACCCACTCGCCCTTCGTGGTGCAGCAAGTGGGTCGTGAACCTCTGCTGTGCTTTTCACGCTCCCGAGAAAATGGAACAATGGTTGTTCCTGGTCCGCAACATCCGGTTCTGCGAAATTGGGATGGTACCCCTGACCTGGCGACGATCTTCTCATCCGGGGTGCTGGAAGCATGAATAAAAGGGATCTCCTCGTGCTGACCGCCGACGCTGACACGCAAGCGATCATGAACGCCGTTCTCCAAAGGCATGCGGCACTCGGCATTCGTCAACTGGATTTTGACGTGATGCGCCACTCGGGCCGCGACAACGGGGTTTACAATGAAGGTCCGGAGTTTGTGCGTATTTTCAAGGACAAATATAAATTTTTACTGGTCATCTTCGACCATCATGGCAGTGGGTGCAACCAGCCTGAACAGACCTGTCAGCAGGATATCCAATCACGCCTGGATGGTATCTCCTGGTCTGAACGGTCGTACTCCATTGTCATTTCCCCAGAAGTGGAGGCGTGGTTATGGAAGAATCAAAATTCGATCTGCTCGTTTTTTGACGTTCAAGAGAGTCGATTACAGGAATTAATAATTGAATATTGCAATAAGAAAAATCATAATGAATCACGGATCAAATTGGAACATCCTAAAGAGTTGTTTGATTATATTTGCTATATAACTTTACAAAAAGGACGCTTATTACCAAGAGAATATAAAAAAATTGCTCTACAGGCCAGTTTGACCGACTGGCAGAACAGTTCAAGCTTCAATGCTCTGGTCACGCAACTACGTTCCTGGTTCCCTCAGCCATGATGCCCGCTGTCCAGGCCGATACCGAGGAGACCCGCTACGGCGCCTTTTGGGACGCCCGGTTGATGGCCCGATTCTTTGGCTACGCCAAGCCGCACCGACGGTGGCTGTTGCTCGCCATGCTCATACCGCCCATCGGCGCCCTCTCCCAACTCGCCCAGCCGCTGGTGATTCAAATGGCGGTGGATCGCCACCTGGTCACCGGCAACATGGATGGGTTCGGCGCTCTGCTCGCCATGCTCGCCGGACTGGGCCTGCTCCAGTTCGTCACCGGCTATCTGCAATCCACCATCAATGCCATGCTCGGTCAACGGGTGATCAGCGAACTGCGTCGCGAGCTTTTCGCCCACCTGCTCACCCTGGATGCCGCCTTCTTCGCCAAAAACCCCAGCGGCGCGCTCACCAACCGCATCGCCAACGATGCCGAGGCGATCAGCCAGATGGTCAGCGCCGGGTTGATCAATCTGTTCGGGGATATCCTGCTGCTGATCGCCATCGCCATCGGCATGGTGACCCTCTCGCCGCGACTCTCCCTGGTGGTGCTGCTCCTGATGCCGGTGGTGATCGCCGTGGCGTTTCGCGTCACCCAGCGGATGCGCATGATCCAGCGCCATGGCACCCTCTTGATGGCGCGCATGACCGCCCGGCTCACCGAGGAGAACGAAGGGCGCGACGTGGTGCGGCTGTTTCATCAGCAAAAGGCGGCCACGGAGCGGTTCGGCGCCTTGAATCGCGAGCATCGCGCCAACGCCGACAAGAGCAATCTCCTCGAGGCGTTTCAATTCAGCTTCGTCGAGACCGCCTCCACGGTGGTCGTGGCGGTGCTGTTGTGGCACGGCTCCGGGCTGATGGACGACGGGACGGTGACGATCGGGGTGTTGACCGCCTTCATCGACGCGGTGCGGCGTCTGTTCTTCCCGATCCGCGATCTGGCGGGCAAGTTCACCACCATGCAGTCGGCGATGAGCGCCCTGGAGCGGGTGTTCGCCCTGCTCGACACCAGGCCCGCCATCGGGGAGGCCCCGGTGGCGCCCATCCCGACCCTGCCGAACCGTCCGAAAGGGGCGATCCGGCTGGCCGGAGTGACATTCGCCTATGGCGCGGAGACCATCCTCTCCAACCTCGATCTGGAGATCGCCCCCGGCGAACGGATCGCCATCGTCGGACCCACGGGGGCCGGAAAAAGCACCCTGATCAAACTCATCAACCGCACCGTGGAGGCACAAGCGGGGCAGGTGACCATCGACGGCATCCCGGTCGAAGAGATCCCCCTGGCCACCCTGCGGCAATGGGCCGGGGTGGCGCGCCAGGAGACCTTTCTGTTCTCCGGCACCATCGCCGAGAACATCGGCCTGTTCGACACCCGCATCCCCCGTGATCGCATCGCGCGGGCCGCCGAGGAGTCCGGGGCCATGGCCTTCATTCGTCTGTTGCCCGATGGCCTGGATGCCCGCTTGACCGAACGGGGGAACAACCTCTCCGCCGGACAGCGGCAACTGTTGGGCATGACCCGCATCCTGGCCCTCGATCCGCCGATCCTGATCCTCGACGAGGCCACCAGTTCCGTGGACGCGGTGAGCGAGCGGCTGATCCAGGCGGCCCTCGAACGGCTGATGACCGGACGCACCGCGGTGATCATCGCCCATCGCCTTTCCACGATCCGCCATGTGGATCGCATCATCGTGCTCGCCAAGGGGCGAATCATCGAATCCGGCACCCACCAGGAACTCCTGGCTCATGGCGGCCTGTTCGCCCAATTGCACGCCTTGCAGTTCCAAGACCCCTCGGATGCGCCAGACGATCCGGTTGCATGAAATATCCCTTGACGAGCTTTGATCAATTTTTTATTATTTTCTAATATTTGTGCATAAGCGAAAGGAATAAACATCTTCTTGCACGAAAAAAATGCACTTATATTCCGGGAATCCGTTGACAAATTTGCAGGCTTCGAGGCAACATGAGCGCCAATTTGTCTTTGGGAATCAATTCTGGCACCCGACTGGACAGGCCGCACCCTTGAAACTCGTCATCGCCACCCGCAACCGCAAGAAAATGGAAGAGATTCGCCGTATTCTGACTCTTCCGGAGAACGATCCGTTCTCCCTTGATGATTTTCCCGGTTGCCCGGAGGTGATCGAGGACGGGATGACCTTCACCGAAAACGCCGACAAGAAAGCCCTCGCCGTGGCCCGTTTCACCGGCCTGCCCGCCCTGGCGGATGACTCCGGCCTGGTGGTCGATGGTCTGGACGGCGCGCCTGGGGTCTACTCGGCCCGCTATGCCGGGGACGAGGCGACCGATGCCCAGAACGTGGCGAAACTTCTCGATGCGTTGGCCGCGCGCCCCCAGGCCTCCCGCTCCGCCCGCTTCGAGTGCGTTCTGGCGCTGGCCGATCCCAACGGCCAAACCGCCCACTTCACCGGCACCGTCGAAGGGCGCATCGCCGATCACCCCATGGGCCACAACGGCTTTGGCTACGACCCGATTTTCATCCCCGTCGGACACGACCTCACCTTCGCGCTCATGCCCGCCGCCGACAAGGATGCCATGAGCCACCGGGGTCGCGCCCTGGCGATGCTGGCCAAAGATATTCATAATTTTTTTGGTCCAAAAAATAATTTTGCTCAATAACCGAATCGTTACCTTCCTACTCGTCCAGGAGCCTCGATCAACATGTCAAAACTCGTCCCCCCTCACGGTGGTGGTGAACTCAAAACCCTCATGCTGGCCGGCGATGCCCTCAAACAGGCCAAGGCCCGCGCCAAGGATCTGGATCAGATCAAAATGAGTTCGCGGGAAGCCTGCGATCTCATCATGCTGGGCATCGGCGCCTTCACCCCCCTCGACGGCTTCATGGGCCACGATGACTGGAAGGGCGTCTGCGAGCACATGCGCCTCACCTCCGGGGTGTTCTGGCCGATTCCGGTCACCCTCTCCACCACCCACGGCCAGGCCAACAATCTCAAGATCGGCCAGGAAGTGGCCCTGGTGGACGAAGAGTCCGGCGAAATCGGCGGCATTCTCACCATCACCGAAAAATACACCATCGACAAGGGTCTGGAGTGCCGCTCGGTGTTCGGCACCGAGGACAAGGAGCACCCTGGCGTGCTCAAGGTGATGGAACAGCCGGAAGTGAACATCGCCGGTCCGGTGGTGGTGCTCTCCGAGGGCGAATTCCCGATCAAGTACGGCAACATCTACATGCGTCCCGCCCAGACCCGCGAGTTGTTCGAGGAGAAGGGATGGAGCCAGGTTGCCGCCTTCCAGACCCGCAACCCGATGCACCGCTCCCACGAATTTTTGGCCAAGATCGCGGTCGAGACCATGGACGGCGTGTTGATCCATCAGATCCTGGGCAAGCTCAAGGCCGGCGACATCCCGGCTGAGGTGCGCGCCGAGGCCATCGACACCCTGATCGACAACTACTTCGTGAAGGATACGGTCATCCAGGCCGGCTATCCCATGGAGATGCGCTACGCCGGTCCGCGCGAGGCGCTGTTGCACGCGGTGTTCCGTCAAAACTACGGCTGCAGCCACCTGATCGTCGGTCGCGACCATGCCGGCGTGGGCGACTACTATGGCCCGTTCGATGCCCAGCACATCTTCGACAAGGTTTCCGAAACCGACCTGCGCACCCGTCCCCTCAAGATCGACTGGACCTTCTACTGCTACAAGTGTCAGGGCATGGCCTCGTTGAAAACCTGCCCCCACGGCAAGGATGATCGTCTGTTGCTCTCGGGCACCAAATTGCGCAAAATGCTCTCCGAGGGCGAGCAGCCGCCCGCCGAGTTCAGCCGTCCCGAGGTGGTCAAGATCCTCCAGGCCTACTACGCCTCCCTCAACGAAGGGGAAAAAGTCGAGGTCAAGCTGCACAAGGCGGCCACCGGTTGATCTTCAACCGTCGAGACTGTATTATCGAAAGCTGTACCGATAGGGGGGACCGGGGAGCGTCCCCCCATCGGGAATTTGGTACAGAATGGACGGGGAGGTCCCGTCGGAGTCAACGGTTTTTAGTTTTGTCATCAACAAGTTTTAGGAGAACATCATCCATGCCAAGTTTCGTCATTCAATCCAAGTGCGACGGCTGCAAGGGTCAGGACAAAACCGCCTGCATGTACATCTGCCCCAACAACCTCATGAAGCTCGACAAGCAGCGGATGAAGGGTTTCAACCAGGAGCCGGATCAGTGCTGGGAGTGCTACTCCTGCGTCAAGATCTGCCCGCAGCAGGCCATCGAAGTGCGCGCCTATGCCGATGTGGTCCCGATGGGCGGCGCGGTGATCCCGCTGCGTGGTTCCGACTCCATCATGTGGACGATCCAGTTCCGCAACGGCAATGTCAAACGGTTCAAGTTCCCGATCCGCACCACCGCCGAAGGCTCCATCGATCTTTATGGCGGCAAGCCGACTCCGGATCTCTCCAAGCTGAACGATCCCGGCTTCTTCAATCTGGCTGCCTCCGATCTGCCCAAGGTCGGCGTGTAAGTTTGCCGGATTCGTCATCGCACCTGAAACTTAAATATCGATCCTTCAGAGAGGAGATTGTTTGACATGGGAAGCTTTGGTAATCCCGATATCGAGACCGTTGACACCGACATCCTCATCATCGGTGGTGGCATGGCCGCCTGCGGCGCGGCTTACGAAGTGGTACGTTGGGCTCCTCCCGGCACCCGCATCCGTCTGGTGGACAAGGCCGCCATGGAGCGCTCCGGCGCCGTGGCCCAGGGTCTGTCGGCCATCAACACCTATCTTGGCGGCCTGGATCCGGCGGACTATGCCCGCATGGTGGCCAACGACCTGATGGGTGTCACCCGCGATGACCTGTGCTGCGACGTGGGTCGTCACGTGGACAACTCGGTCGAGTTGTTCGAAGAGTGGGGCCTGCCGATCTGGAAGCAGCCGGGCGACGAGGAGAAATCCCTCAAGGACGGCGGCAAGCCGGTCCGTTCCGGCAAGTGGCAGATCATGATCAACGGCGAGAGCTACAAAACCATCGTGGCCGAAGCCGCGAAGAAAGCCCTGGGTATGGAGAACATCCAGGAGCGTATCTTCATCGTCAAGCTGCTGTTGGACGCGAAAGAAGAGAATCGCATCGCCGGCGCGGTGGGCTTCTCCAATCGCGAGGACAAGATCTACGTCTACACCGCCAAGGCGATCCTGCTGGTGGCCGGTGGCGCGGTGAACGTCTTCCGTCCCCGCTCCGTGGCCGAGGGCATGGGCCGCACCTGGTATCCGGTTTGGAACGCGGGTTCCACCTATGCCATGGCGATCCAGTCCGGCGCCGAGCTGACCATGATGGAAAACCGTTTCGTGCCGGCCCGCTTCAAGGACGGTTACGGCCCGGTGGGTGCCTGGTTCCTGCTCTTCAAGGCCAAGGCCACCAACGGTCGCGGTGAAGTCTACATGGACACCAACAAGGAGATGTTGAAGGACTATCCTCCTTATGGTCTGGCCAAGATCCCGGCCACCTGCCTGCGCAACCATCTCATGATGAAGGAGATGCGCGAGGGTCGTGGTCCGATCATGATGCGTACCGACATCGCGTTGCAGGCCCTGGCCGCCTCCTACGAGGAGGAGTTCGGTCCCAAGGAAGCCAAGAAGAAGATCAAGCATCTGGAAGCCGAGGCGTGGGAAGATTTTCTCGACATGTGCATCGGTCAGGCCGGCGTTTGGGCTGGCGAGAACATCGAGCCGGAGATCACCCCCTCCGAGCTGATGCCGACCGAGCCCTACTTCCTGGGTTCGCACTCCGGCTGCTGCGGCATCTGGACCACGGGTCCGTCCGATTTGGCTCCGCCGGAATGGCAGTGGGGCGATCATCCGCCGAAGCCGGGTGAGGATCCCGCTCCGGGCCAGAAGAACTACAACCGCATGACCACGGTCAAGGGTCTGTTCACGGCTGGTGACGGCGTGGGCGCCTCGGGTCACAAGTTCTCCTCCGGTTCCCATGCCGAAGGCCGCATCGCCATCAAGGCGCTGCTGCAGTGGGTGTTGGATCACAATGACTATGTTCCGACCCTGGACAAGGGTGCCAACGAGCTGGCCGAAGAGATCTACAAGCCGGTCCGCACCTACATGGAGCACAAGGACTACAGCACGGCGGAGGAGGTCAACCCCTTCTACATCACCCCGCGCATGTTGCAGGCCCGGTTGCAGAAGATCATGGACGAGTATGTCGCTGGCGTGGGCACCATGTACACGACCAACTGCACCATGATGGAGATCGCGGTCAAGAAGCTGACCGAGCTGAAGAAGGACTCCGAGAAGATGATGGCCCGCGATCTGCACGAGCTGATGCGCGCCTGGGAGAACTATCACCGCATCTTCGCCGGCGAGGCCCATCTGCGTCACATGTTGTTCCGCAAGGAGACCCGTTATCCGGGCTTCTACTACAACATGGACTACAACTTCGTGGACGAAGAGAACTGGAAGTGCTTCGTGAACAGCACCATCAACCCGAAAACGGGTGAGTGGACCGTGTTCAAGCGCGCCCACAAGGATCTGGTCGCGAAGTAAGGCAGGTTTGGATAAAAAAGGGGCGCGCTCTGAAAGGAGCGCGCCCTTTTTTTTGGTTCAGTCAATCCGCGTCCAGCCTGGAAGGTGTTGTTTTTTCAATTGAAAAAAAAGAGAGCGTCTGGGAGATTCCTCTCCCAGGGTTTTGACTTTGACTTTGCTTTTGGCGCGCACTTATAAAAAGCGTTTTTCACGGTTTTTGTGAAAAACGCTGCGCGCAGCCTTGGAAGCTGAGTCGTTTTGCGCCGTTGGCAAAACGACTCAGCTTCGCCTTGCCTCAAACAGGCCGCCGCGGGCGGCTTATGGGGTGACGCGCAATTCGCCCTGATTCGTTGCCCAAAAGCGGCAACGAATCAGGGCACATAAGACCGCGCGCTTGCGCGATTTTTCGCAAAAGGCGCGAAAAATCGCTTATCGTGAAAAGCGCGCGAAAGGCAAAGGAAAAAAGGCAAAGGAAAAGTCCCAAGGGCTTTGCCCTTGGATCCCACCAGGGGCCATCGGCCCCTGGACCCCGCCAATAAATAAAAACGACGCATCCCGTGATGGTTGCGGTTCA
>JADGAY010000122.1 GCA_015231775.1 Magnetococcales bacterium | reverse complement strand
CAGCGTGGCCCGAAAGCGCGCCACCCGCAACACCCGCAGAGGATCCTCGCCAAAGGCCGTCGAAACATGTCGCAACCGGCGCGCCTTGAGATCCGCGACCCCGCCATGCGGATCGATCAGACGCTCCGTGTCATCGAGGGCCATGGCATTGATGGTCAGATCCCGCCGCGCCAGATCCGCCTCCAGGGTGATCCCTGGCGCGAAATCGACCGCGAATCCCGTATGCCCGCGCCCGGCCTTGCGTTCGGTGCGGGCCAGGGCGTGCTCCTCGCCGGTGGTCGGATGCAGAAAGACCGGGAACGACTGGCCAACCTGCCTGAATCCACGGGCCTGCATCATCTCGGGGGTCGCGCCGACCACCACCCAGTCGCGCTCCGTGAACGGCACCCCCAGCAGACCATCCCGCACGCAGCCGCCGACCCGGTAGCGCACCAATCCCTGACAGGGATCCCCGTGAACAGCCGATTTTCCGGAGCCGCCCATCACCCCTTGACGCAGACCGAGGGGAGCAGTTCATGCACCGCCTCGGCCAGATCCTCCTGGTGACGCATCACCGCGTCGATGGCCTTGTAGGCGCCGGGAATCTCATCCAACACCGAACGGTCCTTCGGACAGGCGATCCCTTGGGTTTGCCGGGCCAGATCCTCCACCGTGAAGCGGCGCATCGCCTCGTTGCGACCCATGCGGCGACCCGCGCCGTGGGCCGAGGAGTGGAAAGCATCCGGATTGCCTTTGCCGCGCACGATGTAGGACGGGGTGCCCATGGAACCAGGAATGATCCCCATGTCTCCCTTGCGGGCGCGGATCGCCCCCTTGCGGGTGATCCACACCTCGGTGCCGAAATGGCGCTCCTGGACCACATAGTTGTGGTGACAGTCGATGGGGGGCTCGACCATCCGGATCGGACGGTCCAGAAGCTGCCCGAGGGCCTGGAGCACCGCGTTGAGCATGAAGGCCCGGTTGGCCTTGGCAAAGCCCTGCGCCCACTCGGCGGCGCGCACATAATCGGTGAAATCGGCGGAGCCCTCCGTGAAGAAGGCCAGATCCGGATCGGGCAGGGTGCGCATTTCACGGCCCACGGTATCCTTGGCGCGCTGGATGAAATAGGTGCCGATGCGGTTGCCGATGCCGCGTGATCCGGAGTGGATCAGGATCCAGAGGCGATCCTGGCCATCGGTGCGCAGCTCCACGAAGTGGTTGCCGGTGCCCAGCGTGCCGAGATGACGGACCGTGTTGGTGCGGGCGGTGAGCAACCTGGGATGGCGCGCCAACAGAGCGCCCAGTTGATGCTGGATGGAGCCTTGGGTCCACCACGCTTGAATCCCATCGGGCACCTGGCTCCAGGCGCCGCGATCGTTCGGCCCGCCATCATCCGTGCGACCGTGGGGAATGGCTTTTTCGATGGCCGCGCGCAACCGTTCGCCGTTGTCGCCAAGCGCGTTGGAGGTGAGATCGAGGGGTACCGCGCACATGCCACAGCCGATGTCCACGCCCACCGCGGCGGGAATCAACGCGCCCAGGGTCGGGATCACCGAACCGATGGTGGCACCCATGCCGGCATGCACATCCGGCATCGCCGCCACATGATGGAAGACAAAGGGCAGATTGGCGACATTGGCCAGTTGCCGGCGCGACAGATCATCCACCTCGTCGGTGAAGATCTTGACCGGAACGTGTCCGCCTTCCATGCTCTCCCTGACCGGCATGTCACACCTTTTGGCTGTTGGGTGATGCCATCCTTAGGAATCGGAACCAAGCGTCCGGCGACCAAGAGTCGGTTGCGGATCAACCCTTCTTGAACAACGCCTCGGCTGCCGCCCAGGCCGCGCTGTTGTTGGCCGGTCCGCGGGATGCGTTGTTGTTGGACGATCCGCGGGAAGCGTTGTTGGACGATCCGCGATTTTTGCCCGTTTCGTGCTGGTTGCCACCGCCATTGTTGCCGCGACCCGAGGAGGGACGCGCGGTTTCGTTGCGCGGCAACGCCCCCTTGGGCATGAAATCCTCGCAGAAGTTGTTTCTCTCCTTGTCCACCACCCGTTCGGCCACGGTCTCCCGACACTCGTTGTAACTGCCGGGATCGTGGAAACGACAGTTCAGACAGACCCGCGCATCCTTTGAACAACTGGGACAGACATCCGAACGGCCAAAGCCGTTGGCCGGCAGCATGGACCCGCAACTCCAACAGTGCGACGCTTTTCCAACCGTCATGTAAGGCATCTCCCGAATTGGAACAACTCCATTGCAAAGACAGGCCATCTTCAAGGAATCGCAAAAACGAGCGTCGATTTCTTGTCGATTTTTGTCTCACCACCATCGGTCCAGCAAGGAACAGACCGATTTACCAAACTTGGAACCCGTTAAACAAACTTTACCGGTCAACGTTCCGCCGAGGGCCACGGGCTCGAGGGCGGGACACCAGCCTTGATATCGGAAAGTTTGTAATCCCGGCCTGTTTCGAGTATATTAACGGAAATCAAAAAGGGTCACCCGCTTCACATCCCGTGTCGCTTATAAGGAGTTCCATCACCATGAAACCACCCGCATTCATCCGGGGGATCGGCTATCTGCTGACCGGATTGCACCTTCTGACCACCCCGAGCCTGCGTCGCTTCGTGCTGGCGCCCCTGCTTGTTGGTACCCTGCTGTTCGTCTCGGGCAGTTGGTATGCCCTGAGTCACATCCTGGCCTGGTCCTCTTGGCTGAACAGCTTCCTGCCGAGTTGGTTGCAGTGGATGGAGTGGATTCTGGTGCCGCTGCTGTTCGGTTCGGTCGGCATTCTGTTCTTTACCAGCCTGGGCATCGTCGCCAACCTCATCGGTGCCCCGTTCAACGCCTTGTTGGCCCAGCAGGTCGAGATCCACCTGATAGGAACCTTCGATACCGCACGCCAGGCGCAACCCCAGGGATTGTGGGAGAGCGTCTTTCCCACCGTGCACAGCGAAATCCAGAAGATTCTCTATTACATCATCCGGGCGATTCCGTTGTTGCTGCTCTTCGTGCTGCCGGTGGTCAATGTGGCGGCGCCGTTCATCTGGATATTTTTTACCAGTTGGATGAACGCCTTCCAGTATGCCGATTTCCCCATGAGCAACCATCAGTTCAACGACAAGCAGATCCTGGCCAAGTTGCGCGAGGAGCGGTTGCTCTCCCTGGGGTTCGGCGCGGCAACCCTGCTTTTGACCCTGGTGCCGATCGTCAACCTGCTGGCCATGCCCGCCGCCGTGGCCGGGGCCACCGCCATGTGGGTCAAGGAGTGGCGCGGCAAGTGATTTCACGTCTGGCCTCCCCGCGTTGGGGGGAGGGATGAACAATCTGGCACGTTTTTCCCTTACGCGGGTTGACAAGAGCCGAGTGGATTATATTTGACACACGCCGGCTTGCCCGTTCACCCGTCAAGGCTCGTGGAACGAAACCAGGAAAGCATCAACCATGAAGAACCTACTGCTCAAAACCAACTCACCCTTCAAGCCGGGACTCATGGAGTGCCCGGTGTGCGGCAACCACCCCATGCACATCTTTCGCTGCGTCAAGTGTGGTGAGGTGCGTTGCGGCAGCGATCAATGCATCGGCAGCATGGGAACCCAGTACAAACGCTGGGCGCGCAGTGGCACCATCTGCCGCAACTGCGGCGAGGCGGCCTATCGTCTGCTGGTCAGCGACTCGGAGGAGATGCTGCAGTTTCTGGCCGAGTATCGCCGTCCGGGGCGGCCTTGACCGTCCTGCCCACGGTGACGGTCTGAAGCCGGTCGGGATTGAGGATCCTCTGGGCCACGCGCTGGACATCCGCACGGGTGACGGCGCGGATTCTCTCCGGCCAGGTGTCGAGGTAATCCAATCCGCGCTGGTAGAAGCCGATGCGACACCAGGTTTCGGCCAGCTTGTCCAGGCCATCCAGATGGAGCGGGAAGGAGCCGGTCAGATAGCGTTGCACGTCGCGCAGCTCCTCTTCCGTGATCGTCTCGTCCATCATCCGTTTGAGTTCGGCGCGGATCAGGTCGATGGCCTCGCGGGCCGATTCGGTTTTGGTCTCGGTACTGATGGTGAACGGTCCGCGCCCGGCCAGGGGTGAGAAACCGGAGAAGATCCCGTAGGCCAGACCGCGCTCCTCGCGCACCACCTGATTGAGCCGACTGGTCAATCCACCACCGCCCAACAGTTGATTCATCACCGTCAGGGGGTAAAAATCCGCATCCTCGCGATCAATGGCCACCACCCCCATGCGTACCGTGGTTTGGGGCTGATCCATTTCGATGTGGGTCTCCGCCCCTTTTTCCACCGGTTTGGCCTTGGGAGGGGGGAGGAAGGGGCCCGGTTCGTGCGGGAGTTGCTCCAGATGCGTGTGCAGTTGCGCCTCGAGGCGGGCGCGGGTGATGTCACCCGCCACGGCCATCACCATCCCCGGCGCGCGGAAGGTGGCGGCGTGATGGCGGCGGATATCCGCCAGCTCGATCCGTTTGACGCTCTCCTGCGTCCCCTTGGTGGGACGGGCATAGGGGTGTGGGCCGTAGATCCGGGGGGTGAGAACACGGGAGGCGCGAAAGGCTGGTTCCTCTTCGCTTTTGATCAACTCCGCGCTACGCTCGCGCAAGGCGCGCTCGAAGTCGGCCTGGGCGAATCGGGGGCGCAGCATGGCATCCCCCAGACGGGCGAACGCCTCGTCGAGATGTTCGCTTAAACTGGTCAGATGGACCTCGATGGTGTCGGAGCCCACATCCGCGGCCATGGAGATGCCGTAGTAGTGCAACCGCTCCTGAAAGGCGCTGGAATCGAGTTCGCCCCCCCCTTCGTTGAACATCCAGGCGGTGAGCGAGGCAAGTCCCTCGCGTCCGTCCGGGTCATGCACCGATCCGCCCCGCGCCAGGATGCGCACTTCGGCCATCGGATTGACGTGATTTTCGATGAGAATCACCTGCAAGCCGTTCTCGGCGACCCAGGTTTGGATCTTGTCGCGCTCCCGTGGTGTCGCGGCATCGGTCGTGGCGACCCATCCCAGCCAGAGCAGGGCGATCCAGAGCCACGGGTGAAAGCGACGCGCGGTCATGGCTTCAAGATCCCCACGGTGAGCCGCTCCGGTTGCAGATAGCGGGTGGCCACCCGTTGCAGATCGGCGCTGGTGACAGCGCGCACCCGCGCCGGGTAGTCGTCGAACATGACGCGCCAGTTCACGCCGTTCAGGCTCATGCGTCCGATCACCCAGGCGATGTGGTCGATGGAGTCCATGGTGTAGACCCGTTCGGCGATCAAGCCGTTCTGGGCCTTTTCCAGCTCCCGGGCCGGGACCGGCTCCTTTTGCAGCCGTTCGACCTCGGTGAACATGGCGGCTTCGATCGCCTTGAGATCCGTGCCGGCCTTGGGCATGGCCGAGAGCGAAAACTGCTCCCAACTCAGGGCATGACCACTGTAGGAGCAGGAAGCGGAGACCGCCAGGGCCTGTTCGCGGATCAGGCGGTTGTGCAAGCGGCTGGTGTTGCCTCCGCCGAGCACCGCGGCCAGGATGTCGAGGGCCATGGCATCGTTGGAGTCCGGGGTCATGGCCAGGGAGGGGACGGTATATCCAGCCATCCAGATCGGCAGTTTGGCCGCTTTGTCGATCACCTCCAGACGGGCCGGCGTCTCGCGACGGGGCGGATCCGGCAGGCGGGGCCTGGGGATCTCCGGCTGGGCGGGCAGGGGGGAGAAATAGTTTCGCACCAGCTTTTCCGTGGCCTCCAGATCCACATCCCCCACCACCACCAGGGTGGCGTTGTTGGGGGCGTAGTAGGTCTGGTACCAGGAGGCGAGATCCGTCAAAGTCAGAGCTTCGATTTCGTTCATGGCGCCGATCACCGGACGACCATACGGGTGGTCGCCGAACACCAGCGCCCGATAGCGCTCCAGCATGCGTTGATTCGGATCCGCGTCGGTGCGCATGCGCCGCTCCTCGCGCACCACCAGATTCTCGGACTTGAACTCCTCCTCGGCGAGCTTCAGGCCGCGCATCCGGTCCGCCTCCAGCCGCAGGGCCAATTCCAGCCGATCCGAGGCGAGCTTCACGTAATACATGGTGTAATCGGTGGTGGTCGAGGCGTTGTCCTCGCCCCCCTCGCGGGCGATGATCCGGCTGAACTGTTCGGGGGGCACGGTCTCGGTACCCTGGAACATCATGTGTTCGAGCATGTGGGAGAGTCCGGTCTTGCCGGGTTTCTCATCGGCGGAGCCGACCCGGTACCACACCTGCACGATCACCACCGGGGCCTTGGACTCCCGCGCCACGATCCCTTTCAGCCCGTTGTCCAGGGTGAATTCGCGCGTGTCGAGCGCCGAGGCGGCAGCCGGGGCCAACCAGGCGAGCATGGCCACGACAAACCCGACGCCACGGATCCGCGCCGGGGGGGGGTACGACCCGAACCGATCGCGCATGTTACTTTTTGCTCCGCGGGGCCCCATCGCCAAGCCATCCGGGCAGTCGCTCCTGTTCGTCGCGACCCAGGGGTTTGGCCTCGCGCGTGGGCGCCTGGGTTTTGAAGAGGATCGAACGGGCCGACCCCGGCGTTCCACTGTCGGCGCCGGCGCGACGGTCGCCGAGACGTCCGGCGGGCTCCTCGGGGGGATCGTTGGTGGGAAGGGTGTCGAGATCCGGGGGGATTTCCAGCGGTTCGCGGGTGGCGATTCGGCTCGGATCGAGCATATTCTGCTCCCACGGCATGGTGAAGTTGCTCGAACAGCCGGAGAGCAGCATCAACAGCGATGCCAGCGCGACGGGCGGAAGAGACCGAGATCTGTCGTTCATCGTTTTCCTCACGGATCGGAAGGGTCCGACGCCATCCAGTGGTCGAGGAGCAACAGCCCCACGCCCACGGTGATGGCGCAGTCAGCCAGATTGAAGACCGGAAAAGAGAGATCATGCCAGTGGACATAAAAAAAGTCCACCACCCATCCGAAGCGCACCCGATCCACCAGATTGCCGAGCGCGCCCCCCAGAAGCAGGCCCAACCCAAATACCAGCATGCCGGTGCGGGCCGATTTGAGCATCCAAAGGATCACCACTGCCGCCACGCTCGCCACCCCGACCAGGAAGATCACCCGGTAGGAGGCCGGCAGGTCGGTGAAGAGTCCGAAGGCGGCGCCAACGTTGTGCACCAGCAGCAGATCGAAAAAACCCGGTATCAGGATGATGCTCGCATCCAGCAGTTCCCGCGAGGCGATCGCCTTGGTCCACTGATCCAGAAGGAACAACACGACTGCCAGCATCAGGCCCCAGAGAATCGGTCGGCCCACCCCGGCGGAATCCCCGGTCATGGGGTCTCCGTCGGATTCAGGGTGGCGATCACCGCCTGGCGGCGTGGCACGAAGCCGTGGGGCGGGAGCGCCTTGCAAGGGAGCTTGTTTCGGCCACCCACCGAGGCCGGAAGAGGTGAATGGACCCCTCCCTGGTGTTGATCCGACCCTTCCCGATCGAGACCCGCCGGCCAGCGCATCCCCCTGGATTCGGCGATGACCGGTTTGCCCTTGGAAAGATCGGCACGCATGGGAAAAGGCGTGACCGGGAGGCGCACGGTGTTTTTGTAATCCACGTCCTTGATACTCCTTGAGAATCCTGACGCAACCGGGATAAAGATCCGCATGGGGTGGGGCTGGTTGTGTTCAGGAGGGCGTTCCTTGGTGATGCAAAGGGGGGAGTTTAACACAAATCACGTTCCCCGCAAGAGTGAACTTTCCGGGCTGGTGGCAACCCATGCCGCCTTCGGCGGCCTGTTTTTCTGGCCATGTTCGCAGGATCGTTTCGCCAAAGGCGCGAAACGATCCTGCAGCCAAGGCTGCGCGCAGCGTTTTTTCGCAAGAAACACAACATGCACCGAATCCCAGGATGCCGATAAGGGGAATTGCAGCATGATCAGGAACTTGGTGCGCAGATTCATCGCATGGAGCCATGACGTGACCGAATTCCTTGAATGAGAAATATTGGCTGAATGTTCCACCGCAGGCCTGGAAAATGGCAAATTCACGATAATGTAGCGGAAAATTTTAGGGATTTCAACCGCCGGCAACCTTCCCCAACCGATCCATGCCACGGTGGGAGCAGCCGAAGGGAGGTCGATGTTGGGTGGGTGAGGGGGGCTCCCCCGGCAATCGCGTTACAAGGAGTCTGCGCGGCGGGCATGCACACGCTCGTGGCCGAACAGCCTGCGGACCCCTTCGAGGAGTTCGGCGTCGGGGGTGATCTTGAAGTTCTCGCCAAGAAGAAACGTGCCGATGCAATCCTCCAGGCGCAGGGCGACCAGTATTCGGCAGGTGGTTCCCGGATGATGCGTGACCAGTTCGCGCAACCGCTCGATGGCGCTCTCCGTGAGGGTGGGGGCATCGACCTCGATGAGGATTTCGCGACACCAGTCACGGCGCAGGGTGTTGAGATCCACGATCCGTTCGGCGGTGATCTTCGGTTCCTCGTCGCCGAGTTCCAGGTTTCCCTCGACGATGAGCAGACCATCCCCGTCGAGCCATTCGCGTGCGCTCTGGTGGACATCGGAGAAGACCACGACCTCGATCTGATCCTCCATGTCCTCCAGGGTGATGAAGGCCATGCGATCCCCTTTTTTGGTGCGGTGGATCTTTTTTTCGACGATGACCCCGGCCACCCGCGCCTTGGGGTTGCTATCCAGGCGGGCCCGCGCCTTGAACTTGACCCGTCCGATCGAATCGATGCCGTAGGCTTGCAACTCCTCGGCATCCCGCTGGGCCGGATGGCCGGTGATGTAGAAGCCGATCGCCTCCTTTTCGAAGGCGAGTTGCTCCTCGAAGCGCCACTCCGGGGTCTCCGGCAGGGGCGGGGGCTCCTCGTCGTCGCCGAAGAGGTCCATGTACCCCTTGCCGCGATCGGTTTTCTTTTTCAAGGCCATGGCCAGGGTTTCGGGCAGGGCGGCCATGAGTGCGGCGCGATGGCCGCCGAGGGCGTCACAGGCCCCGGATTTGATGAGATTTTCCATCACCCGGCGATTGACGCCGGCGTCGGCGATGCGCTGACACAGGTCGTGGAGCGACGTGAACGGTCCACCGCTGGTTCGAGCCTTGACCAGCGCCTCCATGGCCCCCTCGCCGACATTCTTGATCGCCGCCAGACCATAACGCACCGCGCCGTTTTCCACCGAGAAGACGATCCGGGAGTGGTTCACGTCCGGGGGCAGCACCGGCACCTTCATGGCGCGGCATTCGCGGATGAAAGGCGCCAGTTTGTCGGTG
>JADGAY010000121.1 GCA_015231775.1 Magnetococcales bacterium | reverse complement strand
TCGGCCTGGGCGGCGAAGAGATCCACCAGATGGGTGATCACCTCCCGCAGGGTGAAGGGGGTCTGTTCCAGATCGAGCTTGCCGGCCTCGATCTTGGAGAAGTCCAGGATGTCGTTGAGAATGCGCAGCAGCGCCCGTGACGATCCGGCGATCTTGCTTAAAAACGAACGCGGACGTTCGTCCATGGGGTGCAGGAGGGCCAGTTCGGTCAGGCCGATGATGGCGTTCATCGGCGTGCGGATTTCATGGCTCATGTTGGCCAGAAACTCGGACTTGGCGCGGGTGGCCCTCTCCAGGGCGGCCCGCTCCCGGGCCAGATCCCGACTCATCTGCCGGAACGAGAGGGCCAGTTGACCGATTTCATCCTGGGCATGCACCGGAATCGGGGAATCGAAATCACCCTGACCAATGGCGCTGGCCGCGGCACGTAACGACTCGATGGGTCGGATGATCAATTGTTGCATCCGGAGCGCCAAAAAGAAGGTCAAGGAGAGGGTCAACAGCAGGATCGCCAGAATGATCCCGATGCGCACCACCATCTGTGCGCCGAACTCTTCCAGATGGGCATTGATGAGAATGGCGCCGACCAGGGTTTCATCCAGACGGATCGGCTGGCGCAGGGTCAATTCGCCACGGTCGAAGGAGATCGATGCCTCCAGGGGATTGGCCGGCACGGTCAGAACCGGATCCTCGTCCTGATCGGGTCGGGTGAATTTGGCGAACAGCCTGCCCTCCGTGGAGTAGAGCGCGGCGCCGTGGATGTTGGTGTTGGCCTTCAGGGCGCTCAACACCTTTCGGGCGGTCTCCGGATCGTTGAAGGCGAGGGCCGCCCGGCTGTTGAAGCCGATGATCGTGGCCTGGGTGCGGATCTGCTCGGTCAGGGAGGCCCGCTCCTGGAGATATTCGGCGAAGGAAAAGGCCACCGCGGCCAAAAAGACCGTGCCCCAGGAGAGCAGGGTCATGATGAACAGGAGTTTCCTGCGGATCGACAGATCCTTGAAACGGGTCATCCACCACTCACCTGTTCTCATGGCTCACCTCCAGGAGCGTGGCATGGATGGTCAAGCCGGCGCGCCGGGCCGGTTCGGTCCGGATGGCGAAACGCAGATGCTCCTTGAAACGCAGGAAGCGGATCATTCCTCCCAGGGCGTTGAAATCCGGATCGTCGGCAATGGTGAGCACCGGGTTGTCGCGCACGGCCTCGAGAAGTTCCGGGATGGGCTGTCCCTCGGCCTGGGCGATGTAGAGCAGATGGCACTGGGTGGCCTTGCCCGCCTCGTCGGGGAAGAGGATGTCGATCGGGTGGCCCTGGACCGACTTCTTGCGCAGCGGAGCGAGCAGTGGCTGCAGGGAGGCATCACCCAGAAGGCAGAGTTGGAACGGGGATTGTGCGTGGGGGAAGGCGCTTTCGGGCCAGGTGACGAATTTGGTGAACTGGTAGAGATAGGCCACCTTGACCTGGGACTCGGAGGGCGCGTCGCCCCAGCCATCCGATGCGGAACCGAGGAGCATCGGGAGAAACGACCAGAGCAGAACGATGCGAGGGAGGCGGTTCATGGGAGTCGTCTAAAAGCGCCACTCCGCCGAGGCCAGGAAGGCACGCGGCGTCTCGCTCGGCGTGACCATCTGACCCGTGAACTCCGGATGGTGGTCGTCGAGGAGATTCTGTCCGGCCAGGCTCAAGGTCAAGTTGGACGTGGGTCGCCAGCCGAGGCGCAGATCGAGACGGGTGACGGCGGGAATCGCCAGGTTGCGGATGCGCGCGGTGTAGAAAAAGGCGGCATCGAGTTCCAGATCATGGGGCAGGTCGAGCCGCGAGCGCAGTTGCCACTGATGGCGCGGGATGTCGTTGGCCGAGGCCGGGGTGGTGGTATCGGTGCTGCCGTCGGTGACATCCAGGTTCATCTTGAGCCAGGTGTGGCTGGCGGTCAGACGCCAGGTGTCGTTCACGCGCCAGTCGGCGGCGGTCTCCAGACCATGCGTGGTGCCTTCGGCCTTGTTGGCGTAGAACTGACGCAGGGTGGGAGGGGCCAGGAGCGGCGGGAGATTCTCGAGTGAGATCAGGTTGTTGTAGCGGTTATAAAAGGTGGCCAGCTCCAGGGAAAGGTCCGCGCGCGGCTGGAAGCGGTAGCCCAACTCAAACGCGAGCAGCTTTTCGGGTTCGATCTCCTGGTTGCCGCGCAGCGAGAGGTTCATGGGTCCGATCGGTACGTTCAGGTGGAAATCCTGGTCCACGCTCGAGGGGATGCGCACCGCGTGGGACACCGCGCCCCAGAAGACCTGGGTGTCGCTGGCGCGCCACAACAGACGTGCATTCGGCTGAGGAAAGATCCCCTTTTCGTCCTGGTATTCGATTTTGCCGCCCAAGGTGAGGATCCAATCCGAGGCAAGGGTGATTTCGTCCTGGGCGAACAGATTCATGATGTGGTCACGGCGGCTTTGCGGTCGCCACTGAATGTAGGTGGTATCGTCCAGATCCATGTGGGTCAGGCGATAGCCCGCGCCCAGAATCCAGTGGTGGTTGCCCGTGCGAAAACCGTATTGGGTGTCCAGATCCAGGATGCGGGTCACTTCGAAGGAGGTATCGACCTTTTGATCATAATAGAGCTGCGCCGACAGGTTGCGCGTCTCCGAGAGGTCACGGCTCCAGCGGCCCAGCAGATGACCGCCCTGTTTATCCCCGCGGCTCAGATTTTCGTCCACCGCGAACAACTCCCCCTGGAGCGTCGTCGTGTCACGTTGGTTGGGATGCCAGTCGAGGCGGAATCCCTGCCGTTGGGCGTGCCAGTTGTCGTCGGCCCCCGAATCGTCGGCGCGGCGGAAGTCGCCGTGGGTCATGCCAGAGGCATAAACGCGATAATCGAGATTGTCGCCGGATTTCCCACCGTGGCGCAGCTCGCCGCGCACGGTTTCGACCGTGCCCGCCGTGAGCGTCGCGCGACTCCCCTGGGTGTCGGCGGCCTTTTTGGTGACGATGTTGATCACCCCGTTGACTGCGTTGGTCCCCCACAGGGCGGCGCCGGGACCACGCACCACCTCGATCCGTTCTACGTCGGCCAGGGGGATCTGCTGGAGGTTCCAGTTCACCCCGGCAAAAAGCGGGGTGTAGAGGGAGCGGCCATCCATGAGCACCAACACCTTGTTGGAGAACTGAGAATTGAAGCCGCGGGCGCTGATCGCCCAGGTGCTGGCGTTGATGCGCGCCACGTTCATGCCCGGCACCAGCCGCAACAGCTCTGGAATCGAGGTCATGCCGGAGCGGCGGATCTCCTCGGCATCGATCACCGTCACCGACGCGGCGGTATCGACCAGTTTCTGCTCCTTGCGGGAGAGGGTGGAGAGTTTGATGCCGGCCAGTTCGGTGACGTGCATTTCGAGGAGCCGCTCCATGGTTTCGTCCACTTGGGAAACCTCCCCGGCCTTGAGGTGCGCGGCAGGCAGGAGGAGGGCCAGGGAAACAACCAGGATGGGCAACCGGCGCCATGCCTGTCGGGAGGGGGGAATCAAACGCGGACGGGGTGGCGTGGGCATGGCAATGGACGGGAACAAGGGGGAAACGGCACATGTCGAACAAACAAACCGACCCGAGATGGCGATGTTTTTCGGTCGTGGGGCGCGCACGCGGGCGGTTTCATCCCCAACCTTTTCATGTTACAACGGATCGCGATCGTTCTCATCCAAAAAATGGCTCGAATTGCACTTTGCAAGTTTTGGTAATCGTTCAACTCTCTTCATCCAGGAACGTTGCATGAATCTCGATCAGGATGCATTGTGCGTCACCACGTTGCGCATGCTCGCCGCGGACATGGTGGAGCAGGCCCAATCCGGTCATCCGGGCATGCCGATGGGCGCCGCGCCCATGGCGTTCGTGCTCTGGAGTCGTTTTCTGCGCCACGATCCCTCGGATCCGGGCTGGCCGGATCGGGATCGGTTCGTGTTGTCGGCGGGGCATGGATCGGCCTTGTTGTACGCCCTGTTGCACCTCTCCGGTTACGACCTCCCCCTGGATGAGTTGAAACGGTTCCGGCAGATGGGTTCACGCACGCCGGGCCATCCGGAGCATGGTCTGACGCCGGGGGTGGAGTGTTCCACCGGTCCCCTGGGCCAGGGTTTGGCCATGGCCGTGGGGATGGCCTGGGCCGAGAGACAACTCGGCGAGCGGTTCGCGGTCGAGGGACAGCCGCCGCTGCTCGATCATCATGTCTATGTGTTGGCCTCGGACGGCGATCTGATGGAGGGGGTCGCGGCGGAGGCGGTGTCGCTGGCCGGTCATCAACGGCTCGGCAAGCTGGTGGTGTTGTACGACGACAACCGCATCTCCATCGAGGGGAGTACCGATCTGGCCTTCACCGAGGATGTGGAGGCCCGTTTTCGCGCCTGCGGCTGGCAGACCCTGACGGTCGAGGATGGGGAGGATCTGGATGCCATCGCCGCCGCCATCGAGCTGGGCCGCGCGGAGCGGGGTCGTCCCACCCTGATCCGGGTGCGGACCGTGATCGGCTACGGAACCCCCCTGGCCGGCACCCCCACCGTGCACGGCTCCCCGTTGGGTCCGGCGCGCATGGCCGAGACGCGCGCCTATTACAGTTGGCCGGAGATGCCGTTCCACATCCCCGAGGAGGTGAAGGGGTATCGGGCCGGGGTGATCGAGCGTGGCATGGAGCTTTCCCAGGGGTGGGCGGCGCGGGTGGCGGCGGTGGAGGCGAGCGATCCGGCGCGGGTGGCGGCCTTCCGCGAGGCGCTTTCCGGAGTGCTGCCCGAGGGATGGGATGCCCAGCTCAACGCCCTGAATTTCGGGGACAAGCCGGTGGCCACGCGGGTGGCGAGCGGCAAGGCGCTCAACGCCCTGGCGTTGGGATTGCCCACCCTGATCGGCGGATCGGCGGATCTGGCACCCTCGAACAACACCCACATCCAGGATGGCGGGTCGCGCAATCTCCACTTCGGGGTGCGTGAGCATGCCATGGCCGCCATCGTCAACGGCATGGCCCTGCATGGGGGGTGGATTCCCTTCTGCGCCACCTTCCTGGTCTTTTCCGACTACATGCGCGGGGCGATGCGTCTTTCGGCCCTGATGGAGACGCGGGTCATTTACGTTCTGACCCACGACAGCGTGGCCGTGGGCGAGGATGGACCGACCCATCAGCCGATCGAGCAGGTGGCCGGACTGCGTGCCCTGCCGGGACTGACGGTGTTTCGTCCCGCCGATGCCAACGAGACCGCGTTGGCCTGGCGTCTGGCCGTGGCGGCGCGCGGTCCCTCGGCGTTGATCCTGACCCGTCAGAATCTGCCGATTCTTCCCGCCAATCCCGAGGGGGTGGCGCGGGGCGGATATGTGGTTTCGGCCTGTTCGGGCGATCCGGAGCTGGTGTTGCTGGCCAGCGGCAGTGAGGTGGCGTTGGCGCTGCGGGTCAAGGAGCGGCTGGCCGGTGCCGGTCACAATCGGGTGCGGGTGGTCTCCATGCCCTCCTGGGAGCTGTTTGCCGCCCAGACGTTGGAGTATCGACGCCGTGTTCTCTCCACCGGCCTGCGGTTGGCCATCGAGGCGGGGTGTTCGCTGGGGTGGCATCGTTGGGTGGGCGAGGGGGGGGATGTGGTGGCCGTGGATCGGTTCGGATTGTCTGCGCCGGGCGGGGAGGCGATGCGCGCGGTGGGGATGAGCGAGGAGACGGTGTTGGCGCGGGCGGTGGAGCTGTTGGCCGGAGCGTAGGTTGAACGTGTCGCCGGGGTCCGGGGAGCGGCGCGCTCCCCGGCGGAGGTTCGGAGGCAGCGCCTCCGAGGTTTTGTTTTTGAATCTGTTTTTGAATTTGCTTTTGGCGCGCTCTTCAAAAAAAGCGATTTTCACGCCTTTTGTGAAAATCGCTTGCGCGCCGCCTTGGCTGCGGCATCGTTTCGCGCCTTTGGCGAAACGATGCCGCGAACATGGCCCGGAAAACAGGGCGCCGGAGGCGGCTGGTGTTCTGACGTGCAATTCGCCCCGCGTCGTTGCCCAAAGGCGGCAACGACGCGGGGCACATGAGACGGCGCGCGCTGCGCCCTTTTTCGCAAAAAGCGCGAAAAAGGGCTTATCTGTGTAAAGCGCGCGAAAGGCAACGTCAAAAAACTTAAGTCCCAAGGGCTTTGCCCTTGGATCCCACCAGGGGCCAATGGCCCCTGGACCCCGCCAAATTTTTTGGTCCCAACCCCCCCGTTTCCCCCCGTACTCCAACCATGGGAGGATCATCATCCATGTTGATCGCCCATCTGATCCATCGGCTCGACATCGGCGGCCTGGAGAAGGTTGTCGCCGATCTGGTCAACCACCTGCCCCATGATTCATTCGACCACGCGGTGATCAGCTTGACCGAAATCACCGCCTTCCAGAAAAAGCTCCACCACCCGCGCGTCACCTTTCACGCCCTGCACAAACAACGCGGCCAGGATCCGGCGGTTTGGTGGCGCTATTGGAAACTGTTGCGGCAACTCAAACCCGATCTCGTGCACGCCTGCAATCTGGCCACCCTGGAGGCCGCCATTCCGACCCGGCTGGCCGGGGTCAAACGGTTCATCCACGCCGAACATGGCCGCGACAGCCACGACCCGGATGGCACGAAGCGCAAATATCTGCTGCTGCGACGTTTGATGATCCCCTGGGTGGATGGCTTCGTGCCGGTCTCCCAGGATCTGCACGCCTGGATGCGCCAGACCGTGGGCATCCCGCCGGAGAAGATCCATCCGATCGTCAACGGCGTCCGACTGCCGCCGCGTCCCAACCGGTCGCTCCCCCGACCCGACCCGACCCGACCGTTCACCATCGGGCATGTCGGACGACAGTGGCCGATCAAGGATCCGCTCAACCTGATCGAGGCCTTTTTCCAACTGCGCCGCTCTTATCCGGATACCGCGTTGCGACTGGTCATGGTGGGTGACGGACCGGAACGACCGGCCATCGAGAGCTGTATAACCCGTTATCGTCTTGCCGACACGGTGGATCTGGTTGGCTGGCAAAGCGATGTTCAGCCATTCTGGGAGCAGTTCGATCTGTTCGTGCTCCCCTCCAAGGCCGAAGGGACTCCGCTCACCATCCTCGAGGCCATGGCCCAGGCCCTGCCGGTGGTGGCCACCCGCGTCGGCGGGGTGGGGGATCTGGTGATGGATGGTCACACCGGTCGGCTGGTGCCTCCCAACGATCCCCTCGCCCTGGCGGATGCCATCGGCGATTATCTGTTCGATCCGGCCCGCTGTTTGGCCCACGGGGCCGCCGGACGGGAACGGGTCGCCGCGCATTTCTCCCTGGAGCGGATGATCGCCGCCTATCGGGCGCTGTTTTTGGGGCTTCCGGTTACGAAAGATGAAGAATTTTGACAATTCTCTTTTTGATTTTTGACGTGAGAATGGCTATTCTGCCAGAATCCAACCCAAGATTCTGGCATTCATGAACTGGCTCTGTCCGCGAGGGCAGGAGAGATCGAGCATGACCCCAACTTCCGACACAACCCCACCGACCCCGCAACCCGACGGCACGCAGCCCGATCCGACGACGGACCCCCACGTCGCACCCCAGGATGCGCGGCGGCGGCGGTTGCTCAAGGGGTTGATCGGCGTCGGCATGGCGGTTCCGATGATCTTTACCCTGCAACGCAGCGGACGGGCGGCCTTCTTTGGCAGCAATCAGGCCTGTATGAACGACCTGACCGATGCCACTGCCCAGGGCGATCCATGCCAGGCCGCCGCGGACGACAAGGTGCGGGTCAATCGTGACGCCTTTTTCAATTACGCCAATCACAGCAATACGGGAGATGTGCCGAACTACACGTTGACCGGCGTTGGGACTCCGAACACCACGGACAAGTGCCTGGTCTACTATCATCCAGACACCGGCTGGTACCCCTATGCGACCCAGGAAGGCGATGGCACCTATGGAAAAACCAGTGGTTACAAAGTGATGACCTATAGCTGTTGGACCTCGTTGCACAACACGCCTGGATCGACCACCGGGATCACGGGATATCCTTCATGACGTTTCCCGCGCCAAACCAGGGGCGCTGGGTGGCTCGCGACGGCGATCCCTGGCTCTTGGAGCGGTTCGGCGACAGTCACATCCTTTTCAATACCGCTTCCAACGACACCCATGTCTTGAACGAACTGGCCATCGCCACGCTCGAGGCGTTGCGTGGCGCGCCGGCCACGCTTGCCGAGCTGTTCGACCGTCTTGATCTTGATTCCGACAACGCCGAGGTTGCCCAGGCCTATCCGCGTCTGTTGCGGGAGTTGGACCTGCTCGGTTTGATCTTTCCCGTGGACGCATGAGAATTGGCGATCCGCCCCTTCCGGAGTTGCTGCGCCGTGCGCGCGGGTCCGGTTTGATCTGGCGGGTGGGTCCGTTTCTGGTGCGGTTGCGGAGTCGATCGGCGTCGTTCTTGTCGCTCTTTCAGACGTTGTATGCCGATCATCGGTTGTGCGAGCCGGATTGTGGCGAGGTGGTGGAGTTTCACATCGAGCTGCGTCAGGATCGTCTCTTGCGGCGTTGGTGGCATCCGCGGGTGTACTTCGATCTCGACGGTCCCACCGAGCTGTTGCCTTTTCCGTTGGATCACGCCTTTCCCTTGTTCGAATGGGGATTCAATTTCGGCATTGCCTTGCGTGCCAACCGCTATTTGATGTTGCATGCCGGGGTGGTGGCGCGTGGGGATCGGGCGTTGATTCTGCCTGCCCTGCCCGGATCGGGCAAGAGCACCTTGAGTGCCGCGTTGGTGGCGCGGGGTTGGCGGTTGTTGTCGGACGAGTTTGGGTTGGTGGAGCCGGAGAGGGGGAATCTGCAGCCGCTTCCTCGACCGATCGCCTTGAAGAACGAATCGATTGAGGTGATGCGGGCGTTTGCCCCGCATGCCGTGATCGGGCCGGTGTTTCCCAAGACCCGCAAGGGCAGTGTGGCGCACATGAAGCCGCCGGCGGAGAGTGTGCGGGATGCGGAGCGGTTGGCCTGTCCGGCGTGGGTGGTGACGCCCAAGTTTCGGCGTGGCGCTGGATTGAGTCTGGATCCCATGGGTGCGGATCATGGTTTCATGCGATTGGCGGGTCATTCGTTTAATTATGAGATGATGGGGGAGCGTGGGTTTCGGCTTGTGACGGCCATGACGCGGCGGTGTCGGTTTTTTGAGTTGACCTTCGGGGATCTGGACGAGGCGGTGGCCTGTCTGGAAAGGTTGGCGGGGTGGGGATAAATTCTGGTTGTACGACCGCAGGGGACGGGGGACCGAAGGTCCCCGGCGGAGGTTCGGAGGCAGAGCCTCCGA
>JADGAY010000120.1 GCA_015231775.1 Magnetococcales bacterium | reverse complement strand
CGCGCCCTGCTCACGCAGAAACCGCAGGATGCGTTCAAATTGTCCCAGCTTGACCCACAGGAATTGGTCCGCGCACTCGGCGAGAGCCGGATCGCTCTCACCCTCATGAGCGACGATGGCAACCAGTCGCGACTCCGACTCGCGGCGCATGGCACGCGCGAAAAGCAATGGCAGTTGTCCGGAACCCGCCACCAATCCGACACGCGCGCTCAAGGAAGAGGACTCGATGAAAGAAACAGCGTGTGGCAATCGATACGAAACAAACAGTCAGTCAGCGGCAGATCCCCCTCTGGCCGGATTGCAGGAATTCGAGAATGGATTGCACCTCGACAAACTGGGAAAGATGCCGCTCCAACTCCTCGATCGCCTGCTCCATGCGCAGGTTGGAGCGGAACACGATCCGATAGGCCTGGCGAATCGCCTTGATGGTCTCTTCGCTGAAACCGTGACGCCGCAATCCGACCACGTTCACCCCGGTCACCTTGGCCCGGTTGCCCGCCGCCGACACATAGGGCATCACATCCATCGAGATGGCCGAAGCCCCGCCGACAAAGGCGTTGCGCCCGATGCGCGCAAACTGGTGGATCGCGGTCAGACCACCGATCACCGCATAATCCTGCACCTCGACATGACCGGCCAAAGTGGCGCCATTGGCCATGGTCACATGATCCCCAACCCGGCAATCGTGGGCCACATGGGCATAAGCCATCACCATGCAGTGATTGCCCACGCGGGTCAGTCCGCCACCACTCTCGGTGCCGCGATGGATGCTCACATACTCACGGATCGCACACCCCTTGCCGATCTCCACGCGGGTCGGCTCGCCGGCGTAATGGGTGTCCTGCGGGGGTTGCCCGATCGAGGCGAAACTGAAGATCCGGCTCCCCTGTCCGATGGTGGAGTGACCGTCGATCACCGCGTGGGCGCCAATCTCGACATGATCATCCAGAATCACGTTGGCGCCGATCACCGCATACGGTCCAACCTTCACCCCGGCACCGATCTCAGCCTTCGGATCCACCACCGCCGTGGCATGAATGATCGCAGCCTCAGCCATGGTTGTTCCCCTCGTCACCGGTCGTCTCCGCATCCCGCGTCATGGCCATCAGTTCCGCTTCCGCCACCACCGCGCCCTTCACCCGCGCCACGCCCCCGAAACGCCAGATCTCCCGACGACGCTTGAGCAGCGTCAACTCCAGCAGCAGTTGATCCCCGGGAACCACCGGTTTGCGGAAACGGGCCTTGTCGATGGCCATGAAGTAGACCAGCCGCCCCTTCACCGCCACCGGATCGATGTATCCGGCCAGCATGGCGCCGGCCTGGGCCATGGCCTCCAGGATCAACACCCCCGGCATCACCGGATGGTCCGGAAAATGGCCCATGAAGAAGGGTTCGTTGAAGGTGACGTTCTTCAACGCCACCAGACGCTCACCCGGCACCACATCCTCGACCCGATCCACCAGCAGGAAGGGATAGCGATGCGGCAGGGTTTTCAGAATTTCACGCCACGGTTCCACGGGATGGCTCCTGTCTGGGTTAGAACCACTTCTTGGTATACTCGTTGAGGCGGTTGAGCACCTGATCCGAGATGTCGATCGTCGAATTGGCGAACAGCACCTGACCCTTGCCGAAAATGGCCGTATACCCCTTCTCGCGACCAAGCTCCTCGATCACCGTGCGCAACGCCTCGGTGATCTTTTTGGTCCAGACACCGTTCTCCCGATCGATCGCCGCCTGGTTGTCCTCGACCAGCCGTTGATACTCGCGAAACTTGCTGCGGGTGGTGTTCTCCAGATCGGCGCGGGCATCACGATTCATCACGTTGCCACCCTGCTCGATCTTGGCCTTGAGATCCTTGATCTCCTTCTCCATGGCATCCACCTCGCGCTGTTTGGATGCCAGTTTCTTCTTCAACAGTTCACGGGCGTGCTGGGCCGCCGCCGACGAGGCCATCACCCGCGGCACGTCCACATAGGCAAAAACCGGTGAACCGCCACCAGCCGCCGCCTCGAGCGGCGCGGCGACAAAACCGCAACCCACGGCCAAACCCAACGCCAACGACCATGCCAGCGCCTTACGAGAGATCGAACGGATGCCCAACTGGATCCGGTTTGAAAAAAATGGCACGCTCACAAGGATGTCCCCATGCTGAAGTCAAAAATCCTGGTCTTGTCGAACTCTTCCTTGACCAGCGGACGGCTCAGGGAGAGACGCAGCGGACCAAACGGCGAATTCCAGTGCACACCGACCCCTGCCGCCGCACGGATACCACCCGACTCGCGCACATCCACCGGGAGTTCCCCATTCCCCAGATAGCCGACATCGAGGAACGTCACACCCTTGACCCCCTTCTCGCTCATGCTGCCAATCGGGAAGAAAAGTTCAAAGTTGACCTGCTCGAAGTGCAGTCCACCGTAGGCGTCGTCCTCGGTCAGGGTTCGCGGTCCGACGCCACCCGGCTTGAAGCCGCGCAGCGACGTGGAACCACCCAGATAGAACCGCTCGAAAATCGGCACCTCCTTGTCCAAACCGTTGATGTAACCCACACGACCACGCACATGCGCCACCCACTCTTCGTCATCCGTGATGGGGTGGTAGAGCTGATTGTCCACCAACAGTCGGGCGAAGGTGATGTCTCCGCCGAGTCCCGAGAATTCGGTGGTCAAGCGATGCACGCGCCCCTGGGTCGGATTGAGGGTGTTGTTGACATCGTTCCACACCAGGCTGTTGCTGATCATCGAACGCCAGTAGGGGCTCTGTGCCGCCTGGGCGAGAATCGATCGCGAGGTGACGGCACTGTCGGCGGCGATATCGATCTGCGCGAGGTTGTAGCTGAGATGATCCCGCAAATTCTTGGAAATCGGGAAACCCAGACGCAACGCGCCCCCATAGACCTTTTCGGTGTAGGTCGCCATCTGGCGCCGATCGGTCTCCTTGGCGAACAGATCAAACCCCGCCGAAAGGTTTTTCTCCATGAAGTAGGGTTCGGTGAACGAAAAATCGAACTGGGTGCTGTTGCCGGTCAGGGTGGTCGAGAGCACCATGCGCTGACCGCGACCCAGGAAGTTGTTCTGACTGACGCTCGCCGTGCCGATCAACTGGTCGATGCTCGAATAACCAGCCCCGATGGTGAAGGTGCCGGTGGCCTTTTCATCGACCTTGATGCGCACATCCACCTGATCCGGGTTGCCGGCATTGGGGGTGGTGATTTCGATATTCTCGAAGAAGTTCAGATCCGTGACATTTTTCTTGGATCGACGCATCTGCGTGGAGGAGAACCGATCCCCCTCGTTCATGGTGATCTCGCGGCGCACCACGTTGTCGCGGGTGCGGGTGTTGCCGACAACCTCGATGCGGTTCACATAGACACGCCGCCCCTTGACCACCTCGAAGGTGATATCGATGGTTTTGGCCTGATCATCGAAAACGGTCTGGGGACGGATATCCAGGAAGGCATAGCCGAAATCGCCGATCAGATCGGTGAGCTTTTCGATCGACTGGCGCATCTGGTCGCGGGAGTACCACTCCCCCTGACGCACGCGCAACTCTTCCATCAGCCGCGCCTTGGGCAACTCGTCGAAATCCCCCTTGACGTCGATGGCGCCGAACCGATACCGATCCCCCTCGCGCACCGAATGGGTGATCACGAAAGCCTTGCGATCCGGGGTGAGTTCAGCCACCGAGGAATCGACATGCACCCGCGCATACCCCTCGTCCAGATAGGCGTTGCGCAACTGTTGCTGGTCGAACTGCAATTTGTCGCGGTCGTAGGCGTCGTCTTCGGTGAACCAGGATAACCAACCCGATTCGTGGATCATCATCTTGCGGGTGAGTTGGCGTTCGGAGAGCGCCTTGTTGCCGATGATCCGCACCTTCTGCACCCGGGACTTCTCGCCCTGATCGATCTTGTAGACCACATCGACCATGTTCTGATCGAGATTTTTGACCACCATGTCGATCTTGGCCAAGAAGAAGCCCTTGACGCGGAACGCCTGTCGCAGGGCGGAGATGTCGCGTTCGGTGGTGGAGCGATTGAAGAGGGCCTGGGATTTCAGATGGACGAGCTTTTGCAGATCCTCGGTTCCGAGCGCGTCGTTCCCCTCGAAGGTCACCTTGGCGACCGTGGGGTTCTCCACCACCCGGACCAGAAGTTCGCGTCCCTGCTGCTCGATGGCGACATCCTTGAACAGACCCGTGTCATGCAACGCCTTGATGCTGCGGCGCAGGGCATCCGGTTCCATGGGTTGTCCGGGAATCACGGCGACATGACTTTTCACGGTATCGGCTTCGATGCGTCGAATCCCTTCCACGCGAATCGAATCAATCACCTCACCCGACCAGGCGTTGGCCGCGAAGGTCAGCATCACCACGCCAAGGGGAATCTTCAACAATCGACGAAATGGAATCATGCGCGGATCTTCGTCCTCAAGGCAAGTCGTGGACACCAATCCCAGAAACATACCCCACATGACCCGACAGGGCAAGAGTTCACCGTTAACGCATGCTCAATAATGGAGGCGCTATCCGGCAGAGAACATCCGGGTCAAATCGTTCTTCATCGCCCAGGCCATGAGGAGGATCAACAGGAACATGCCGGCCCGATTGGCATGCAGTCGCACCTGTTCGGAGAGCGGCGAACCCTTGACCGCCTCGATCAGAAAAAAGAGCAGGTGACCGCCGTCGAGCACCGGGATCGGCAGAAGATTGAGGATCCCCAGATTGATCGAAATCAGCGCCATGAAGAAGAGCATGCTGCTCGCCCCCTGCTCGGCGGTCTTGCCGGCCATCTCCGCGATCATCAGCGGTCCGCCGATCTGGTCCGCCGGGATGGAGCGGGTGATGATCTTCCATACCCCGGTGACGATCATGTCGGTCATGCGCCAGGCGTTATCCACCCCCTTGACCAGGGCCGAGAAGAATCCGTAGGTGACGAACTCCGTGCTGCTTCCCGGTCCGATGCCAACCAGCCAGGTACGCACCGTTTCGCCGAAGATATTGGTCATCTCCTGCGCCCGCGGCTGGATGGTCAGGAGAATCGGCCCTTCCGGTCGTTCAACGGTGAAACGCAACGGCACCCCGTCGGAGCGCTTGATGGTCTGACTCAACACCTCCCAGCGGGTCACCGGCTGTTCGTTGATGGCCACCACCCGATCCCCGACCCTCAAACCGGCCTGTTCGGCAGGCATGCCGCGACTCACCGAGCCGACCACCGGCAGCAGTTCCCCCACCCCGAGCATGAAGGCCATGACCAGCACCATCAATGCAAACAGGAAGTTGAACGCCGGACCCGCGAAGACGATGGCGATGCGTGACCAGACCCCCTGATTGGCGAACGAATCCGGGGCATCGGCGACCACCACCGGTTGCCCGGATTTCGCCTCAGTCTCCTCATCCTCCTCGTTCTCGCCGAGCATCTTCACGTATCCGCCCAGGGGGATCGCGGAGAGTCGGTATTCGGTCTCGCCCGCGCCCCGACTCCAACCGGCGATGCGCGGTCCGAATCCCAACGAGAAGACCAGCACCCGCACGCCCACCAGGCGCGCCACCAGAAAATGGCCGAGTTCATGCACGAAGATCAGCGCGCCCAGCACCACAATGGCCCAAAAGACCGTACTCATCGATTAATTCCGCTCCATGCCATCCGCATGCCGCCGCATCCACGCCTCGGCACAAGACCGTGCCCAACCATCCACCGCCAGCAACCCCTCCAGGGATACCCCGTCACCCTCCGGATCTGGCCACTCCAGACACCCCTGAATCAGACGCGGGATATCCAGAAAGCCGATCCGACGTTCCAAAAACGCGGCCACCGCCACCTCGTTGGCAGCGTTGAGCACCGCCGGGGCCACGCCACCCGCCCGCAACGCCGCATACGCCAGCCCCAGACAGGGAAACGCCGCCGGATCCGGCGGACCAGCAAAGGTCAGGCGTCCCAGGGCGGGCAGATCCAACGCCGGCACCGGGGCGGCGATCCGCTCCGGCCAGGCCAACGCCACCGCGATCGGCGTGCGCATGTCCGGTACCCCCAGTTGCGCCAACACGGACCCATCCGCATAGGCCACCATGGAGTGGACGATGCTCTCCGGGTGAACCACCACTTCGATCCGCTCCGCCGCCACCCCGAACAGGTGATGCGCCTCGATCACCTCCAGCCCCTTGTTCATGCAGGTGGCGGAATCGATGGTGATCTTGCGTCCCATGTTCCAGTTGGGGTGGGCCAACGCCTGCTCGGGCGTCACGGTGGCCAGACGCTCCCGGCTCCACCCCCGGAACGGCCCGCCCGAGGCGGTCAGAATCAGACGCACCCCCGGTTCGGTCGCCAGGGGGACCACATCGAGGGTCGCCCGTCCATTCTTCAAGACCTGAAAAATCGCGCTGTGTTCCGAATCCACCGGGATCACCCGCGCCCCCCCCTTGACCGCCTCGGCCATGAACAGGGAGCCGGCGATCACCAGACACTCCTTGTTGGCCAAGGCCACATCCTTGCCGGCACGCAGGGCGACCAGGGTCGGGCGCAACCCCGCCGCGCCCACCATGGCCGACAGCACCATGGTCGCCTCAGGCCATCCGCCGATCCGTTCCACCCCCGCCATGCCGGAGAGCACCTCGATCGACTCCCCCGCCAACGCCCGCCGCGCCTCCTCGGCGGCCCGTTCATCCGCCAGGGCGATCACCCGCGGGCGAAAGCGCCGCGCCTGCTCGACCATGACCCGATGGTTGCTTCCCGCGGCCAGGGCCACGACCTCGAACCGTTCCGGCTGGGACGCGACCACATCCAGGGCGCTCAGACCAATGGAACCGGTGGAACCGAGGATCGCCAATCTCTTCACGAGGAACGCCCCAGCGCGCCATCTCGCGGGCGGGCCGCGCTGGCCACCGCGGGTCGATCACAAAGCGCCAAGGAACCACGCTCCCAACGGCACGCCGCTCCAACGCACCCGCAGGTAGGAATAGAATATCGGTGCCACGAACAACAGACTGTCCAACCGGTCCAGAAGCCCGCCATGTCCGGGGATCAGACGACCGGCATCCTTGACCCCGGCTTCGCGCTTCAATACCGATTCCACCAGATCCCCCGCGTGACTGGAGAGGGCCAGCAGCAGGCTCAAGCCCAGGCTCTCGACCCATCCGAACGGCACCCCGAACCCCTGGAGAGCCGCCGTGCCGATCACCACCCCGGCGCCGGTGCCGCCCCAGAAGCCGGCCCAGGTCTTGTTCGGACTGATGTTGGGCACGATCTTCGCCTGCCCCCAGGTGCGTCCCACCAGATAGGCGCCGGTATCCGTGGCCCAGACGATGAACAACATCACGCAGATCAGTTTGCCCCCCATGGGCATGGCCCGCAGCCCATCGATGAACATCAAGGGCACGCCGCAGTAGACCACCCCCATGAAACGGAATCCCACCAGCGGCGACACCTGCCCGCCGGGCCGATACTCCACCAGGGACCAGGCAAACAGGCCGACCAGAATCAGGGAGAGCTGGATGCCGATCCATCCCGGATAGCCCCGGTAGCCGGTATACATCATCAGGATTTGCGCCAGGATCAGCGGCACATGGGGGATCAGGAGGAGGGGTTCCCGCAGACGCAGCCACTCCCAGAGCAACAGGACGCTGGCCGCGACCAGCAGCACGAAGAGGGCGGCTCGGGATCCGGCCAGGATCAGCCCGATCAGAAGCGGTGCCAGGGCCAGGGCGGACAGGGCGCGAACGATCATCCGGCGTGGTATCCAAAAGTTATCAAACGAAAAATTATCGGGCCGCGCCGAAACGACGATCCCTGCTGGCATACTCGCGAATGGCCTGTTCCAGATGCATGGCATCGAACTCGGGCCAGAAAATCGGCAAGAAAACCATCTCCGTGTAGGCCATCTGCCACAACAGGAAGTTGCTGATGCGCTGCTCTCCCCCGGTACGGATCAGCAGATCCGGATCCACCTGTCCGGCGGTGGTCAGACGGGCGGCCAGCCGGGCCTCGTCGATCGCCTCGGGATCGAGCTTCCCGGCGGCCACCTCCCGTGCCAGGGAGCGGGCGGCATCCACCAACTCGATGCGTCCGCCGTAGTTCAGGGCGATGTTGAAATCCAACCGGGTGTTGTTCCGGGTCTTCTCTTCCAACTCACGCACCAGGGTTTGAATATTCCCCGGCAGCTCGTTGATCCGTCCCAGAGCCCGAAACCGTACCTTCTCCTCCACCAACTCGTCCATCTCCTTGCGCAGATGGATGGCCAGCAGGTTCATCAGCGAAGAGACCTCCTCCTCGGGCCGGTTCCAGTTCTCCGACGAGAATGTGTAGAGGGTCAGGGTCGGCACCTGGAGATCGAGACAGGCCTCGACCGTGCGTCGCACCGCCTTGACCCCACGCCGATGGCCCTCGATCTTGGGCAGAAAACGGGCCTTGGCCCAACGCCGATTGCCATCCATGACAATGGCAATGTGCCTGGGCATCTTCTCTGGAGGTACAGGGGTCATGACCGTCTACGTAACAACCCGATTGGAGAAAACCCGACCCCCAGGCTCCCTTCCGGGGTTCCGGGATCGAAGGATGAGAAGAACACCCCCATCATGCAACTCACACCCGCAACACATCGGCCTCTTTGTGGGCCACGACCTCATCGACTTCCTTGACGCGCTGATCGGTGTGATCCTGAACCACCTTTTCCAGATGGCGCAGATCGTCCTGGGAGATCTCCTTGTTCTTCTCCTGCTTCTTGTACATCTCCATGGCCTCGCGTCGCACGTTGCGCAACGCCACCTTGGTCTGCTCCCCGGTCTTCTGGACCAGTTTGACCAGCTCCTTGCGCCGCTCTTCGTTGAGTTCCGGCAGGGGAACGCGAATCAAGATCCCGTCGTTGGAGGGATTCAGCCCCAGATCCGACTCCAGGATCGCCTTCTCGATCGCCTTGATGAGCTTTTTGTCCCAAGGCTGGATGGTGATCAGACGCGGTTCCGGAACATTGAGGGTGGCGACCTGATTCAAGGGAGTATCCGAACCGTAGGCATGCACCATGATCCGGTCCAGGAGGTTGGTCGAGGCGCGCCCGGTGCGCACGGCGGACAGATCCTCCTTGAGCGCCAGGATGGTCTTGCTCATGCGTTGATCCAGGGTTTGCATCACAACGGGGTCGATCATCCGGTCTCTCCCAAGACAATGGTCAAAAAATGGCGACTCAAACAAGAAACGGTCATGCCTTGCGCCGGACCGGTGGCACCCCTACGCTCCCCCCGCCTCGGCAGGCCGAGTCAGGGTCAATGGCCAGGATATCATGGCTGTCCGTCGCCGGCAAAACCGATGGTGGTGCCTCTCGGCTCCCCGGAGAGGATCGCCGCCAAGCCCCCCCGCTCCAGAATGGAGAAGACGCACAACGGAATGCGGTTGTCGCGACAGAGC
>JADGAY010000119.1 GCA_015231775.1 Magnetococcales bacterium | reverse complement strand
AACCATGCCTTGATCCCTTTTTCAATGGCCTGCTGAACATGAAAGCCAAAGATTTCCGTGGCCACCTCATCCAGATCCCGCATCGCCCGCAAGGCGCGATGGTCCTTGAAGGCCATATTCAACAACATGCGGGCCTGATCAGGATCGTTCATACAGGGACTTGCCCTCCCGCAGGGCATGCGCAACCACATGATTCATCGAGAGGCGCCAATGTTCCACCTCGGAGCGGCTGTAGAGGAGAATATCCTTGGCAACCGGAACATCGCGAATGGCGCGACGAATCGTTTGCAGCTCGCCCCAACGACTGCGCCCGGAAAACTCCTCCCGTTCCACGATCAGTAGATCCAGATCCGACTCCGCGTTGGCCTCCCCACGCGCCCGTGATCCGAAGAGAATGATCTGTTCCGGACCCACCGCCTCGACGATGCGCAGCACCAGCTCGGAGAGGTCCCCACCATCGGAGGCCTCGATCCCGATTCGGTTCGACTCTTCCCCGATACCGATGTGACTGGCTCGTTCCATGACCGCCTCACAAAATATAGCGGGAGAGATCCTCGTTCTCGGAGAGATCCTGCAACTGGCCGCGCACGAACGGACCATCGATCACCAGCCGCTCCCCGCGTCGGTCCGGGGCGGTGAAGGAGATCTCATCCAGAAGCTTCTCCATGACCGTGTGCAAACGCCGCGCGCCGATGTTCTCGGTGGTCTCGTTGACCTTGGCGGCGATCTCGGCCAGGGCGCGGATGCCATCCTCGGCAAACTCCAACACCACCTCCTCGGTGGCCAGCAACGCCGCGTATTGCCGGGTCAGGGCGTTCTCCGGCTCGGTGAGGATGCGCAGAAACTCCTCCACCCCGAGACTCTTCAACTCCACCCGGATCGGCAGACGTCCCTGCAACTCCGGAAGGAGATCCGACGGCTTGGCGAGCTGAAACGCACCCGAGGCAATGAACAGAATGTGATCGGTCTTGACCATGCCATGCTTGGTGCTCACCGTGGTCCCCTCCACGAGGGGCAGCAGGTCGCGTTGCACCCCCTCGCGGGAGACATCCGCGCCGCCGCGGAACTCACCATTGCGGGCGCACACCTTGTCCAGCTCGTCGATGAAGACGATGCCCGCCTGCTCGACCCGCTCCAGGGCGGCGCGCTTGGACTTCTCCCGGTCCACCAGCTTGCCGGCCTCCTCGTCGATGAGCAGCTTGAGGGCCTCCTTCACCGTGGCCTTGCGGCGCGTGGGACGGGCACCGCCGAAGACCGAGCCGAGCATCTCGGAGATGTTGATCCCCTCCATCCCCTGGGGGGTGAAGACCTCCAGGGTCGGACCGTTGCGCTGTTCGCGCAGATCGATCTCGATTTCACGCTCGTCGAGCTTCCCCTCGCGGAGCATCTTGCGGAACTTCTGGCGGGTGCCCGAATCCCCCGGCAGGGCCGATACGCTCTCCACCGTCCCATACGCGACGTTGGGACTGGGTAGCAGGGCGTCGAGAATGCGCTCCTCGGCAGCCTCCTCGGCCTGTCGGCGCACCTCTTGCTTGGAACGCTCCAACGCCATCTTGACCGCCATGTCGGTCAGATCCCGGATGATCGACTCCACATCCCGGCCCACGTACCCGACTTCGGTGAATTTGGTGGCCTCGACCTTTAAAAAGGGGGCGTCGGAGAGTTTGGCCAGGCGGCGGGCGATTTCGGTCTTGCCCACGCCGGTCGGGCCGATCATGAGGATGTTCTTGGGATAGACCTCCTCGCGCATGGTCGGATCGAGCCTCTGCCGCCGCCAGCGGTTGCGCAGGGCGATGGCCACGGCCCGTTTGGCATCGTTTTGGCCGATGATGAAGCGATCCAGTTCGGAGACGATCTCGCGCGGCGTGAACTCGGACATTTACAACTCTTCAATGATGAGATTGGAATTGGTATACACACAGATCTCCGCCGCGATGCCCATGGCCCGTTCCACGATTTCGCGGGGGGGCAGTTCGGTATGTCGCAACAGTGCCCGGGCCGCGGAGAGCGCATAAGGAGAACCCGAACCAATGGCCAGGATCCCCTCTTCCGGCTCCAGGACATCCCCGGTGCCGGAGATCAACAGACTGTGGGTGGCGTCGGCCACGGCCAGCATCGCCTCCAGCCGCCGCAACATGCGGTCGGTGCGCCAATCCTTGGCCAGCTCCACGGCGGCGCGGGAGAGAATGCCCCCGTGCTTGACCAGCTTGGCCTCGAACCGTTCGAACAGGGTGAAGGCATCGGCGGTGGAACCGGCGAATCCGGCCAGGGCGCGACTCTCTTTCAAGAAGCGCACCTTGCGGGCATTGGCCTTGATCACCGTCGAGCCGAGTGTCACCTGGCCGTCACCGGCCATCACCACGCTCGCGCCGCGACGGACCGAAAGGATGGTGGTCCCCTTGAACATGCTTGCAACTCCCGCCAAGAAACTTGCATGATTGGGGGGGAGAACCCCCTCACCCCCCGACCGTGAAACCCCGCATGGGCGTTACGCGGTAAGAAAAACATGGTGCGTTCTTTCCCAACGGATTGCAAGGTGGCGTTGCATGACCGAACCCCTACCCATCGAAAACAGCCATCGACCGCTGGAGCTGATCTTGAGTCCGCCCCATATGTGCGGATATCTGACCGGGCCGGTGGCCAGCACCCTGTATGTGAACCCGGAATTCGCCATGGAGATGGCGCGTTATGATTTTCTGCTCGCCACCGGTTTCCGGCGTAGCGGCAATCTGGTCTACCGCCCCTGGTGCCGCGAGTGTGACGCCTGCGTGCCGGTGCGGATCCGCGTTCGGGAGTTCGTGACCTCAACCTCGATGCGTCGGGTGATCCGGCGCAATCGCGATCTGGAGGTGCAGTCGGGCCGACCGGTCTTCTCCGACGAGCATTTCGCCCTGTATCGCCGTTACATCAACAGCCGGCATGGCGATGGTCCCATGGCCGATCCGGAACTCGAGGAGTTCATGGAGTTTTTGCACTCCGACTGGTGCGCGGTCCGTTTCGCCGATTTCCGGGTGCAACGACGTCTGGTGATGTCCGCGGTCTATGATGTGACCGGCACGAGCCTTTCGGCGGTCTATACCTTCTTCGACCCGCAAGAGCGCGCGCGCGGACTCGGCACCCTGGCGATCCTGTGGGAGGTGGAGCTGGCCCGGCAGTTGGGGCTTGACTGGGTTTATCTCGGCTACTGGATCGACAACTGTCCGAAGATGCGTTACAAATCCCGTTTTCAGCCGCTGGAGGCCTACATCAACCGGCGCTGGATTCCCATGCCGGATGCGTCGGAGTGATCCGGATGCCCGGTCATGCCTATGAGGCCTTTCTCCTCCGTTGCGCGGACGAGGGACGGAGCCGACGGCTGGTGCCGATGCTGCCGGCACCCGGCGGGCGGATCGACAAGGCGGGACGCCGCCTGATCAACTTCTCCTCCAACAACTATCTGGGCCTGGCGGACCATCCGCTCCTCATCGAGCGGGCCCGGGACTGGACCGCCCGTTGGGGCTGTTCGGCCTCGGCCTCGCGGTTGGTGTGCGGCAATCTCGCCCCTTTCGAGCAGGTCGAGGCGCGGCTGGCGGCGGGGAAGGGGAGTGGCGCGGCGCTGGTCTTCAATGCCGGCTTCCAGGCCAATGCCACGTTGCTGGCGGCACTCCTCGACCGGCAGGTGTTGGGTGGCGAACCCCTGGTCTTTGGCGACCGGCTCAACCATGCCAGTCTGCATCACGGCTGTCTGGCCGCCGGGGTGCGGCAGATCCGTTACCGTCACAACGATCTGAACCATCTGGAAGCGCTGCTTGAGAAACATGCCCACCAGCCGGGTCCGCGGTTCATCCTCACCGAAACTCTCTTCAGCATGGATGGGGATGCGGTGGATCTGCCCGCTCTGATCGGGTTGAAAGAGCGTTTCGGGGCCTTTCTGTTTCTCGACGAGGCGCATGCCACCGGGGTGTTCGGTCCGGCTGGTTTCGGCCTGGCCGCGGCCCATCCGGGCGCGGTGGAGTTGGTGATGGGGACTTTCAGCAAGGGGTTGGGGGGATTCGGCGCCTATGTGGCCTGTTCACCGGCGTTGCGGGATTATCTGGTGCAGCGCTGCGCGGGGTTGATCTATTCCACCGGGTTGCCGCCGGCGGTGCTCGGGGCCATGGACGCGGCGTTGGAGCTGCTCCCCACCCTCGATGGGGTCCGGGGGCGGTTGCTGGAGCGGGCGGCGTGGTTGCGGCGGGGGGTGCGGGGGTTGGGTTTGGACACCGGGCATTCCGCCAGTCAGATCATTCCGGTGATTCTGGGGGAGAGCGCGGTGGCGATGGAGGCGAGCCGGCGGTTGGAGGAGGCGCACGGGATTCTGGCCATGGCGATTCGTCCGCCCACCGTGCCCAAGGGGACGGCGCGGCTGCGGGTGTCGTTGAGTGCCGCCCATGGGGAGGGGGATGCCCGACACCTGCTGGAGGCGTTGGCGGCGCTGGGGGAGATCGGTGGCGCTGTTCCCCCGGCTGATCACATCGCCCCATGATCCGGACCGCTCCCCCCCTCGGGCGGGGTCCAGCGGATGGTGTCCAGCGGATCCTTGATGTCGCAGCACTTGCAGTGCAGGCACCGTTCCGAACGGATGCGCGAAACCGCCTGTTCCACCTCGGGCGGGAACTTCACCTCGTAGACCCCGGCGGGACAATAACGGGTTTCGGGATTGGCAAAGCGGCTTCTCCCCGCGTTCAAGAGCCGCTCCGGATCCTGCACCCGCAGATGGCGCGGTTGATCGTGCCGGTGACGGAGGGCGCTTAAAGAGAGCGCCGTGGAGCGATCGAGAATCCAGGGGGCGGGTTCGGGCATGGTCATCGGTGCGCTGCCAGGGGTCACCTCCCGCAAGCGGGCCCGATCGGAGATGGACCAGCGCCAGTTCCAGGGGGAACGGCCCCGGCTGAACCGTTCCCAGGCGGCATTGAGCAGTCCGGGGAGCCGTCCGGCGCGAAATCCCGGTCGCACGTTGCGCACCTCCTTGAGTCGTGCCATCCAGGCCGATGCCTCGACCCGTTCCGGGTAGCCGCCCAGGCCGGCGGCGGAGAAATCCCCGGTTTCGCAGGCCGCGACCACCCCTTCCGCGGCGGCCACCCCGGATTGGATGGCGTTGCCGATCCCCTTCAGACGGGCGGCATCCAGAAAACCCGCCGCATCCCCGATCAGCACGCCCCCATCACACACCAGACGCGGCAGGCACGACCACCCGCCCTCCACCAGCGTGCGGGCACCGAAGGCCAGCGGTTGGCCATGGGCGAGCCGGGCGCGGATGCGCGGATGGTTTTTCCAGTGCTGGAAGGCCACGAACGGGTCGAACCAGGGATCCCGATAGTCCAAGCCGACCACCCAACCGATGGCCAGCCGTCCGGGTGCGACGGGATAGAGGAATCCGCCCCCGTGTTGGGATTGGGCAAGGGGCCAGCCGAGGGTATGCACCACCCCTTCGTCGCTCTGATCGGTGGGGATCTTCCACAGCTCCTTGAAGCCCAGGCCATGGGTTTGGGGAGGCCGACCGTGCTTGAGGTCGAGCTTTTGGATCAGCTCTCCGGTCAGGTGACCCCGGCACCCCTCGGCCAGGATGGTTACCGAGGCACGCATCTCCAGGCCGGGCTCGAAGCCGGGTCCGGGCTCGCCCCGGCCATTCAATCCCAGCGCGCCGGTGCGGATGCCGAGCACCCGTTCGCCCTCCCACAGCAGCTCTTGGGCGGCGAAGCCCGTATAGATCTCCACCCCGGCTCTTTCCGCCAGCCCGGCCAGCCAGCGACAGAAGCTCCCCAGGGCGAGCATGCGGCAGCCGCGATGGGACCAGCCGTGGGGCAGGGGGATGGCGTGGTGGCGTGTCAGATGGAGCAGGGTTTCGCGGGTGACCTCCGGTCCCAGGGGTGCGGTGGCGATCTCCGCCGGGGTCAGCAGGGGGATGAGGTCGTGGGGATCGAGGAGGGCGCCGGAGAGCAGGTGCGCGCCGATGCGGGCTGATTTTTCCAGGACCGCGATGTTCAGGTCACGGTGTTGTCGTTTCAGGTGCAGCGCGGCGGCCAGGCCGGCTGGACCGGCGCCGATGATCAGCACATCGTGGGAGAGTTCGGACATGCGTGACGGTGCGATGAGGCGGCTGATGATGGAGGGGCCGGGTGGGGTGGGGCCCCACGACTGTGACGCGATGCAGCCGTAACCATTCAGGCCCCACCATGGCCGGGATCACGGGGCCACGGCCCCCCTGAACAGCACGCGCTTGCTATCTCAAACCACGAAAGAACCCCCCCACTGCTTCGGCACCCTGTTCGGCATGAATCCGCATCGCCGCCGTGCCCACCACCGCGATCTCCGCCTGTCCGCTCAGGGCCGCCACGTCCGCGGGGGTGCTGACACCGAAACCCACCGCCAACGGCACCCCGGTCACCTGACGACACCGGGTCAGGAATTGGGTCAAATCGGCGTTGAAATCCGTATGCGTGCCCGTGACCCCCTTGCGCGCCACGCAGTAACAAAATCCGCGCGCCAATCCACCGATATAGTTCAACCGCTCATCCGTCGAGGTGGGGGTGAACAACTGCACCCAATCGATGCCCATCTTCACGCTCAACCCCATCGGTTCAGCCGCCTCCTGGGGCGGCCAGTCGGGAATGATCAAGCCGCGAATGCCCATCCCGGCGACGGCGCGCATGAACCGCTCCACCCCATACGCCATGAGGATGTTGGCATAGGTCATGATCAGAAAGGCAACGCCCGGATGACGTTGGATCATCTCTTGGGCGAACGCCAGACCATCGGCCACCCGAAACCCTCCGTCCAGGGCGTGCTGATTGGCTTGGGCGATCACCGGACCATCGGCGATCGGCTCGGAAAAGGGGATTTGCAACTCCATCAACTCCACACCCGCCCCGGCCATGGCATCGATCACCCGCCGGTTCTCCTCCAGGGAGGGGTGACCCAGCACCAGATGGGACATGAGCAGAATCGGCGCCTCTCCGAGGGTGCGACGTTCGGCCAGACGATTACGGATAAACGGTTCCAGGGACATGCGTGGCAACTCCTCAAGACGACAATCCATGCGCGACGATCACCCGACATGATCCCAGATCCGTCGATTGCGTTCAATGGTCGCCCGCAACGCCGCGCCAACGATCGCCAGGATACCATCGGCGTCATCCCACGACACCCCCTGGGCAGACGTTGGATCCTCTTGGATGCGCACCCTGGCAGCAATACGAGGCTGTCAAGTTCGCCTGATCCTGCGGTGGCAACCGGTGGAAACGGGATCTTGATACCCCGGATCGCGGGGGGTGGAGATCTGGAACGAAAAGTGTTCCAATGGATCCAGGCGCGGACGGTGAGGTCCGGTTTGGAACGCCCATGCCGGGCACGGCATGGGTGGGGATGGGGCGCGGCCTGTGCCTCGCGCGCTGCCGTGCCGGGGGCCAGGGTGGGCGCATCCTGCCCATGACCGCCTGATGGCAGATTCAGGAGAGGACCAGGACTGGGCGTGAGGCGCGGGGCGGCTCCATGACCATGCATCGCGCGCTTTCATTTCCAACAACGTATCAAACTGGTTTGGCGCGATACCATGGACGAAACCAAACGCAGTATGGCCTATCCGTTCACACTGTGGGAACGGCTGGTTCAACAGCCGGGATTGGGCACGCAGATTCTGATCGCCTCCCTGATCATCCATCTGCTCGGATTGGCATCCTCGCTGTTCGTGATTCATGTCTTCAACCGTTATCTCGGACATGGCATCTCCTCCACCCTGATCACCCTGGCGGCGGGTCTGCTGTTGGCGGTGATTCTGGAGTTCGGGTTTCGTCAGGCCCGGCATCGCATGGCGGAACTCCTGCTGCGTCAGCCGGAAAAGGGGTTGCAGGATCGACTCTTCGCGGTGCTGGCCCGTGGCCGGATTCCCCATCTGGAACGGATGGGCTCCCAAACCCATCCGGAAGCCATGCGCGCCATGAATCAGCTTCAGGCCACCTGGTCCCCGGTCAATCTGCTGGGATTGACCGATGCGCCGTTCTCCGCCCTGTTCTGCCTGGCGATCTTTCTGCTCAACGGGGAGCTGGGCCTGGCGGTGCTGGTGGTGCTGGTGGTCATGACCCTGGCCAATTTCGCCTTTGGACGCTCGGCCAACGACCAATCCAGCGAACTCGCCCAATCCCAGGCGCGCCTCGGCATGATCCAGGCCTCCTATCAACACCTCGATCTGGTCCGCTGCGCCAACGCCGCCCCCTGGCTGGAACGGTTGCTGGGAGAGCGGTTCTCGGAGACGGTTGGGCACCGGCGCATCCTGCATGGCCTGCAATCCCTGCTGCAATCCCTGGCCCAGTCGGGACAGGGGCTCCTGACCCTGGTGGTGATCTCTCTCGGCGCGCAGTTGGTGGTGGCCGGCAAACTGGACACCGGAACCCTGATCGGCATCAATCTGCTCTCTGCCCGCGCCCTGGGGCTGATCGGCAGACATTCCCAACTGCATACCAGTCTGGTGCAGGCCAAACAGTCGCTGATCTTTCTCAAGCGACTCCTCGAGGCCCCGCTCGAGTCCGAGCAGGGGACGCACCCCCCCCTTTACGCCGGACGCATCGGTTTCGCGGACATGGCCTTCCACCACCCCGGATCGGCCTCGGTGCTGTTCGAGTCGCTCAACCTGACGCTGCAACCGGGGGCGTTGCTGCTGGTGCATGGCGGCAACGGCAGTGGCAAAACCACCCTTGCCCGCCTGCTCATGGGCTTGATCGATCCGGCACGCGGGGCCATCCTGGCGGATGGCATCGATCTGCGTCAACTGCAACCCGCCTGGTGGCGGCGCCAGGTGGTCTACCTGCCCCAGGAGGTCCAGTTCTTCGAGGGCTCCCTCCAAGATAATCTCGCCATTCTCGATCCGCGGGTCACCGAGGCGCGTCTGCACCTCATCCTGCGGGAGGTGGGTCTCGAACGGTTCGTCACCGAAAGCCCCGAGGGTCTGGGGCGCATCTTGACCAGGGGGGGCGCCAGCCTCCCGTTCGGCATCCGACGGCGCCTGGCCCTGGCCAGGGCGATGGTGGGGGATGGACGACTGGTGCTGCTGGATGAACCGTTCGAGGGGTTGGATCCGGATGGCTGTCAGCAGGTGGCACGGGTGATCCAGAATCTCCGCGCCCGCGGACGCACCATCATCCTCTTCTCCAGCAACGACAAACTGCTGACCAATGCCAATTGGAGCTGCGATCTGGATGTCAAGCCGGTTCCAACCGTGCGCGCCAACCCCCAGGGACAGCCGCCCGCCCTCCAGACCGAAGCAGCCGCCAAACCGACCAGCCTCGAGCCCCTGCCGGCTCCCCCCCCGGAGAGGCCCGAATCCCATCGTCTGCAAACCCTGTTCAACCTCGGACTCGGCATCGCCTTCGGGCTGCTGATCCTCTGGGCCCAGGTCGGCAAGCTGGACATCATGAGCCTCGCGGAGGGCAAGATCGTCCCCTTGAGTCAGTTGCAGCAGATCCAGCATCTCGAAGGGGGGATCATTCGGGAGATTCTGGTCCAAGAGGGGCAGAAAGTTGA
>JADGAY010000118.1 GCA_015231775.1 Magnetococcales bacterium | reverse complement strand
GGCTTGACCCCTTCCAGTCGCGGGGCCGGCTCCAGGGGCGGCGCGGGGGCCGGCTTCGGGATCGGCGGCGATTCGGGTGGGGGCGGCTCGGGTTCGGGAGGTGCGGGCAAGGGTTCGGGGATGGTCTCCCTGGGGGCGGACAGGGGGATCATCTCCACGGTAAAGGCGGTCGGATCGATCTTCTTGGTGATTTTGGGGGCGAGCAGGTCGATGCGCGCCAGAAACAGCGCATGCACGAACAGGGATAGCACCAGGGCCAACCATGGCGAATGGTGCCGGAGGGGTGGCAACACCCCAGGCCCGGAGATGGAACCCGCTTCCTGGATGGCGTTCATGGGTCGGTGAGAAGCTGCCGGTGACGCTCGAGTTGTTCCAACAGCAGGAATGTCAACAAACCATTGAAGATCCCGGTGATCCAGGAGCCGGCCAGAAGCCACGGCAGGGCGCTGAGGATCCCGATATGACCAATCAGCAAGATCCAGGCCGCGACGCTTTGCGCCGCCATGTGGGCCATGGCCGCCAACAGCGACAGGCCCACCGGACCCAGACCCACATCGGGTAGAAGACGCACCAGGCCAAGCAGGACGATGGCGCCGCAGCCACCGGCCAGGCTCAAGAAAAATCCGGGGGTGAACAGAATCCCCAATGCCAGGGAGGATGCGAGAATACGCAGCAGGGTCACGGCCACGGCGGCCCGCCAGCCAAGCAGAAAAAAGGCGACCAGGGTGAAGATGTTGGCCAGGCCGGGTTTGAACCAGGGTCCGGGGCCGGGCAGGGCCGCCTCGAGCAGATGCGCGGTCACGGCGGCGGCGGTCAGGTAGGCGATGAGCAGATCCTGGCGCAAGCGCGGCATGGTTCTCTTCTTTTGTGGGATGACCAAAAAACAGCTTGGGCTAGCGCTTTTTCTTCTTTTTGGCGGGTGACGCCTTCGCGGCCACGGGCGCGGAACTCTCGACGCTCTGCCGCTCCTCCACGCGGGGTGCGGCCACCACCACCCCGGATCCCAGCAATCCGGCACGCAACGTCTCGGTGAGCTGTCGCTCCCGATCCAACGTCGCGGAGAGCTGCTGACGCAACATCGCCGCCTGGTTCTCCTTGCGTCCCAACAAGGTGAAGGCCGCGCGAATCAACACCCCCAGCCGGATGCGCCCATCTCCGGGCACGCTGTTGGCCTCCTCCAGATAACGCAACATCGCCTCATCAGCCACCCCGGCCACCCGCGCGGCATCGGCCAGCGGACAGTCGGGCAACTCGCCACAACGGGCCAGATCAACGGGTTGAAGCACGGGTTCAGAGGGTATGCGTCGCATGCGGATGCCTGACAAAAGAAGATGTGGATACCAAAATTTCAACACGCCCGGCCATCCCGGACACAAGCAGATCATGACAGATCCAGGCCCGATTCAGCAAGAAAGTCGCCTATCACCCGGCACCCCGAAGCAGACGCAAGGCAGGCCACTTGTCCGAACAACGTAAATTCAGATACACTTTGACCGGCATCAAGAAACCAAATCCCGTCGTTCTCGCATGCGAACCTCATCCGAAGCGCGCCAGACCCACCAGAACATCATCAAGCGACGCATCGCCGGGTTCAAGGGGTTTCACGCCTACTACTACGAACAACGCGGGGAGGGGCGTTATGGGGATTGGAGCCGTCAAACGGGAATTTCGCCAGGCTCTGTTGAGCGACGCGAACCACGCGGCATCGGGAACTACCGCGCCGGCGGCAAGGCAACCGGATTGGGCAGCACGGGGGCCGGCAGACGCATCTCCTGGGCCACGGCGGGTTGCGGATGCAGCGGGATGTCTGGCCCCTTCAACACCCCAAACAGCCCCCCGAGGATCAGGGCGGTTTGGGCGATGAACATGCCGGCGACCCATTTGATGACATCGATCTTGGAAGCCTCGATATCCCTGCCCACATCCGCGCGCAGCAGTTCGATGTCCCTTCTGATCTCCGCGATATCCCGCTCCAGGCGCAGAATATCCCCCTTCGTGGCCAACTCGTTGGAGCACGACTCCTCCACCTGCTGCAAGACGCTGGTCAAGGCGCGCACTTAAGCTTCGGCCTGGGGCGCGGGCACGCCGGCGGTCTCCAGCTCTTTGACGAAGGCCAGGGTGTCGAAAGTGATCACGGCGGCGGTCATGGTGCTCTCCGACTACAATGAAACGCATTATGCCTTCGAAAGAGATTCTATCGCACTTTCAAGGCCGCGTCCACACCGTTTCGCTTGAGCGCCAACTTGCCGAATGGGGAAATCCCCACGATCACCGCGCAACTCCCATCGGAAGTCCCACGGTGCATACGAAAGATGGGTCAGGTTCGGGATAAAATGCGGGAGGCCTCGTCCAGGGTATCGATGGACATTTTGGTGTTGGCCTTACGGGTTTCACGCTTGATCTTGTCGTAGATCTCTTCGCGATGCACCTCCACATCGCGGGGGGCGTCAATGCCGATGCGCACCTGGTTGCCCTTGATGCCCAACAGGGTGATCTTGATCTCGTCACCGATGTTCAGGCTCTCACCGATTCTGCGCGTCAGTATCAACATGGAACCATCCCCTCCCTGGGCGCGAGGAACGATCGACAGCTCCGAGGTCTCCCCACCCCGGCGCGCGTTCCACCCCTCGCCATTGGGTTGCTAGAATTGCTTGGATAAAAAGTGGTAACCCGGTCCACTCTGCCGGAATCCCCGCCGGTCATACGCGGTCGTTTGACCTTGCGTACTCCCCTTGAGTGCCCGCAGCATGGTCTCGGTAGCCACCAGAACCCCCTTGAAAATCGCCTGATTTTCGCGGTTGGATCGCTCGGCCCGCTCGATGGAGTCTCGCAGGCGCTGGCGATAGGACAACAGCCCGGTATTGCCGCCCATGGCCTTGTCCAACTCCTTGAGATTCACCGCGTCGTCCTTCAATCCCAACGCCTGGGCCATGCGCAGCGCCTGGCCCTGTCGGGACAAGTCCAACCGCTTGATCTCGACCAGCACCTCCTCGACCCGACGGGTGGCGTGCTCCAATTGCTCGGGACTGCGCTCCTTCAACGCCAGACGTTCCTGTTCCAACAGGGGCAACAGTCGCTCGAAGAGTCCGATCATCGGATCGAGCAGGGACGTCAGACGTTGCGTTTCGGCAACCGCGTCGAAGGAAGAGGATGACATCAGTCGATCAATCCCAAGTGTATCAAATGGATTTCTTACGTTCCATCAGGACCTGACGCAAAATCTTGTCCGCCACCTCCAGACTGGAGACCTGATAACGTCCACCGGCCAAGGCCTCGCGGATCGGTTCCACCAGCTCCACCCGCACTTCGGGGGCGTTCTCGATCGCCTCGTTGGCCAGCCCCATGACCCGGGCGCCCGAGGAGAACTGCGCGTCGTCCGAACGCGACGCACCTGAAGCACTGCCCGCTCCGGCACTCGACTTGCCCCCGGTGCGCTTGCGAGAGATGCGACCGAGTTGTCCAACATTGACGCTCTTGATTCTCGTGACCATGCTTAAGATCTCTTCCTTCAATCCCGATCCGAAACCGGCGATTCCATGGTGTCAAGAATCCCGATCGTTCACCGGATCCGCGGGGCCGACGCGTGTTGGATTGCCCGCCGCTGGTAAATGAGTGTCGCGGATAGCATACGGATTAAATCCGGGTTTTGCCACCCCTCCCTTACCTATCGGCGATTGCGCGACAGCGTTTAAGGAATTCTCGGTTTTTTTCGATCGATCGAGCGCGGCTTGCGCTTCCGTCACCTCTCCGATCTGACGGGCGACCGCCTGTTTGAAGATCGCCTCCTTCAATCCCAGGCCGCTGTTGCCGCGACTCATGTTCTTGGAGTACTCGGAATCCAGCATCTCCTGAAAGATCTTCTCACCCGAACTCTTGGCGAACAGCCGTCCATTGGGATCCTCGGGCACGGCACGACGCATGGATTTGAAAAGCTGCTGAATGAACATCGCCTCGAAATCGGCGGTTGCGTCGTTCAGCCGCTTCTGATCCGCCTTGGAGATCGACGGGAGCGCCGGTTTGGCCACCGGCGTCGGGGCCGGCGGCAGCGGCGGCATGTTCACGCCATTGCTCACAAGATCTCCAGATCGGCCTGCAAGGCGCCGGCGGCCTTGATCGATTGCAAAATGGCGATCAGATCACGGGGGGTCACGCCCACACCGTTCAATCCGCGCACCAGATCACCCAGGGTCACCCCCTCGGGCATCTCCAACACCCGCGCATCCTTCTCCTCGGCGGTGAGCGAACCGCCCGGCGTCACCACGGTGGTGCCCTTGGAAAGGGCGTTGGGCTGACTGACCTTCGGCTCCTCGCGAATTTTGATGCTCAGACCACCATGAGCCAAGGCCACGGTGGAAACCCGCACGTTCTCGCCCATGACGATGGTGCCGGTACGCTCGTTCAACACCACCCGCGCCCGCTGATCCGGATCGATCTGCGCGGATTCGAGACGGGAGACGAAATTGACCACCTTGCCCTGATAATCCGGCGGGATCATCAACGTAATCGTGCCGGAGTCCCTGGCCGAGGCCAACGGCTTGCCGAAGACGTCGTTGATCGACTGCACGATGCGGTTGGCGGTGGTGAAGTCCGGGTTGCGCAGGGAGAGTTGCAACTGCTGCTCCTTGTTCAACTCGAATTCGATCTCCTTTTCCACCGTGGCGCCCGCCGAGATGCGGCCCACCGTGGGATGGTTCTTCTGCTGGGAGGCCCCGCCCCCACCCGCCGAGAAACCACCGACGATCAACGCACCCTGGGCCACGGCATAGATGCGGCCATCCGCGCCCTTCAAGGGGGTCAGGATCAGCGTGCCGCCCTGGAGGGTCTTGGCATCGCCCAACGAGGAGATCATCACGTCGAGCTTGCTGCCCTGACGGGCGAACGGCGGCAGGGTGGAGGTGACCATCACCGCGGCGACGTTCTTCACCTTCACCTGCTGATCCGCGGAGATCCCCATGCGCTCGAGCATCATTTTCAACGACTGATTGGTGAAGGCGGCACTCGAGTCGCCCGAACCGTTGAGACCGACCACCAGTCCGAAGCCGGTCAAGGGGTTGTCGCGCACCCCTTCGATCTCGACCACGTCCTTCAACCGCGCGGCTTCGACCTCGGGGACGTTCACCAACCCCGGCGCGGCGATCAACAGGGCCAGGATCCAATGCGGGCAACGGCGGAAGGTTTTCATGCCGATCACAGAATATTGATGGTGGTGAGAAAGCGACCGATCCAGCTCGGGCGCTGTTGATCATCCAGATCCCCGTCGCCGGAGAACTCGATGCGCGCGTCGGCGATCTGATCCGAGGTCACGGAGTTGTCCGCGCTGATATCTTCCGGACGGATCACGCCGGAGAGGATGATGTACTCGTTTTCGTTGTTGAGGGTGATGTCGCGCCGCCCCTCGATGCGCAGATTGCCGTTGGCCATGACCTGGGTGACCAGACAGGAGATCTTGGCTTCGAGCTTGCTCTGGCGGGCGATGTCGCCCTTGCCTTCGAAGTTGTTGGTGCTGCTGGCCGAAGCCTCACCCGCCAGGGCGGGATTGTTCAATTTCAGCAGTTTGCGCACATCGAGCGCGTTGGTCATGCTCAAGGTGTTGTCGTTGGTGCGCTCGAGCTTGGTCTTGGCGTTCTTGGTGGCGATGGGATTCTCCGACACCTTCACCATCACGACATCGCCGATGTTGCGCGCCTTGTTGTCCAGAAACAGGGTATTGCGATCCGTGGTCTGCCAGATCGACCCCTTCTTGGGCGCCAGCGTCTCGGGCGGCGTGGGCTGCACGATGGCGATCGGCGCCGGCGGACGCTCGGAAGCTCGGGTCATCCCGCAACCGGTGATCACGATCGGCAACACCGGCACGAGGAGGAACATCTTGGCCAATCCGTTCATCTCTCACCCCACTCCTTACTACGCAAGACTACCAAATCACTTCCGCATGGCCCGGACCGGTGATGCGCGCATCGAACCGTTTGTGACTGTCCGGATTCTCCATCGACACAATCTCCCCCACCCGGCCCGGATTCTTGGCCACCGCCGTGGATTCGATGCGCAGCGCGCCCGAAACCGCCACCACCCGTACCCGCTCCCCCCGCGCCACCACCTGGGGCGACGAGAACCATTCAGCCTGCAAAGGGCGATCCGGGGTGACACTCCGGGTGGCGCTCATGCCGAGAATATCCTTGGCACTCTCCACCATGCCGGCGGGCGGATTCTTCACATCGCCCTCCATCCACTTGATATCGCCCTCGCGCACTACTTCGCCGCGCTTGAGCGACCGTTTGAGCACCGGATAGCGGAGCGACTGCTTGAAAATGGCCGCAACCTGAATCACCGTCTCCGGCTTGCCGTTGACCAACACCTCCACCGGGATGGTCTGCCGTCCGGATCCCCAGTCGCTCACATCCGACTTCACCTTCCAGCTCACCGGACCATCCGGCAGTCGCAACTCATCGCGATAAAAGACCTTCTCGAGCCGCAACCCTTGGGCATCGCCCTCCAGCATGGCACGCAACTGCTGTTCACTGGCACGCGCCACATCCCGCGCATGAATCAACTGGGCATGCGCCTGACCGGGCATCCACCCGGTCAGCAGGGCCGACACCACCGCGCTCGCGATCACCTGGCCGAACCTGTTCATGTCAACGCCTCGCCCGTCCCGTCATTACCGTTTCAGTTGCGCCACCTGGCTCAACATGTTGTCGGCGGTCTGGATCGCCTTGGTGCCGATTTCGTAGGCCCGTTGCGTGGCGATCATGTCAACCATTTCCGTCACCATATTGACGTTCGACTGCTCGAGCACATGCTGACGCAAGCTACCCATGCCATCGGAGTTCGGTTTGGCCACCTGCGGGGTGCCAGAGGCGATGCTTTCCACGAACAGGTTGTTGCCAAGAGCCGTCAATCCAGATGGATTCACAAAACGGGCCAGTTCGATCTGTCCCTGATTGGCCACGAAGCCGGGATTGGTGTTGGTGGTAAATCCGATCGACCCACCTTGCTCAATGGTGACCCCGGTATGCAACTGCGGATTCACGCCGATGTTGCCGCCCTTGAGGGGGTAACCGTCGGAGGTGACGATGTTGCCATCCTTGTTGATCTCGAAGTGACCGTCGCGGGTGTAGGCGATGTCGCCATTGGGGAGTTCGATCTGGAAGAACCCCTGTCCGCTGACCATCATATCCACGTTGAACGGGGCCTCGCTGGTCGGCACGGCGCTACCCTGGGTGAACTCCTTGGAGACCGACGTCACCTTCACGCCGTGTCCCAACTGGATCCCCACCGGCACCTGGGTACCGGTCTCCGAGGTCTCGCTGCCCGCCGGACGCATGTTGGCGTAGAGCAGATCCTGGAAGTGGGTGCGGGAGTGCTTGAATCCCGACGTGTTGACGTTGGCCAGGTTGTTGGCGATCACATCGATACTGCGCTCCTGGGCGGACATTCCGGTGGCCGCGGTCCACATGGCTCGCATCATGGCTTGGTACTCCTCGTTCTCGTTTCGTATTTTAACGTTTTTTCGTTATGGATAAGTAAACTTGGCAGGATGGGGGGAGAACCCCTCACCCACCGATCGTGGCGCCCCCTCGCGGGCGTTCCACGGTAAAATCGCATCAGTTGTTCAGATGGCCGATCTGGTTGGCCTGTCCGTCGATCCCATCCAGGGTCTGGATGATCTTCAGATAGTTCTCGAAATTGCGGTTGGCCTCGATCATCTGGGTCATGCCGCGCACCGTATTGGTATTGGATGCCTCCAGGAACCCCTGCTTGAAGCCGCCCCGCGCGCCAGCCAGGGAGGTTTCGCTCCCTTCGGGCGCGGCGTAGAGATTCTGTCCGACCCGTTTCAACCCCTCCTTGGGCAGTCCGACCCGCAGCAACTGTCCCGCCTGTCCCGACGGGCTGGCCACGGTGCCATCCTGACTGATTTCAACCCCTTCCATGCCGATGGTCAACGGTCCGCCGCCGCTGCTCATCACCGAATAGCCATCCTTGGTGACCATCTCGCCACGGTCGTTGACCTGGAACGAACCGTCACGGGTATAGCGTCTTCCTTCCGGAGTATCGATCACAAAATAGCCCTCCCCGTCAATGGCCACATCCAATGGATTGCCCGTACCCTTGAGCGCGCCCTGGGTGGTGTCGGTCGTGGTGCTCGGCGCCGCCGGATAGGACATGCTGTAAGCGCTTGACCTGGGGTTGATAAAAGGATATGGCAATTCCATCGGTCCCTTGTGACCCATGAACGCGTCACCCGGAAGCGGATGGTGTTCGTTGCCCGGTTTGGTCAGGTAGGATTCAAAGGTGATGTTACCCTCCTTGAACCCGTTGGTATTGACGTTGGCCAGGTTGTTCGACAGCACGTCGAGGCGCATTTCGGTGCGCAGCGCCCCGTTTACGGCAGCATAAATGCCACTATCCATGGATACCAAGACTCCCGATGGTCAGCAAATGCAATTGACAAGAGACTTCTTTGCTCGTGGCTACCTCGAAGCAACCATTATGCCATTCCGCCCGTTTCCGTGCGCTTCAATACATTTTTCTCATTGATTCGCATGGTTAAGCAGAAAAGGAACAAATCTCCCCCTCCATGACCGGCGTCGGAACCGTGGCAGTGGGCAAATAACGACCCGTAACCTTGACTAATCATTCAAAAAAGAGACCAGGCATGCAAAAAGAGCCCCCCGCCGCTGGCCCGATGATCGAGGCTTTGGAATCCCTGATGGCCCGTTTGCGCAGCGCGGATGGTTGTCCCTGGGATCGCAAGCAGACCTTGAAGTCACTCCTCCCCTACACCATCGAGGAGGCCTACGAGGTGGTCGAGGCGGTGGAGACCCAGGATCTCAAGGCATTGAAAGACGAATTGGGTGATTTGTTGTTCCACATCGTCTTTCACAGTCGCATCGCCGAGGAGGATGGTCACTTCACCCTGGCCGAGGTGATCGAGGGGATCGTGATCAAGATGACCCGGCGTCATCCCCACGTTTTTGGGGACGCCGAGGAGCGGCAGGCCGATCCGGACCGGGTGGTGGCCCGTTGGGAGGAGATCAAGCGCGAGGAGAAGCGGGCCGCCAAGGGTGGAGAGCCGGCTTCGGTGTTCGACGACCTCAACAGCCATCTGCCGGCGTTGTTATGGGCCTCGAAGGTGCAGCGCAAAATGTCCCAGGTGGGTTTCGACTGGAAGGAGCCCGCCGGGGTGATCGAGAAGATCCACGAAGAACTCGAAGAGTTGCGTGTCGCCCCGGACGCGGACAATCAAGAGGAGGAGTTGGGGGATATTCTGTTGACCCTGGTGAATCTGGCCCGACACTATCGCATCAACCCGGAGACCGCGTTGCGGCGTGCCACCCACAAGGTGCAGGATCGGTTCCGGTTCATGGAGCGGGCCCTGCACGCCCAGAACCGTACTCCGAGGGATGCGTCGCTGGATGAGTTGGAGGAGCTGTGGTTGGCGAGCAAAAGGTGATTGGTTTTACCTCTACAGGGGACGGGGGACCGAAGGTCCCCGGCAGAGGTTCGGAGACAGAGTCTCCGAGGTTTTGATTTTGTCTTTGATTTTGATTTTAGCGCGCTCTACAAAAAAGCGTTTTTTCGCGCCTTTTGCGAAAAAACGCTGC
>JADGAY010000117.1 GCA_015231775.1 Magnetococcales bacterium | reverse complement strand
GCCAAGAGCGAATTTCTGGCGGTGATGAGCCACGAAATCCGTACCCCGATGAATGCCATCATCGGGTTTTCGGACATGCTGGCCTCGAGTCAACTGGATTCCGAGCAGCGGGAGTGGATCAACGGGGTCATGACCGCCGGGCAGGGGCTGGTGGGACTGATCAACGACATGCTCGAGTGGGTGTTGTCGAGTGCCGATGGCGGGACTCCCGAGGGTTCGGTGTTCGAGTTGGAGCGGTTGGTGAACGACTTGTTGGCCGCCACGCGGGCTCAGGCCCGGCGCAAGGGGCTTAAACTGGAGCACCGGGTCGCCACCGAGGTGCCCAACCAGGTGCGCGGCGACGAGAAGGCGCTTCGGCTGGTGTTGCGCAATCTGTTGGGCAATGCGATCAAGTTCACCAATCAGGGCGGGATCAAGCTGGAGGTCTTCCTGGATGATGATCCGGGTCGGGGGGCGCGCATCGTGCGCTTCGCGGTCCGCGATACCGGCATCGGCATTCCGCCGGACAAGCTGGCGATGATCTTCGCCCCCTTCACGCAACTGGACTCCTCCCACTCCCGCAGGTTCGGTGGCACCGGTCTGGGATTGGCGCTCTGCCGGCGCCTGGTGGAGCGGGCCGGGGGGCGGTTGTGGGTGGAGAGCCGCGAGGGCGAGGGGAGTCTGTTCTCGTTTACCTTGCCGTTGGATGACGCGCCGGCGGAAGAACCGGGTCAAACGTCGCAACCTGGCCTGTCCCAGCCTCTTCCCGCGCCGGAGGCCCTCTCGGCCCCCCAGGTGAGTTTCGGGGCCTTTGGTCCCAACCTGCGTCTGCTGCTGGTCGAGGACGATCCGATCAACCGCAAGGTGATCAGCGTGATGTTGCGCAAGGTGGGGCTGGAGTTCCAGAGCGCCGAAAACGGCGTCGAGGCGTTGGATATGCTGCGCGGTCACCATTTCGACCTGGTGCTGATGGACTGTCAGATGCCGGTGATGGACGGTTTCACCGCCACCCGCGAGTGGCGGAAATGGGAGACGGCCAATGGACTCGCGCGTTTGCCGATCGTGGCCGTGACCGCCTTTGCGCTCCAGGAGGACAAGGAGCGCTGTTTTGGGGCCGGCATGGATGACTATCTGGCCAAACCGTTGAACTTCATCGATTTCGAGGCGACTCTGGTCCGGTGGCTGCTGGGTCGGGAGATGGGAGCCACGGGCGGGGCGCGTCAGGCGGCCAAGGCGGGTGGCGGCGAGAGTCTCGATGCCAGGGTGTTGCGGCAGTTGCGCGAGGTGTTGGGGGAGGATGCGGTGCGTGACGTGGCCCGCTCTTTCGTCGAGCTGCTTCCGGAGCGGTTGGCGGCGATTCGCGAGTCCCTGGCGGGCGGAGATCCGGAGGGGGTCCATCTGGTGACCCATCCGTTGAAGAGCCCGTCGCGGCAGTTGGGCGCGATCCGTTTCGCCGCGCTGGCCACGGAGTTGGATACCTTGACCCGTCAGGGTTCGTTGCAGGGTGCCGCGGAGTTGGTGGCCCGTCTGGAGGAGGAGGCGGTGCGATTGACGGCGGTCTTCGAGGTGTTCTTCGGCGCCGGGCGGGGCGGCAAGCGCTTCGTGAGCCGGGTGTTGTCACGGGGTGACGACGCGTGAGGCGCGCCTAGATCTCCACGGTCAGCCCCTCCCGCGTCAACAGGCACTCCGGATCTCCGGCCTCGAACGGATGGCGCGCCAGGGCCTCCTGGCAGACCCGTTCCAGGGCGTCGTCGGCACGGGTCGGCTCGTGATGGGTGAAATAGAGCCGCTTGACCCCGGCCTGACGCGCCAGGGCGATGTTGCCGTCGAAAGTGCCATGCCCCCACCCCTTTTTGGCCGGATAGTCGCTGACGAGGTATGACGTATCCGCGATCAGCACATCCACCCCACGCATGAACGCCACGATCGCCTGGTTCCTCTGCTCGATGTATTCGGCATATTCGGCGTATTCCGGATCCTCCGGCTCATAGATGTTGGTGAGATGCTCGTGATCGCCGGTGAAGACCACCGATTTGCCGTTGCAGTCGATGCGGTAGCCGTAGTTCAACACCGGGTGATTCATCAACAGATTGGTCACCGTGGCATCGGCGACCTGGACGGTCTGCCGTTCCCGCAGGGTGTGGTATTCGATCCGCGCCTTGAGTTCCGCCTCCCGGACCGGAAAATAGCAGTACTGCAACTGGCCGGTCAGAACCTCGCGGATGTCGCGCTGGGCGATGGGGTCGAAGGCGCCGAAGATCTTCAAGCTGTTGCCGGGAATGAAGTTCGGGATGAAGAACGGCAACCCCTGGATGTGATCCCAGTGGGTATGGGTGATGAACAGGTGGGCGGTGATCGGCAACTCCGGGAACAGGGAGAGGGCCAATGGATGCATGCCCGTGCCGGCGTCGAGAATGATCAGGGCGTTGGCGTCGGTGCGAACCTCGATGCAGGTGGTGTTGCCGCCGTGGCGGAGGGTCGTCGGGCCGGGCGTGGCGATGGAACCGCGCACGCCCCAGAATTTGATTTTCATGGCGGTTCTCAGGCAGAGTCGGCTGGAGTGGCGTTCCAGGCATTCAAGAAGAGCTGGACCTTGTGCATCTCCGCCGGGATCTCGCCCAGGGAGCCGGTCAACTCCGTCAGGGTGCCGCCCAGACGGCGCGCCACGCTCTCCGGAAGCGCGGTTTTGGTGCGCGGGTTGCCCGATACCCCCAGGCCGACGGTTTTGGCGATGATGTTGGCGGCATGCACGCAGTCGGGAAGCGGGGAGTCGGAATCCGGGTCATCCGGCAGGTGGTGGCCACCCATGGCGCGGGCGCAGTGCGGGGAGAGTCCCCACTTTTCGGCCAGCAGCGCGCCGACACCCAGGTGATCGAGCTTGAAGAGTTCCCGTTCGGCTTTATGGAGCGGGAGCTGTTTTTTGATCGCCAGGGCCAGGGCTTTGTTGTGCCGGGTCGGGAAGAGGCGGTGCAGGACGATTTTGCCATAGTCGTGGAGCAGTCCGGCGATGAAGAAGTCGCTGGTCTCCCGCTCGGGCAGGCCAAGGCGCCGCGCCAGTTGTCGGGCGATCAGGCCAACGGCGAAGGCGTGGGAGAGTTGTCCCTCCAGAAACGGGGTGCGATCGGAGTCGCGACCGAGCATTTCGATCGGGGCCACGGTCAAGGCGAGGTTCTTGATGGTGTTGATGCCGACGATCACCACCGCCTGGCGGATCGATTGCACCGGTTCGGCGAGTCCGCAGTGGGGGGAGTTGATCAGGCGCAGCAGTTGCCGGGCCAGGGGTGGGTCTTGATCGAGGACGCGCACGATCTCCCTGGGTGGGCAATTGATGTCCGAGGTGAGCTTCAAGATCCGGCAGACGCTCGGCGGAAAGGCGGGCAGCGCCTCCACGAGTCGCGGCAACTCTTTTTTTGATGGCCCCATGGTACCCCGCGTGCGGTGTTGGTGGTGCGATCACGCTCAATTTGGGGCCAATCGGGCCCCAAGGTCAACCCTTTGAATGGGTCGATCCAAAACCAAGTTCAAGCAAGATTGACACCAAAGTGACCGGGTGACAAAGGGTGCGCGGAGGGGAGGCGTGGGAAATCGTGAGGGACGCCTTGCCAAGAGTTGGGAATTCTCGTATGTTGCATTGATTTTGTTCGGTGCGGAATCCGTTTGGTTTGTTTTTCGCGCACCCGTTGCGTGGGGGCGGTCCCGATCGGATCCCGATTCCTGGTCGGATGGGATCCGGGGGCATGGATCCGTCCGGTCCACGGGAGGCGTCGATTGGTCTGGTTTGTTTTTTTGTCAACAAGAAACTGGAGAGAAGCATGTTTGATTGGTTGATCGCCCCTGCTTATGCGCAGGCCGCCGCTCCCGGACCCGAGGCGGCCATCGGCAACATCGTGTTCATGGTGCTGTTGTTCGGCATCTTCTATTTTCTGCTGATTCGTCCGCAACAAAAGCAGGTGAAGCAGCACAAGGAGATGGTCGCCAATCTGCAACGCGGGGACTCGGTGGAGACGCGTGGCGGGCTGATGGGCCGTATCCATCGCGTGGAAGAGGATCATGTGGTGTTGGATATCGGCGAGGTCGAGGTGTCCGCGCGTCAGTTCCGTCCGGTGCGGGTCAGGGTGCGACGCGCGGCGGTCGCGGAGATGAGCGCCAAGGCCGGCGTTCCGGTCTCCGAGGAGTCGGCGGAGAAGCCGGCCGAGAAAACCCAGGATTGAGGCTTTGACATCCTTGATACTTTTTTACCGTGGAACTCCGTGAGGGAGGGCCACGGTCGGGGTGATGGGGGATGATCCCCCATCATGCCGGTTTGATGTGAGGAGTGACCGGACGTGCGACACTTCCCGCTTTGGAAGACCATCATCTCCCTGATCATCGTCGGGGGTTCCATGCTTTACTCCCTGCCCACGCTGATGGGCGGGGTGCCGACTTGGTGGCCGGGCTGGCTCCCCTCCAAGACCGTCTATCGTGGCCTGGACCTGCAGGGCGGACTCTATCTGCTGTTGCACGTCGAAACCGACAAGGCGGTGGAGCAGTCCGCCGAAAACCTCGTGGATGAGGTGCGCCTGTCGATGCGCAAGGCCAAGCTGCGCTATCAGGCCATCAAGCGCGAGGGACGCGATACCGTGGATCTCAAGCTGCCCGCCGACGTGGCCAAGGCCGATGTGTTGAAAATCATCAGGGAGGATTTTCGCAACTCGGTGGCCGAGGAGACTCCGGACGGGGTGCGTCTGCGCCTCTCTCCGACCGAGGTGAATGACCTGAAGAAATTCGCGGTCGATCAATCGATCCAGACCATCCGTTCGCGCATCGATCAGTTCGGCGTCTCCGAGCCCTCGCTCCAGAAACAGGGGGAGGATCGAATCCTGTTGCAACTGCCGGGCCTCAACGACCCCTCCCGCGCCAAGACCCTGATCGGACGCACCGCGCGTCTGGAGTTCAAGCTGGTGGACGAGAAGGGGGATCTGGCCGCGGCCCTGGCCGGGAACATCCCGCCGGATGACCAACTCCTCTACGAGGAGCGCGGCCCCCGGAAGGGACAGGCCGCCAGCCGTCAACCGCTGCTCCTCAAGAAACGCACCAACCTCACCGGCGATCTGCTGACCGATGCACGGGTCAACTTCGATCAGTTCGGCGAGGCGCTGGTATCCATCACCTTCAACCACCAGGGGGCGCGCAAGTTCGCGCAACTGACCGGCGAGCATGTCGGCGAGCGCATGGCCATCGTCCTGGACGACAAGGTCTACTCCGCTCCGGTGCTGCGCGAGAAGATCGAGGGCGGGCGCGCCCAGATCACCGGCAACTTCTCCATGGAGGAGGCCCACGACCTAGCTATCGTGCTGCGCGCCGGCGCCCTGCCGGCCCCGGTCACGATCCTGGAGGAGCGCACCGTGGGGCCCACCCTGGGGAGCGACTCGATCCGCGAGGGGGTGCTCTCGTCGCTGATCGGCGGCCTGCTGGTCATCCTCTTCATGGCGGTCTATTACAAGGGGTTGGGGATGCTGGCCAACATCGCCGTGATCTTCAATGTCTTCATCGTCATGGCCGTGCTCGCCGCGCTCCAGGCCGCCCTCACCCTGCCGGGCATCGCCGGCGTGGTGCTGCTCATCGGCATGGCCGTGGACGCCAACGTGCTCATCATCGAACGCATCCGCGAAGAGTTGCGCCTGGGCAAATCCCCCTACGCCGCCATCGACCAGGGGTACGACAAGGCCTTCATGACCATCCTCGACTCCCATGTCACCACCCTGGCCACGGCGCTGATCCTGTTCCAGTTCGGCACCGGACCGGTGCGCGGCTTCGCGGTGACGCTGATCATCGGGTTGATCTCCTCGCTCTTCACCTCCATCACCCTGACGCGCATGATGCTCTACTACATCCTGCGCAACCGTCGGGTGCGGCAGTTGAGTTGCTAGGATCAAACCTATTCACCCTAAAAATTGACACGCCATGGAATTCATCAATCCAAAAATCAACATCGATTTCGTTTCCAAGCGCAAATGGGCCTTCCTGATCTCCGGGTTGCTGCTGGTCATCAGTCTCTTCTCCCTGGCGACCCGTGGTCTGAACTTCGGACTGGATTTCTCGGGCGGCGCGGTGATGTAGGTCCGCTTTCCTGGTCCGGCCCCGGTGCACGATATCCGTGTCGCGCTGGGAGAGATCGGCCTGGGCGCGGCGGTGATCCAGGAGTTCGGCGCCCCGGAGGAGATCCTGATCCGCATCCATCAGGAGCACCAGGAGGGGCAGGACGGGCAGGCCGCCTCGAAGATGGCCCAGAAGATCGTCGATACCTTGAATCCCCTGGCCGGATCCTCGGGCAAAGTGGAACTTCGGCGCGTGGAATTTGTCGGACCCCAAGTGGGACATGAATTGACCGTCAACGGGATCTGGGCGGTGGTCTACTCCTGGATCGCCATCCTGGCCTACGTGGGGGTGCGGTTTGAATTCCGCTTCGCCTTTGGCGCCGTGCTGTCGCTGATCCACGACGTCTTCCTGATCTTGGGATTCTTTGCCTTCACCCAGAAGGAGTTCTCCCTGGTGGTGGTGGCGGCGGTGCTTACCGTGATCGGCTATTCGATCAACGACACCATCGTGGTCTTCGACCGGATCCGCGACGAAACCAAACGGCTGCGCAATCAGCCGATGGAGGTGATCATCAACGAAGCCACCAACCGCACCCTGTCGCGCACCATCAACGTCTCCTTGACCGTGGTGCTGGTGTTGTTGGCGCTTTACTTTTATGGCGGCGAGGTGATTCACGACTTCGCCGTGGCCCTGCTTCTGGGCGTGGTGATCGGAACCTGGTCATCGATTTACGTGGCCAGTCCGACCGTGTTGGTCTTCGAGCACTGGAAACTGGCCCGCCAGGCCAAGGCCAGAGCCGGAACCGGAACCTGATCCCGAACCATGGGGCGTTGGATGTGAGGATGCACGCATGAGCCACGAACCGGGCTCCGATCCGTCGGATGATTATCACTTGCGTTTCCAGGTTGCCACGCCGGAGTTCAGCGACGAGCAGGATCGCTTGCATGCCGAGGCCATGGAACTGCTGCGGGCGGCTCTCGACGCCGGACGCACGTGGGATGCGGCCACAAAAGCGGTCAAGATCCCCCCAGGACCGTTTCGGGAGATGGTCCTGGCCGACTTCTTGAAAGTGCTGCTGGCCGAACGCCATTTTCAGGGCGGCGGGCGACTCAAGGAGATCGCCCGGGAGATCGGCGCGCCGATGGAGTTGCTGGTCGCGATGAAAGAGGCGATGCTTCGCGAGGTCAGCGACTCGGCGCAAGAGGCCTATCGGATGACTCGTCAATCGTAATTATCGGAATAGAGGAATTTTTATGGCACGTATCCTGGTGATCGATGATGATGCCTCCATCCGCGCGCTGCTGCGCGAAATTCTGACCGAAGAGGGGCATGAGATCGAGGAGTCCCCGGACGGTCGCGCCGGTTTGCGCCGTTTCAAGCAGGTTCGCCCCGATCTGGTCATGACCGATATCCTGATGCCGGAAAAGGATGGGGTGGAGCTGATCATGGAGTTGAAGGAGGTCTCCCCCACCATTCGCATCATCGCCATGTCCGGCGGTGGTCGTGGTCTGGATGCGGCCTTCAATCTGCGCATGGCCCAGGATTTCGGGGCCACCCGCCTGCTGGTCAAACCCTTTGGTCGTGGCCAGGCCCTGGAAGTGGTCAACGAGGCTTTGGCGTTGTGACGCGGAACCTTTGGCGTGGTGATGGGGCCTTCCCCCATCATCCACGTTTGTAGAGTTGGCACCCATGAGCCTGAACACCGCCCATCTGCAAGCCACGCTTTCAACGCTGAAAGAGGCGCATGCACGCCTGGGGATGGGATTGACGTGAGCGAACGGGATCCGGATGCGCTGGCCTTGCGTCCCCGACATCGCGAGATGGTGGGCGCGATCCTGCTCCAGGTGGCCTCCCGTGCCGAAGTGTGGGCCTACGGCAGTCGGGTGACCGGGCGCCATGAGGAGGCCAGCGATCTGGATCTGGTGGTCCGGCGCGTCGCGGAGGGGGTTCGGTCCGGCCAGGTGGTCGGGCGGTTGAAAGCGGCCTTCGAGGAGAGCGATCTGCCGATTCAGGTCGATGTGCTCGACTGGGATCTGCTGCCGGACTCTTTCCGAGAGGAGATTCTCGGAAACTATTGTGTCGTATCCGGTCCTCTCCACGGATGGGGACCATCCTGATCGTCGTTGTCTGTCCCAGGCTTGCATCGCAAGGTATGTAAGCATGCTCCCACTCTTCACCCCGGATATGGACCGTTCGTTGGCCCTGCCCAGCGAATACCATCCCGTGTTGGTTGTACTCTCCCTGCTGGCCGTGTTTCTGGGCTGTTTTGCCGCCCTCTCCTCGATCGACATCTCCCGTCATCAGTCAACCCGCGCCCGTCGCGTCGCGTGGCTGGTCGTCAGTGCCGGCATGTTTGTTGCCGGGATGGCGCTCTGGTCTGTTTTCGCTCTGCTCACCCAGCGGTTGCCGGTGTCTCTTCAGGTTGGCGCGCTGCTGTTGGGGTGCGGCCTGGCCTGGGGGCTCGATCGGCGCGCGTCGCGTCATCGGGCGTGTGAACAGACCCGCGACGAACTGTCCCGCGAGATGGCGTTTCAAAAGCGCGCCCTGGATGAGCATGCCATCGTGTCGGCCACCGATCTCCAGGGGAAGATCATCCAAGCCAACGACAAGTTCGTGGAGATCAGCGGCTATTCCCAGGAGGAGTTGCTGGGAAAAAATCACCATATGGTCAAATCCGATGAACATACGCCGGATTTCTACCGGAATTTGTGGGGCACCATCACCAAGGGCCAGGTCTGGCATGGGGAGATGAAAAACCGGGCCAAGGATGGTTCGTACTACTGGGTATGGGCCACCATCGTGCCGTTTCTGGACGGGCAGGGCCAACCATTCCGGTACATGTCGATTCGTACCGACGTGACCCCCATGAAGGCGCTTGAGGGCTATTTGCTGGCCGCCCGGACCCAGGCCGAGGCCGCGGCACGGGCTCAAAGCGAATTCCTGGCCAACATGAGCCACGAGATCCGCACGCCGATGAACGCCATCATCGGCTTGAGTCATCTCTGTCTGCGGACCCCCCTGAACGCCAAGCAGAGCGACTATCTGACCAAGATTCACGGCTCGGCCAGCGCGTTGCTGCGCATTCTCAACGACATTCTGGATTACTCCAAGATCGAGGCCGGACGCCTGGAGATGGAGTCGATCGAATTCACCCTGGAGCAGGTGTTCAACGATCTGGTGCCGTCGGAGTCGTCGCGCGCCCATGAAAAGGGGTTGGCGTTTCTGGTGGAGAGCAGCCCGGAGGTGCCACCGGTTCTGATCGGCGATCCGCTGCGACTGGGGCAGATCCTGCTCAATCTGGTCAACAACGCCATCAAGTTCACCGTGTCGGGTGAGATCGCCATCATCACCGAGGTGGTGGAGCGTGGGGATGTCGAAACCCGTCTGCGATTCACGGTGCGGGATACCGGGGTCGGCATGACTCCCGAGCAACTGGAGGGGTTGTTCGAGGCTTTCACCCAGGCCGATGCCTCGGTGCCGCGTCGTTACGGGGGTACCGGGCTGGGATTGACCATCTGCAAGCGGTTGACCGGGATGATGGGCGGGTCGATCCGCGCCGAGAGTCGTC
>JADGAY010000389.1 GCA_015231775.1 Magnetococcales bacterium | reverse complement strand
AGGTTGTGGCCGTATCCTCGTTGGTTGCCAGGGTGGCGTCATCCACCGCGTCCGGGGCGTCGTTGACCGAGGCGATGGTGATCCGCGCCGTGGCGGTATCGCTGCCACCCTGGCCATCGCCGATGGTGTAGCTCCACCCATCCGTGCCGTGGTAATCGGCGTCGGGGGTGTAGGTCAGGGTGCCGTTGCCGTTGTCCACCAACGTTCCATGCTCGGGGGTACCGTAACTGGTGATCGACAGGGTGTCGTGATCTGGATCGGTATCGTTGTCGAGCAGAACCGAGGTGGCCAAGGTTGTGGCCGTATCCTCGTTGGTTGCCAGGGTGGCGTCATCCACCGCGTCCGGCGCGTCGTTGACCGGGGTTACATCAACCGTCAAGGTGGCCTCCGCGCTGGAGAGCGACCCATCGTTGACCGTGAAACCGATGCTGGCGTGGTTCGTCCCGAAGGCGTTGGCCATCGATGCGTAGAGGAGCTGGTTGCCCCCGATCTCGGCCACCGTGACCGTCGCACTCTGGGAGAGAGACTCCCCCGCATCCAAGGTGCCATCCTGGTCCGCATCCAGCCACAGCGTGCCCGTGCCCGGCAGGGTGGTAATGGTCACCGAGGCCAAGAGATCGCCATCGATATCGGTAAAGCCGAAATCGCTCGCCTGAAGGGTCAACCGCCCATCCTCGTTCAAGGAGAGACTCTTGTTCGCCCCGGTCGGCGCGTCGTTCACCGCGGTCACATCGACTTCAACCGTGGCGGTGACATAACCGCCAATGCCATCGTGAACGGTATAGCTGAACGAATCGCTGCCATGGTAATCGGCTGGAGCCGCATAGATCAGTCCGCCCTCCGGGTCAATATCGATCCGGCCATGGGTGGGTTGGGTGATCCGCGCCAGCTCCTGGGAGTTGCTCTCCGAGAGGCGATCATTGGCCAGCAGATCGTGGATCGTGAACGCCAGCGGGGTATCCTCGCCCACCTGCAGCGCATCATTTTTCAACTCCGCGGTAGAGGCCACCAGCGCGCCATCCACGTCGTCAAGCGTTTCCAACAGGTCGGTGAGTTGGCCGTCTTCCAGATCTGACAGCTCCTGGAGGGTGGATTTGAAGTGCGCCATGGCCTCCACCGCCGACAACAACCCCTCCTTATGCGGCAGACCCGGATCGAACAGATCGGGATTGCTGACCAGGCTGATCAATTGGTTGTTGGAGCCGAACGCCTCGATGGAGGCGTTGATATCCACCGTGAGCCCCTTGGCGGCTTCCTGGGCCTGTTCGGAGATCTGAATGCCGTTATTCGGGTTGCCGTCCGAGTCCAGGGTTTGCAACAGCCGCAGGATGTTGACAATGGCATTGGAACTCTTGCCAGGCGCGAGATCCACCGGGGTCACATAATTTTGCCCCTGGGAGCTGCCAAGCACGATATCGCCGATGCGGAACACCACGATATCGCCGGGTTTGTAGGAATAACTTCCCGTACTGCTGGTGATGCCGGTCACACTGCCCGCGGTATAGGTCACGCCGCCTACCGGACTGTCGAGAAACACACCGCTCTTGCTGGGCAACGCCGGTGGCAAGGGGGTCTCCGCGCTGCTTTGCGTATCGGTCGAGATCAACTTGGGGCGATAGATCTCATCCTGTTGCACGTTCGCAGCCACCCAACCGGAATAACTGTTCCCTTTGTCCCCATGGGCGTCACCTTCGGTGTTGGTGTTCCACCCCTGGCTGGCCAGAAAGAGATCTCCGGTGGAAAGCGAGGAGAGATCTTTCTCCTTCGTCACCAGAGGATCCTTGATCCCCTCGCCCGCGGCACCCTGCTGATTCTGTCCCGATGCGGTTTTATCCAGCCCCGCGCCATCCCCCGGCTTGCCATCCGCCCCATGGCCCTTATCCCCACCGGACGTATTGGCCCCTTCGCCGCCAACGCCCTTGTCGTTGGATTTGTTGCCATCGTCCTTGCGCCCCTCTCCGCCTTGATCCCGTATCAGGCCGAAGTCGAGATTGTTTTTCAGATGATTGAGA
>JADGAY010000388.1 GCA_015231775.1 Magnetococcales bacterium | reverse complement strand
CGCCGCCATCGATGCCGCGCGCTTGACCTCCCAACGTCTGCCCCCCCCGCCGCCGATCCGCGCCATCGACCGGAGCGGCGATCTGCCGCTGTCGTTCGCCCAGCAGCGGCTCTGGTTTCTGGAGCAACTCGAAGGGGGGTTTGCCACCTACCATCTGCCCGGCGGCATGGCCTTGAGCGGCACGCTCGATACCGAAGCCCTGATCCGCGCCTTGCGGACCATCGTCAACCGCCACGAGTCCCTGCGCACCGTCTTCCCCTCCATCGACGACAATCCGGTGCAACGGGTGCTGCCCCCCTTCGATCTGCCGGTGCCGCTGTTGACCCTCGCCCCCGGCCAGTCGCTCCAGGAGCTGGCAAGCGCGCAGATGCAACGCCCGTTCGATCTGGCCCGGGAGCCGATGCTGCGCGCCACCGTCGTCGCCATCGCCCCGGACGAACACGCCCTGCTCTTCACCCTGCACCACATCGCCTCGGACGGCTGGTCGCTGGCCATCTTCATCACCGAGTTGATCGAACTCTACAACGCCTTTGCCGCCGGAAAACCGAATCCCCTGCCGCCCCTGCCGATCCAGTACGCCGACTACAGCCACTGGCAACAACAGTGGCTCACCGGCGCGCTGCTGGCGCATCAACTGGCCTACTGGAAAGGGCAACTGGCGGATATCCCGGAGCTGCTGGAGCTTCCCACCGACCGGCTGCGTCCCCCGGTGCAGACCTATCACGGCGCGGATCTTTATTTCAGCATTGACAGGCAAACCACGGATGCGCTGCACGCCTTGAGCCGCGCCACCGGGGCCACCCTCTTCATGACCCTGATCGGGGCCTTCGCCACCCTGCTCGGTCGCCTGAGCGATCAGACCGACGTGGTGATCGGCACGCCCGTGGCCAATCGCGGTCGCCCGGAGAGCGAGGGGTTGATCGGCTTTTTCGTCAACACCCTGGCCTTGCGGGTGGATTTGGGCGCGGATCCGGACTTTACCACCCTGCTCGCTCGGGTGCGGCGCATGACCCTGGATGGCTTTGCCCACCAGGACATCCCCTTCGAACAACTCGTCGATGCCCTCCAGCCCACCCGCAATTTAAGCCACGCGCCGATCTTCCAGGTGCTCTTCGCGCTCCAGAACGCCCCCTTCGATCCGCCGGCCCTCACCGGGCTCTCCATGCGGGCGCTGGATCTCCATGGCAAATCGGCCAAATTCGACATCTCCCTCTCCATGGAGGAGAACGCGGCGGGGCTCTCCGGCAACTTCGAGTACAACACCGATCTCTTCGATGCCGCCACCATCGAGCGTTTCATCTCTTATTTTAATAGTTTGCTCACCAACCTAGCCTCAGCGCCCCACACGGCTCTTTCGCGCCTCCCGATCCTGAGCGCCGCCGAACGCCATTTGCTGCTGGAAACCTGGAACTTAAACCACGTCGATCACCCCCACGCCGGCTTGTGCATCCATCAACTGTTCGAAAATCAGGCCCAGGCCACCCCGGATGCCCTCGCCCTGATCTGCGACGATGGCCGCACACTCACCTACGCCCAACTGGAGGCCAAAACCAACCAACTGGCCCACCATCTGCGCGGGCTCGGGGTGGCTCCGGACCGGCTGGTGGGGGTCTGCCTGGAGCGCAACCAGGAGCTGGTGGTGGCCCTGTTGGCCACCCTCAAGGCCGGCGGGGCCTATGTCCCCCTCGATCCGAACTATCCGCCAGAACGCATCGCCTTCATGCTCTCCGACATGGAGCGGGCCGACACCTCCCGCGAAGGCCCGGTGCTCCTCACCCAGCAAGCGATCCTCCCCCATCTGCCCCCCTCGCGGGCACGGGTGGTGAGCCTGGATGGTCCGATGGCCGCCCACATCGCCGCGCTTCCAACCAGCCGGCCCGAACCCCTGGCCACCCCCAACCATCTGGCCTATCTGATCTACACCTCCGGCTCCACCGGAGTGCCCAAGGGGGTGGCCATCGAACACCACTCCACCGTCACCCTGATCCACTGGACCCAGACCTTCTACAACCAAGC
>JADGAY010000387.1 GCA_015231775.1 Magnetococcales bacterium | reverse complement strand
GTGTAGGGTATGGGACGGATGGACGTCTCCGCGCGAATGAAATGGGAAAGCTGACCCTGGTAGTTCACCTCGGGGACCAGAATCTTCTTGCAGGTTTTCGCGAAGGCTTCGTACTGGGCCACCGGCATCGGCCACATCAGCTTGGGATAGAACCCCTTGACCTTGTAACCGTCGGCGCGCAGACGGGCGATCGCCTCGCGGGCGACACCGATGGTGCTGCCCCAGGTGATGATCCCCAGATCCGCGTCCCCGTCGCCATCGATCTCGACTGGCTTGTAGCTCTCGGCCAGAACCTGGATCTTGCCGAACCGCTTGCGGTGCATGGCCTCGTGGTTCTCCGACGACCAGGAGGGCGAGCCGCTGGCGCTATGCTCCAGACCCGTGGCGATGTGCTCGCCGCCCGGCGTGCCGGGATCGGCCATCGGCGAAACCAGATCATCGGTCATGGCATAACGCTGATACTTCCCCTCGCCATCCCAACGCTTGCGGTTGACGATGGTGTAGTTCTCCGGCTTGGGGGCCGGAATGGTCTGGGTGGAGAAGGCCAGCGAACCATCGGAGAGCAGAATCACCGGGCATTGGAACTCCTCGGCCAGATTCAGCGCATCGACGGTCATGTCCACGCAGTCCTTCACATCCTCCACCGACAACACCACCCGTGGCGCGTCGCCATGGGTGCCGTGGATGGCCAGGAACAGATCCGACTGCTCGTGCTTGGTCGGCAGACCGGTCGAGGGACCACCACGCTGCACGTCCACGACCAGGGTGGGGATCTCGCCCATGGAGGCCATGCCGAGAAGCTCGCTCATCAGCGACAGGCCCGGCCCGGAGGTGGCGGTCATCGACTTGCGACCCGCATAGGAGGCGCCCAGAACCTGGGCGATCGAGGCGATCTCGTCCTCGGCCTGCACCAGGGTGCCGGTCAGCTTCGGGATGTGGGTGGCCACGAACTTGGCGATCTCGGTGGCCGGCGTGATCGGATAGGCGGAGTAGAACTCCAGACCGCCCAGAATCGCCCCCAGGCCCACCGCGTCGTTGCCGGAGATGATGATCACATCCTTGGGCTCCACGGCATCGGCCACGCGCCAAGTATCCACCTTCTGGATCGCCGCGCCCAACTCCTTGCCCTTCTCGAAAGCCTTGAGGTTGAAGCCGAGGATCTCCTCGCCCTTCTTCTTGAACTTGTTGGTCAAGACCTGGCGCAAGGTCTCCTCGTTGATGTTGAAGAGCACCGACAAGGCGCCCATGGCCACCATGTTCTTGGAACGATACGAGCCCAGATCCTTGGCCGCCTGGGACATCGGCACCGGATAGCCGATCACCCCTTCTGGAATCTCCGGCTCGAAGTCCCCGCCTGGGTAGTCGTAGACAAAGGCGGTGCCGGGGGTCAGAAGATGCTTGTTGAGTTCGTAGGCCTCGCCATTGAAAGCGCAGAAGACATCGAAGGTGTCGCCCTGATTGTAGACCCGTTCGGAGCTGACCCGAACCTGATACATGGCGTATCCACCCTTGATCTCCGCCGGGAAGGTCTTGAAGGTGTAGACCTCCAAGCCCGCCCGCGCACAGGCCGCGGCCACGAAGTCGCCGGTGGAGACGATACCCTCGCCTCCCTCTCCGGCGACCCGGATGATCAGGTCATTTGCTTTGGACATCGAGCGTTCCTCTCCTTGCTTGAAGTATGGCCGTTCCGACGCTCCCAGCCGGAACGGCACTTGAATCAAACTACCCCCTCATCGACTGTTTGACGACGACTCCCATTTCGGCGGGGGAACGGGCGATGTGCACCCCTGCCTTTTCCAACGCCTCGAACTTCTCCGCCGCGGTCCCCTTGCCACCGGAGATGATCGCGCCGGCATGACCCATGCGTTTGCCCTTGGGGGCCGTGGCGCCGGCGATGAAGGCGGTGACCGGCTTGGTCATGTGCGCCTTGATCCAGGCCGCGGCCTCCTCTTCGGCGGTACCGCCGATTTCACCGATCATGATCACCGCTTCGGTCTGCGGATCATCCTGGAACATG
>JADGAY010000386.1 GCA_015231775.1 Magnetococcales bacterium | reverse complement strand
CGGCAGTTGCGGGTGATTGCGTGAGCTGACTTATTGGTTCATAAAGTGAATTGCAAGAGACCGAAGTTGCCTTGTTGGCAAGGAGGCTTTCTTCCGATTTGCAGGATGGATCAAGAGGTTGCCACAGGTGATCGTCCGCACCTGCCGGATCCAGGTTCAACGCGGCGGGTGGTGACGGATGTATCGAGAAGACGAGATGGTGGTGTGTCCAGGTCTGCTGGTGATCGGGGATGAGATCCTATCGGGACGGCGTACCGATGCCCATCTGTCCCATGTGATCCAGCGTTTGAACGGGCGGGGCATGGCGTTGGCCTGGGCCCGTTTTGTTGGGGACGACGCGGCGGAACTGATCCGGCATTTTACCCAGACCCTGGCGGAGGGGAGACCGGTATTCTGCTTCGGGGGCATCGGCGGCACGCCAGACGATCGGACCCGGCAATCCCTGGCACAGGCCGCCGGAGTTCCTCTGATCCGCCATCCGGAAGCCGTGCGGGAGATCGAATCCCGTTTCGGTGCCGAGGCATGGCCGCTCCGGGTGATCATGGCCGATTGGCCGCAAGGGAGCGATCGGATTCCGAATCCGGTCAACCGGATTCCGGGATTTCATTTTCGTGGGCACTACGCCCTGCCGGGATTCCCGGAGTTGGCGTGGCCCATGTTGGATTGGGTTCTGGAGCGCTATTTTCCAACCATTCGCATCCCGGAGAGTCTGCGATGTCTGCGCATCGAAGGGGTGGCGGAGAGTCGGGTCATCGCGCCGATGCAGCGGGTTCTGGAGCGCTTTCCGGGGATACGGTGTGCCAGTCTGCCGAAACTGGGCGCGGATGCGCACATCCTGCTTTCGGTGCGGGGGCGCGGTTTGGAGGTGGATGCCGCCTTCGAGGCCCTCGGAACGGCATTGCGTGCGGATGGGATCGCCTGGCGGGTTTGGGCGGATCGGTGAAGCAGCCGGGCTGGTCAAGGGTGCGCCGGCGCGGCGGATTCTCCCGGCGCGGCACTCCCCATGGGTGGCATGCGGGAGCATGAATCACTTCCGTTAGGGCTCCTTTCCAGTGCCTGTTGGGGAGCCTCTGCCGCCCCGAACGCGGATCGCGGGCGCGGCCAGGGAGGCGGCCAGTGGCCCTGGGCGGAGCGCGTCATGGCACCCCGGTTATCCGGATTCCGGTTTGGTTGAATCGATACCTCGGACAGAGTTCCGGCCTGTTCTTTCTCTGAGGAGTCCCCCATGCACGGCATGCCTACCCGGATCGACATTGAAATCGATGGTCAGCCACGCCAGGTTGCCGACGGCACGTCGCTGTTGCAGGCCATGGGCGCGATGGGCATCGCGATTCCGACCCTCTGTCATCTGGACCACGCGCCCCATGGCGGACGTTGTGGGATTTGTCTGGTGGAGGAGCGTGGACGCGGCCTGGTGCAGGCCTGTCAGACCGTGGTCACGCCCGGTGCGGCCTACATCAGCCACGCCCCGGCGCTGCTGGAGGCGCGGCGTTGGGCCATGCGTCTGATTCTGCGCGATCACCCTCTCAACTGCGCCATCTGCCCGGTGGAAACCCGCTGCCGGTTGCGACATCTGGCCCTGGAACTGGGCTTCCAGCCGCTCGCCGATCCGCAACCCGTCACCAGCCCCATCGATACCCGTCACCCCTTCATCCACCGCCAACCCGACTTGTGCATTCAGTGCGGCTTGTGCGTCGCCATGTGTCAGGGGATCCAGGGGGCCGAGGTGTTGGGCATGACCGGTCGGGGGGATTGCCGGGGGGTTGTCGCCGGCGCGGATATCGCCCTTGAGGAGGCGGGATGCGTGGCGTGCGGCGGCTGTCTGGCCGTCTGTCCCACCGGAGCGATCCGCGAGCCCGATCCCTTGGCGCGTCAAACCGGGGAGCGGGTGGTGGCCACCACCTGCGGGTATTGCGCCGTGGGTTGCCGGTTGCGGGTCACGGCGGGGGATGGGCGGATTCTGTGCGTCGAGCCGGATCCGACCGGTTCGGCCAACCGGGGACATGCCTGCGTCAAGGG
>JADGAY010000116.1 GCA_015231775.1 Magnetococcales bacterium | reverse complement strand
CCCACGAATGAAGGTTTTGCAGACCTCTGCGTTAGGCCACTTCGCCACCCGGCCTGACCGACGGGCCAGGAAAAAGCGTTTGAGAGGTGGTTCCCCTCGTTTCCATCCATGGGGTTTTCGTTGGAAGAGCCAGGATGGAAAAGATGGAGCGGGAGAAGGGATTCGAACCCTCGACGTCAACCTTGGCAAGGTTGCACTCTACCCCTGAGTTACTCCCGCGTGCATCATTCGGCTATCATAGCGAATCTTGGATCGGTTCGTCAAGGGGGTTTGAGTGGGTCGCGCCGTGACGATGGAATGAAACTCTGGTGGGTGAATCCGGCGATGGAATCACCGTCTCGGCTGGATGGCCGGCCAGGCGGTGACCAGGTAGGCGTAGCCCGACCAGAGGGAAAAGACCACCGCGACCCCCAGGAAGAAGAGTCCGGGCCACTGGAACGGCACGCCGAAGAGGGCATCCTGGACCAGGAGCATGATGATGGCGGTCATCTGGAAGCCGGTTTTCCATTTGGCCAGACCCGAGACCGGCACCGTGAGGCCGAGGCCGGCCATCCGTTCCCGCAGGGCCATGATGGTGATCTCCCGGGCCAGGATGATCAGCACCAGCGCCAGCGGGGCGCGGTCCAGGGAGAGCAGCAGCACGATGGCCGAGATCACCAGCAGTTTGTCGGCCACCGGATCGAAGAAGCGTCCGAAGTCGGTCAACAGGCCGGAGCGGCGGGCGACATAGCCGTCGGCCCAATCGGTGATGGCGGCCAGGCTGAAGAACAGGGCCGACAGAATCAATCCCAAACGATCCGGCAGATAGGCGCAGCCGATGAAGAACGGGATCAGCGCGATGCGGGTCGCGGTCAAGGTGTTGGGAAGATTCCAAACCATCAAGCGGATCTCATGTGGTTTCCTGGATGTTCCTCAGGTGGTGGACAATGGTCTCCGCCAAGGCGGCGGAGATACCCGGAACGGCCTTCAGTTCCTCGACATCGGCGGCGCGCAGGGCGCGAACCGAGCCGAAACGGCGCAGCAACTCCTTCTTGCGGTTCGGTCCCACGCCGGGGATGTCGTCGAGGGCCGAACGGACCAGCGCTTTCCCGCGACTGCCACGGTGGTAGGTGACGGCGAACCGGTGCGCCTCGTCGCGGATATTCTGCAACATGAACAAAACGGAGGAGCGTTCCGGTAGTATAATCGCTTCCGAGCGTCCGGGCAAGAACAGGGTTTCCTTTCCCGCATCGCGATTCGGACCCTTGGCAATGGCGCAGAAGGTGACCCCGGCGATTCCCAGTTCGCCTGCCACCTCCAGCACCGCGTTCAACTGTCCCTTGCCCCCATCCAGCAGCACCAGATCCGGCCAGTCGGCATCCTGGCTGTCTGCGTCGCGAAAGCGGCGTTTGAGTACCTCGGCCATGCGCGCGGTGTCGTCGATGGCCTCCGGATCGCGGATCGTGAAGCGGCGGTAATCCTTTTTGATCATCCCCTCGGGACCGAAGGCCACCAGCGAGGCCACCACATGCTGGTCCTGGATGTGGGAGATGTCATAGGCCTCGATCCGTTCCGGCGGACGGGGCAGCTCCAGAATCTCCGCCAGTTCGGTCAGACGTTGCCGGTTGGCCCGTTTGCCGCTCAACGAGCGGAGCTTGGCGGTTTCGGCATTGGTGAGGGCCAAATCCACCAGACGCCGTTTCTCGCCGCGCTCCGGCACGCGGATCCTGACCGCGCCACCTCGCAGGCGGCTTAAGGTCACTTCAAGCCATCCCCGTTCCGGCGGCTCCAGATTGACCAGAATCTCCGGCGGCGGCAAGGGGGTCTCCAGCACGCTGGCCTGTTTCTTGGTCGGGTGGGCACGATCCCCGTTGGGCGGGTCGCCCTCGGCGTCGGGTTGACCTGGGGCGTAGAACTGGGCGATGAAGGCTTCGAGCACCTCGGCTGGCTCCAGATCCTCGGTATTTTCCGGAAAGTGGGCCTGGTTGCCGAGCTGGATCCCGTCGCGGATGAAAAAGATCTCGATGACCGCCGGGCCGTCGCTGGTGGTGATGCAGATCGCGTCCAGATCGGTCCCCTCCTTGAGGTTGCCGCGTCGCTGCTCCTGGACGTGGCGAATCGCCTTGATCCGATCCCGCAGCCGCGCTGCCTCCTCGAACCGACGTGTCTCGGCAGCCTCCCACATCGCCTGGGTCAACCCTTCGGTCAACTGGCGGTCGCGCCCCTCCAGAAACAGAATCGCCTCCTTCACCCAGCGTCCGTAGCTCTCCTGGTCGATCAACCCCATGCACGGGGCGTGACACCGTTTGATCTGGTGTTGCAGACAGGGACGCCGCCGGGTGGTGAACTGCCGCTCCTCGCACTGGCGCAGGGGGAAGATCCCCTGCAACCATTTCAGGGTCTCCCGCACCGCATGCACGCTGGGATAAGGACCGAAGTAGCGTTCGCCCGGATGTTTCGGGCCGCGATGCAGGGTGAGTCGCGGAAAAGGGTGGTTGACGGTCAGGCGCAGCCAGGGATGGGACTTGTCATCCTTGAGCAGCACGTTGTACGGGGGTTGCAGCCGCCGGATGAGGTTGGCCTCGAGGATCAGGGCATCGGCTTCGCTGGCGGTGACGATGATGGCCAGATCCCGGGCCTTGGCGAGCATGGCCTGGATGCGGGCGGAGTTGGCGCCGTGGAAATAGGAGCTGACCCGTTTTTTGAGCGATTTGGCCTTGCCGACATAGAGCACCTGGCCATCCGCGTCGAGATAGCGGTAGACCCCTGGGGCTTCCGGCAGGGAATCGATCGCCGCGCGCGGCACGCTGGGTGCGGAATCGCTCACCGCGGGTCGTTTGGCGTCCCGCGGCCTCGGGAATAGGCGATCAACCCCAGGCCGATGACGAGCATGGGCAGACTGAGCCACTGTCCCATGGTCAGGTCGCCGGCGAGCAGTCCCAGATGGGCATCCGGTTCGCGCACGAACTCCACCGCCAACCGGGAGAGGGCGTAGCCGGCCAGGAAGATCCCGCCGATGAGTCCCGGCGCTCTGGGACGGCGACTCAGCCAGACCAGGACGATGAGGAGCGCCACCCCTTCGAGTCCGGCCTCGTAGAGCTGGCTCGGGTGACGGGGCAGGGGACCGGCGCCGGGAAAGACCATGCCCCACGGCAGATCGGTGGGACGTCCCCACAGCTCACCGTTGATGAAGTTGCCGATCCGACCCAGCAGCAGACCCAGAGGGGTGACCACTGCCAGCAGCTCCATGACCACCAGAAACGACAGACCCACCTTGCGGGAGAAGTAGAGCCCGGCCAACAGCACGCCCAGCAGCCCCCCGTGGAACGACATGCCCCCCTCCCAGACCCGGAGGATGGCCAGGGGGTTTTCCAGGTAGGCGTTGAAATTGTAGAAGAGAATATAGCCGAATCGACCTCCCAGGATCACCCCGAGCAGCACCGCCATCACCAGATCGGAGAGTCGGTCCGGGGAGATGTCCAGGCGTTGACGTCGCGCCTGCCATTGAAGAAGCGGCCAGCCGAGCACGAAGGTCAGGGTGTACATCAACCCGTACCAGCGGATGGCGATGGGTCCGAGTTGCAGCGCGACCGGGTCGAAGTGGGGATAGGCGATCATGGTTGGGGATGCCAAGTGGGGGATTCGGGATAGCTCCCGAGGATCTTGAGGCTGCTGGTGAAGAAATCCAGCTCCTCGAGGGCCAGTTTGCAGGGCCGCTCTTCGGGTCGGCCCTGAAAGTCGAGATAGAAGTGATACGACCACGGCGTGCCCGGCACGGGACGGGACTCCAGCCGGGTGAGGTTGACGCCGTTGGTGGCAAAGCCCCCCAGACATTTATAGAGGGCCGCCGGGATGTTGCGCACCTCGAAGATCAGGCTCGTCTTGCAGGGCACCTCCTTGGGCGGCACATGGCGATCCTTGACGATTTGCAGGAAACGGGTGGTGTTGAGCCGGCTGTCCTGGATGTCCCGGGCCAGCACGTCGAGGCCGTACAGTTCGGCGCACAGTTCGGCGGCGATCGCCGCCTCCATGGCTCCGCCCCGCTCGGCCAGATCGGCGGCGGCCCCGGCGGTGTCATAGACCGCATTGCAGGCCCAGCCGTGTTTGCGGATGAAGGTGCGGCACTGGGCCAACGCCTGGGGATGGGAGTAGACCGCGCGCACGTCGTCGAGGTTGGTCCCCGGCACGCCGAGCAGGGCGTGGCGTACCCGCAGGTAGTACTCCCCGAGGATGTGGAGCTGGAACACGGCCAACAGATCATAACTGTCGCTGACCACGCCGGCGATGCTGTTCTCCACCGGGATCATGCCGATGCTCGCCTCCCGTTCGTCCACGGCCTGGAACACCTCCTCGAAGGTGCGGCAGGGGATGGTCCGGTATCCGGGCAGGCTCTCCCGGCAGGCCTGTTCGCTGTAGGCGCCTCGTTCACCCTGGAACGCGACGCTCTTTTCGTGGGTTCCACGAGAGGGGGGGATTCCCCCATCCGGCAAATGGGACGTGGGGCTCATGCCGTTCCGTTTCCTTGTCTGTCCGTGGCCTTGCGGCGTTGTTCCATGCGGCGCTGCCGGCTTTCGGCGGCATGCGCGATCATCTCCAACAGATCCTGGGCGCGATAGGGTTTGGTGAGAAAGGCATCCATGCCCGCCTCCAGGCAGTGCTGACGCAGCTCCACCTGGACATGGGCGCTCACGCCGATGATCGGCATGTCCGGATCGGCCTTCTCACGCCCGGCGCGAATCCGTCGGGTGGTTTCGATGCCGTTCAGGCGCGGCATCTGGATATCCATGAAGACCAGATCACACCCCTGGTTCAACTGTTTCAACGCCTCTTCGCCGTCGCCAGCCGTGGTAACGGAGAAGCCCGCCGATGTCAAGACATGTTCGCCGAGCATGCGGTTGTCCGGATCGTCCTCCACCAGGAGAATCCGCTTGAAGTCGCCGCTTGCCGGGCGATTGGCCAGCGGATGGGGGGGGAGGGCGGGTGCCAGTCGCGGGTATTCCTCCGTGTCGGGAATGACGCAGGGCACCGTGAAGCCGAAGGCGCTGCCCTGATCAGGGGCGCTGGTCACCTGGATCTCTCCTCCCATGCGCTCCACCAGCTTCCGGCAGATGGCCAGCCCCAGTCCGGTGCCGCCGAAGCGCCGGGTCATGCCGGCATCCACCTGGGAGAACATGGTGAACAGGGTGGGGATCTTGTCGTCCGGGATGCCGATGCCGCTGTCGAGTACCCGGAACTCCAGACCCGGGTTCCCGTCCGGGAGGCTCTTTTTGAGCAGTTGCAGCTCCACCCCGCCCCGTTCCGTGAACTTGACCGCGTTGGAGAGCAGATTGATCAACACCTGACGCAGACGCGCCGGATCGCCCAGAACCGTCTCCGGCACGCCGGCATCGATGAGACTCTGGAGGCTCAACCCCTTCATCTCCGCCTCCAGGGCCAGGGTGGCCACCGCGTGCTCCACCACCTTGCGCGGGGCCAGGGGGATGCGATCCAGATGGATGGCATCGGCCTCGATCTTGGAGAAGTCCAGAATGTCGTTGAGAATGTTCAACAACGACTCCGAGGCGTGCAGAACGGTCGTCAGCAGACGACGCTGCTCGGGATTGAGTTCCGAGGCGAGCAGGATGTCGGTCATGCCGATCACCGCGTTCATCGGCGTGCGGATTTCGTGGCTCATGTTGGCCAGAAAGTGGCTCTTGGCGCGGGAGGCCGCCTCGGCCTGGATGCGGGCCACGTCGAGGGCCTGACGCCGCTCCTCCAGCTCCATGGCCTGCTGGCGGATCAGACGGTTGCGACGGTCGAGTTCCAGAAAGACCCGGACCTTGGCGCACAGGTGTTCCATGGGAAAGGGTTTGACCAGATAATCCACCGCGCCAAGTTCATAGGCGCGGGAGATGAAGACCGGATCCCCATGCACCGCCGTGACCAGGATGGTGGGCGGACGGCGATCCGGCTCCAATTCGGCCATGCGCCGCATCACATCGAAGCCGTCCAGGACCGGCATGTGGGCATCCAGGAGCATCAAGGCGTATTCCCGTTCGGCCATTCGATCCAGGGCCTCGAGGCCGTCGCGGGCGGTGACGATCTCGGTGTCGATCCCGTGGAGTTGCTTGACGATCAGGGTGAGGTTCCCCGGATGGTCATCCACGATGAGAATGGCGGATTTCATGGGCGGATCGCTTTGTGGGTGCGAGGTTCCAGGGGTTAGTCGCGCAGACAGTCGCGCAGGGCGCGGGTGAGGCTGCCCAGCAGCTCGAAATAGAGTTCCGGCCCTTCCGGAAGGGCGGCCCCGAGCGGGTCGAGCACCCCGACCCGTACCGGCTGCCCGGCGGCCACGGCATCGACCAGACGCTGTGGAAACTGCGGTTCGGCGAACAGACATCGCGCCCCGGTGGCACGGATGCGCGCGGCAAGCTCGCTCACCCGTTTCGCGCTCGGCGGCTGTTCCGGATTGACCAGGATCGATCCCACGGAGTTCATGCCGTAGCGTTTTTCGAAGTACTGATAGGCATCGTGAAAGACGATGTAGGGGCGCTTGCGTACCGTTTGCAGCTCCCTGGCCAGTTGGGCGTCCAGGGTGGCGAGTTTTTGGGAGAGACGTTGGGCATTGTCGCGGTAGCGGGAAGCCCGGTCCGGATCGAGGCGCGCCAGGGTTTCGGCCATGGCCGAGGCCATGTGCGCGGCATTGCGCGGGTCGAGCCAGGCATGGGGGTCGAGCGGTTTTTCGACCGTGGGGGATCCATGGCCGGGGGCGGGTTCGGTGGCCTGGTGATCTGGAGCGGGGTGGTCATGATCGGGGTCGTCGTGGTCCGCGTGGTCATGATCGGCGTCGGGCTCCCCGGTGCCGTGGTCGTGGTCATCCCCTTCCCACGCCCCGCCCTGGCGCATCGGCAGACGATGCAGACCCGCGCTGGCCAGCAGCGCCACCTTTTCGGCCTGGGGGGCGAGATTCTCCAGCGGACGGCGCAGATACCCCTCCAGTTCCGGCCCGGCCCAGAAGATCACCTGGGCGCGGGAGAGCAGGCGGGCATCCGAGGGGCGCAGGGAGTAGGCATGTTCGGAGAGGTGGCCCTGGATCAGCAGCGTCGGTTGACCGGTGGACTCCATCACCGAAGCAGCCAGCGCGTGCAGCGGCTTGATGGAGACGACCACCTCGAGGGCCGAGGCGGGCGCGGGTTGCAACAGCAGCAGGGCGGCACCCAACAGGGATGGGAAGCGGATTTTCATGGCTTGACCAGCGTGGCGACCGGAATCGTGACCTTGAACCGTTTCGTCCCGCCATCCGGTCGTTTGGCGAGCAAATTCATCCGCAGTTGATCCTTGCCGCCGGCTCCGCCCTTCAGTTCGAGCGCCCCATCCCCGGCCAGTTGGATCCACGGGGCATCCAGTTGAATTTTTTGCAGGGTGAACAGCCCCAGGCCGTCGGACTCGACGCGCAGGGTGATCTTGCCCAGCTCCACCGGTTCTTTGGAACCCGGATCCCGTCCGGCAAAGCGCAGCAGTTCGGCCAGCTCTGGAACCTTTTTGGCGGCGGTGGCCAGACCCGGCGCGCGGGTGCCCGAGCCTTTCCAGGTGAAGCCGCCCCGGTTGGGTCGTCCCTGGGCATCGCGACCGGTCACCTCCCCCGATCCCTCCAGCCGCGCCACCCGCCACCCCTGACCGAACACCCCGGTGGCGTGACCCGATCCCCGTTCCCGATCCCCGGAGGCTTGGAGCCGATCGAACCCCATGGCCCCAGGCGCCAGGGAGACCACCACGCCCTGCAGACCCTTCGGCAGTCGTTCCAGTCGCAGCGTCTGGGCGGCCAGGTTCCAGAGGCCGCCCTCCTCCTGCTGGTAGACCACCTGTTCCACGCGCCCCTCGGGAATGGCGATCTCGGCCACCTTCCAGTCGATTTTGGCGCCGTCGAGCAACAGATCGGTCTCGGTGAGGGCCAGATCCTCGATTTTCAGCCCCTTCAAGAAGGATGCGAGACGGGGGTTCCAGGGGGCGATGGTCTTGAAGATCCACTCCGGATCCCCCTTCGATTCGCTCAGGATCAGTTGTCCGGCCAGGGGATTGAGGCGGTGCAGGGCGATCCGGCCCTTGGCCTTGAACTCGGGCCGGTCGATGTTGACGATCTGGCCCAGTAGTTCACGGGGGGGAGGCGCGGCCTGGGTTTCGGCCCCGGCGTGGGAGGCCGGGAGGGCCAGGAGCAGGGCCGTGAGCAGTGACGTGCGGATGCCGGCGCCCCGGATGTTGGTGCCCCCACGGCGTCCGTCGGGCCGATCAGCGCACCAGAACAAAGAACTTCTCCTCGCCGCGTTCGATGTTCAACAGCATCTGCCGCTCGTCGGAGCGCACCGCCTTGGCCAGGGCCGGGAAATCGAGCACCGGCTGTTTGTTGACCGACAGGATGCGATCGTCGTCACGCAGACCCGCCTCCCAGGCAGAGCTGTTCGGCGTCACCTTCACCACCTTGATCTGGGTCTTCTCCCCCTCTTCGGTGTCGATGCCGAAGATCGCCCCTTTCAGGCGCGGATCGATCTTCTCTCCCTTGATCTTTTCGGCCTCGGGATTGGCCATCACCACCGAGAGTTCCAACTCCTTGCGGTCGCGGATCAGCTTCATGGGGATCGATTGGCCCACCTTGGCCAGACCGACGACGTTGTGCAGATCCGAGGCCGAGCGCACCGGTTTGCCATGGGCCTCGATGATCACGTCCCCCGGACGCAGACCGGCCTGGAAGGCGGCGGAGTTGATCACCACGCGGGTGATCACCGCCCCGGAGTTGCCGGTGATGCCGAAGGCCTTGGCCAGCTCCGGGGTGAGGTTTTGCGCCTGGGCGCCGAAGAAACCGCGTCGCACCTGGCCATGTTCGATCAACTGGCCCATCACCTGGCGGGCCATGTTGATGGGGATGGCGAAACCGATGCCCACATTCCCCTTGCCGCCGCCGGGGGAGAGAATCGCGGTGTTGATCCCCACCAGCTTGCCGGAGAGGTCCACCAGCGCGCCGCCGGAGTTGCCCGGATTGATCGAAGCGTCGGTCTGGATGAAATCCTCGAACCCCTTGCCCAGCCCTTTGCGTCCCAGGGCGCTGACGATTCCGGAGGTGACGGTCTGGCCCAGGCCGAAGGGGTTGCCCATGGCCACCACGAAGTCCCCGACGCGCAGCGCGTCGGAGTCGCCAAAGGGGAGCGCCTTGAGCCCTTTGGACGGCACCTGGATGACCGCCACATCGGTCTCCTTGTCCACGCCGATCAGCTTGGCCTGCATGGTGTTGCCATCGCGCAGGGTGACGTTGATGACATCGGCCTTGTCGATCACATGTTGATTGGTGAGAATGTAGCCCGCCTTGGCATCGACCACCACCCCGGAGCCCAGGCTCTTGCTCGCCTTTTGTCGTTTCCCCCGGTTGGCCGGGACATCGAAGAACCGTTGAAAGAGCGGATCGTTGAGCAGCGGGTGATCCGGCACGTTGACGTGTCCCGTGGTGGCGATGTTCACCACGCCGGGGATCACCCGATCCACCATGTCGGCCAGGGTGGGCAGTTTCTGGCCGTCCACGGCTATGGGCAGGCCGGCATCCAGGGGTTGAACGGTGGCCAGAAAAGCCAGCAGCGCGACGGTGGATGCGCAGCGTGAGCGAAGGTTCATCACGGGATCTCCCTTAGAGGCTGTTTGGCATTTGCCAAACAGCCGATGCGGGCCATGCATGGCCCGCCAAATTGCGCAGCAATTTG
>JADGAY010000385.1 GCA_015231775.1 Magnetococcales bacterium | reverse complement strand
TCTGAGAGGCGGTATCCAGCCAGGAACCGTCCCGAATGGCATGGATGCGGGCCTCGGAGTGTCTGCGGAAGGCCAAATGAGCCTGAATCCCCAGCCGGATGGCACGTTCCATTTGTCCGAGAATCTCCCTGTCGAGCGCTTGGTTCATGCCGGTCCGGTGGCCAAGTGTTAATGAAGGTCACCGTTCAGCTTACAACCCGCAAACACATTCGGCAAGGTATTGAAAGCCAGAAACCCCCATTTTCCGGGTTTGTTGGCCATGCCATCCTGCTTCAAGAGGCGGTTTGGTGATTCCATGCATGGAATCACCAAACCTGTACGAATCGAACAAATCGATTCGTGCTTTTCAAATGGCTGCGCAATTTGGCGGGCCATGCCTGGCCCGCATCGGCGGTTTGGCATGTGCCAAACCGCCTCCAAGATCAGGCCGGAATGCGTGACTGCTCCACCGAGGCCAGACTGGTCTTGACCTCGACGATGCGCGTATTGGAGTTCAACAGTCCGTCGCACAGCCGATTCACCTCGGCGTTCAGGGCGTCCCACCCGCTGCCCGCTTTCACCTTCAACACCAGATCCAGATGAATGCCGCTGCGCGAGTAGTTGGGATAGATCCGTTCCACCCCCTCGATCACCCCTTCCGTCGGCAAAAGCGTGCGCAACACCGCTGAAATATCCTGTCGGGTGGCGAAGATCGGCACGCTGGCGGCCATGTCGTCCTCGGTATCGACATGCACCACCACCTCGGTGATGGCATCGACGTTTTTCAGCAGGGCATGCCGCACCTTTTCGGCCACCTGATGACCCTCGGAGACGGTCAGGTTCATCGGTACCACCACATGCACGTCCACGATGATGTCCGGTCCGAGTTGACGCGGGGTGACGAAGTGGGCGGAGAGCACCTGGGGAATCGCGTGGATCAATTCATGGATCTGCTGGCGGGTCTCCTGGTCCACTGCCGTCGAGGCGTCGGTCAACTCCTGGATCGCCTTGTGGCCGATTTCGAAGGCCACCTTGCTGACGAAGAAGGCCACGGCGATGGCGGCGACCGGATCGAGGATCGGAAAGCCCAGCAGGGCGCCGCCGATGCCGAGCGTGGCGGCGACGCAGGAGATGGCGTCGGCACGGTGATGCCAGGCGTTGGCCATCATGATGTTCGACTTGATGCGACGTCCCACCCGGACCGTGTATTGGAACAACGCCTCCTTGATCACCACCGAGCCCATGGCGATCCAGAACGCCAGGTGGCCGGGTGCCTCTAGGTTCTGTTCGCTCATGCGATGCACCGCGTCGATGACCACGCCACCGGCCACGATGATCAGAATCAACGCCAGCAGCAGGGTGATCAGCCCCTCGAATTTGCCGTGTCCGTAAGGGTGCTCCTCGTCGGGCTTCTTGCGGGCGATCTTCATGCCGGCCAGAACCACCAGGTCAAAGAGCAGATCGGCCCCGGAGTGGGCCCCTTCGGCGACCAGGGCCGCGGAGCCGGCCATGAAGCCGATGACCAGTTTTCCGATGGTGAGGAGGGTGTCGCCGCCGGTTCCCACCAGGGTCACCAGGCGCGCCTCGGCGTAGTGGCCCTCCTTGGAACTGACGACCGGACCGAAGTGTTCGTGAGGGTGACTGGCTGCGTGATTGGTCATGATGGGTGTCCTTGATTGAGTAAGTATTTTCTTGCCAAACTTGCCAAGCCAAAGCACGGAAGAATAGCAGGTCCAGATGAATCCTGGCTTAAAAAAAGGGACTCATCCCGATTGATTGGGTGGATGGAAACGGCGTGGCCAGCCCCATTGATAGAGCGCCAGACCGGTGAGGATCAGGAGCGTGCCGGTCACCAGACCTCCCTGGATCTCTTCGTGGTTGAGGGCCACCCCCAGCCACAGAGCCACCGCCGGGGCGCTGAGGGTCACCAGGGCGGCGTTGGCGGGGCTGACGCGGCTCAACAGCAGGTAGAAGCCGACGAACCCCAGGCCGTTGGCCACCACCCCCAGATAGAGCAACGCGGCCAGGGTGCGGGACGGAAAAAGGA
>JADGAY010000384.1 GCA_015231775.1 Magnetococcales bacterium | reverse complement strand
AACTGCCGTGCTTCGGGGTATAGTGCCACTCGAAGCGTTCGACGAGGCGTCGGGCTTCGGCGGCTGGAAAAGCCTGGTAGAGCGAGGCTTTGACGTGGGTGTTGAGATTGTCCTGCACGAGGACGATCTTCCTGGCCTTCGGAAAGTGGATATCCGATAGGTCCTTTAGTTTGACTTTGTCACATTCGGCGTCCCCCCTGATTTAGGCGGCCATTCAAGTATCTCGTTGATCATTCCAGGCTCATGTTCTGGCGTTCATATGCGGCATCGATGGCTGCCTGTCGTTTTTTGTGGCGTATTTCCATCTGTTCCAAGACTTCGTCCGGCGCAACGCCAATCTTCGGCAGATATTGCTTGAGAAGGGCGACGATATCAGCACCGGACAACAGCGGCACATCCTCCGCCTGGGCGGATCGCTCCTCGGCCATGAACAGCATTGCAATCATCACCATGGCCATGTGGTGATGCCAGCCACTCCACTTGCGGACCTGATAGTCGGCCATGCCGCAATCGCCCTTGGAGTCCTGGAAGGACCGTTCGACCCAATATCGGCTTCCCTGCATGAAAGCCAGGCGCTCTGCCGTCGTGTCTGCCGGTGCGTTGCTGATGCTGTATTTGATGGTATTGGGCGAGCCGACTTCGCGTCGCACGATCAGATGCCAGCAGCGGGCTTCGGATTCTTCGTTGTCCCATACCCATACACGGCGGTGAAGGATATCCACTTTCAGCTTGCCGCGCGTGGTGTCACGCAAGCTCGCGCGGCGCCACGCCTCCTTCGGCTGCGTGGCCACCCAGCGATCGACCCGCATCCCCTCGGTTCGCGCCTGCAGCCGCCGGGGCGCGCGGCCATGACGGCTCTTGCGATCCGGCACCACCGGCCGGGGGTCGCGGAGGTAGATCACCTGGTCCTTGTGAACGTCGGCGACGAAGACCTCGCCGGCCGCATCCAGCGCCCGCAGGAGCCACGGCTCCTTGCCGTAGCCGCCGTCAAGTCCCGTCCAGCCGAACCGCAGGCCCTGGGTCCGGGCATGGCGCACCATGTCCAGCGCGTGCTCCGCCTTGGACTTGAAGACGCGGGCGCTGTCCGGAATGCCCGCCTTGCGGCACCGTTTGGCGTTGCCGATCCAGTCCTTCGGAAGGTACAGACGGGTGTCGACCGGAGCAAAGCGCGTTCCATTGGAGAGGACAGCGAAGACGGCAACCTGGCAGTTCTCCACCTTGCCAAGTCGTCCGCACCATTGCCGCGCCACGCCTGCGGAGTCGTTGCCCTTCTTCTCGAAGCTCGTCTCGTCGATGAGGAGGCAACTGTCGGGATGATGGCCGAGAAGTTTGTCCGCCTCCTGCGCCACCTGATCCATCGCGCCCCGGCTATCCCACGGCGACTCCGTCAGGAAATGCTGTAGACGTTGCTCGTCGGTGTCGGGAACCACCTCCGCCATCCGCTCCATGTTCCGTTTGCGCCGCGGCGCCTGGACCAGGCCACGCAGGTACTCCCCCGCCTGATCGACCACGCTCCGCGTCCGCGACCGGAAGTGATGCGAAAATCGCGATAGAGTGGAAACGAACCGGTCCGCAAGCTCAGAAAGCGGCGCCGGTTGATGGCCCGCAGCGGCGGCAGGGCGGTTTTTGCCTCCAGCCTGAAGTGTTCGTCACTTCGCTTCCCCCATAAGCCGTGTATGTGGAAATATAAATACCATCCGCGTGTAACAATCGCAAGTACAATAATGTGACAAAGTCAAATTATACGGCTTCCGGAAAATTCGCGGAATTTTTCGGAAGCCGAGCCCGCAAGCGGGCCGGCGCTTATGCGCCGAAAGCCAAGGCCGGAGGCCGCCCGGCGACTGAGGGCGGGATTCCGGAAAGTCCACGGACTTTCCGGAATCCGTATAAATCTCGTCATTGCGAGGAGCATCGCGACGAAGCAATCCAGGGCCATCTGGAACAGCGCCTGTCAAACGGCCCTGGATTGCTTCGTCGCTGCGCTCCTCGCAATGATGGGGGCTATGATGTGCTTGGAAATATTTCCT
>JADGAY010000383.1 GCA_015231775.1 Magnetococcales bacterium | reverse complement strand
AAAAAGCCCAACGGGATCTCGAACCCCCCCGCTCCGGCCTTGCCACCCCCATAGAAGATCCCCTGTTCGGTGCGCCCCAGAACCTCCTTCAGGAAGGTATCCGGACTCAGACTGTTGCGACTGGTACGCAACGAACCGTGAATGCTCTCCGCGCCGTCGGCCATGGTGACGATCCCGTAGACCACCACGGTCTGCACCGTATCCTCGGTCAGCAAGAAATCGGCGGCCTGGGGGATGGCATCGCGATCCTCGCCACGCAGATACCCGACCCCCGAAAGAGACAACCCCCCCTTGATCACCCGGTTGGCCAACGCCAGACGGATCACCTCCATCACCTTGTGGTTGCGACGCTGATGCAGAATATCCATCAACAGATCGATGTCGCAAAAAGGTTGCAGAAAGGCGGCGGCGGTGAAATCCGCGGGTTGGGCGCGAATCATCGAGCCGGTCTCGCTGATGATGCCGTGCATGAGCGCCGTGGCCAAACGGCGATGTTCGGGCTTGGAGGTGCGCAACGGCAACAAACCCTCGGCCAGGTAGTGGGAAAAGATGCTCGCGCAGGCCCCCACCGGACGGATGTCGGTGAAGATCGGCGCGCTCAAACGGTGCTGGAGATCGTGATGATCGACCACCGCCAGAACCGGCACCCCGGCCTCCTCCAGTCGATCCACCAGATTGCTGGTCGTCCCCTGATTGTCCACGAAAACAGCACCCTGGAAATAGTTTGGCACGATCTCCCCAGCGCGCCACTCGGTGAGTTGAATCTCCAGCAGGTTGATCAGCGCGATGTTCTCCTGATGGCTGATGCGCCCGCCGTAGATCAATTCGGATTGAATGCCCCGCTCGGCGGCCAACAGGTGGTAGGCAAACCCACAGGCAATGGCGTCGGGATCGGGAAAATCCTGCAATACCACGGCATGACGCTCACCATCGCGATGGGCCAACATCGCCTCGAGTTGCATGGCCTTGCTTTTTGCGGTCAGTTCTTCCATTTTCTTGCCTCGTTTGGCATCCTGTCGGAACGCGCTGGATGGACGGATCCCCCTCACCCCGCCGTGCCCCTTTCGGGATCACGGTCACCGTGACGAATCCTTGCATCGTCTTTTTGATGATGCCATCTTGCCAAAAAGCGGTCCAGGTTGCACTCTGTTTCGTACTCTGTGTTTGTTTTGTCTTCGTTGTCATCGGTTCCAAAAGGAGAACCCCCATGGGGAAAGTCACGGCGCGCGTCAAATTCATCGAGGGAATCCAACTGCTGGGTGAGTCCGGATCCGGCCATACCGTGGTCATGGATGGCAGTCCCGAGGTGGGAGGGCGCAACATGGGTGTTCGTCCCATGGAGTTGTTCCTGATCGGACTCGGCGGTTGCGCCAGCATCGACGTGCTCTCCATCCTGCGCAAGGGTCGCCATGTCGTCAGCGACTGTCAGGTGGCGATCCAGGGCGAACGGGCCGAAGAGGATCCCAAGGTCTACCTCGCCATCACCATGCACTTCACCGTCACCGGCAAGGATCTCCCCTCCAAGGCGGTGGAACGGGCCATTCAACTCTCCGAGGAGAAGTACTGTTCCGCGGCGGCCATGCTCGCCAAGACCGCCACCATCCGCACCTCCTTCGAAATCGTGGAGCACGCTTGATGTTCACCCTCCAGAACCCCTCGCGGCGCGCCCTCCTGTTGGCCGCGACCCTGCTGTTGTCCGCGGGAACGCTCCAGGCCGACGAGCCGTTCGAGCCCAAACCCGGCGTGAACTTCGAACCCATCGACCCCCCCGTTCCGGTGACCGGTTCCAAGCCGGAGGTGGTCGAGGTGTTCAATTTCAAATGTCCGCACTGCTTCTATCTCCATCCGCACATGGAAAAATGGAGTGCGAGCGTCCGGGATCGCTACACGATCAAGAGCCTGCCGATCGCCTTCACCAACCAGTCGGACGCGCCGGTACGGGCCTTTCATGCCGCCCAGTTCTTCGATCGCGAGGTGGAGATGAAACATGCCCTCTTCAACGCCCACTTCGTGGATCAGGTGAACATC
>JADGAY010000382.1 GCA_015231775.1 Magnetococcales bacterium | reverse complement strand
AGACCGTGGCGGTTGCCACCGCCGGATCGACCCTGAGTGCCGGCGGTATCGCCACCGGAACCACCAATACCATGGCGGGCGGTTCGGCTCTCACGGGCTCGGCCACCCTCTCCGGCGGAGCCAAGGCTGCCGCCAGTGCCGCGACTTCCGCGGGTGTCAAGGGCGCGGCTGCGGGCGGCACCATCTGGACCGGTTCCGGCACCAGCCTGGGTCTGGGTCTCGGCCTGGGCGCCTGGGGTCCGATCCTGCTGGTCGGCGCGGTGGCCGCGGTGGGCGTCGGCATCTACAGCTACATGAAACGCTCCCAGGATGGCGGCGAACTGGAAGATGCGCTCAGTTGATCGCGCCCCTTCCTGAGAGTCTGTTTGGCACATGCCAAACAAACGATACGGGCCATGCATGACACGCCAAATGGCGCAGCCATTTGAGCAACACGAATCGATTGGTTCGATTCGTGAAGGTCAGGTGACTCCCTTCATGGAATCACCTGACAGCCTCTGATTTTTCCGGTTCTGTCTGCCAGTCGCTCGCGTATTCCGTGGCGGTCTGGCAGACAGAGGGTATCAACCCTGTTTGGATGATCTCCGAACCATGAAAAGCCGCTTGCTGGCCGCTCTCAGCTATTTGGGCGTTTTGTGTCTCGTGCCGATGCTGGTCGAGTCCAAGGAGTCGTTTGTGGTGTTTCACGCCAGACAGGGTCTGGTGCTGTGGGTCTGGACCGTGCTCTCCTACTTTGCCATGCATCTGCCCGGTCTCGGACCCTATATCTTCAGCACCTCGACCGTGCTGGTGCTCTTTTTGAGCATGTTCGGTCTGTTTTCGGTGGTGATGAATCAGCGCTGGCGGATTCCGGTCATCGCCACCCTCGCCGGCTTGCCCGACGAGACGACGCACCAGAGGGCGTGAAACGGCATGCGCATGGCTTCTGACGGTACCCCGGTCGAAAAGAAACCCATGATGGAGGATCTGGAGGGCTATCATCACAACGCCCTCTATCTGATCGTCGCCATCGTGATGATCTTTTTGACCATGGTCCTGGCCCTGCAACCGCTCTACCTGAGCCGGGTGCTGGGGCTGACGCGGGAGAACGCCGGTTTCGTCAACGCCAACATCCAGGCGATCACCGAATTGGTCGATCTCCTGTTCGTGGGCTATCTCGGATACATCTCCGATCGCATCGGTCGTATCCCGCTGATCGTCTACGGCTTCCTGCTGGCGGGCTTCACCGCGCTCCTGGCGCCCTTCGATCAGGAGATCGGGGCCATGCTGGGGTTCAATGCCCTGGTGATCTTCTATCTGGTGCGGGTGCTGATGTCCCTGGGCGGCACGTTGATCTGGCCCCAGATCGCCACGCTTACCGGGGATTACACCCGCCAGGAGGATCGCCCCCTGCTGCTGGCCAACGTCGGCTTCATGATGGCCTTCGGCGTGACGATCGTCTACGCGGTCTTCATGCAGTTGCCCGAACAGATCGGGGTCACCATGACCATGTGGCTGGCCGGACTGTTCGCCCTGGCCGGGGCATGGCTGGCCAAAAAGCTTCTGGTGGAGATGGTCCAACCCAAGATCGTGGACCGGAGCTTCCCGTTCCGCGACGTTTGGGCGCTGGTCAAGCGGGAGCGGGGCTTGCGGTTGAGCTTTCTTTCCGCCTTCACGGCCCGCAACGACATGGTTCTGGTCGGTCTGTTCCTGATGACCTGGTTCATCTATTTCGCCGATATGCTCCACAACACCAGCCACGAACAGGCGGCCTCCCGCGCCGGGATCGTCATCGGAGCGCTGGGGCTGGTGGTCTTGATCTCGATTCCGATCTGGGGTCGGGTCACGGCCCGGATCGGTCGCATTCCGGCCATCGTGATCGGGCTGTTGATCTCCGGGGTCGGCTTCGCCGCGATGGGATTGATCTTCAATCCCTTCTCCTGGTGGATCCTGGTGCCGGTCACCATCATCGGCGTGGGTCAGGCCGGATGCGTGTTGGTGCCCCAGACTCTGGCCATGGATCTGGCCCCGGAAGAGATCCGCGGGTCGGTGCTCGGG
>JADGAY010000115.1 GCA_015231775.1 Magnetococcales bacterium | reverse complement strand
TTGGGAACTGGGTTTCGAATTCCTCGACAAGGAGTTGTCCCGCATTGCCCGCGAGGCGCGGATCGGCGACCGACGCATGGACAAACTGGTCAAGGTGTGGCGCCGCGACGGGGCGGAACTCTGGGTGCTAATCCACATCGAGATCCAGGGAGACCGGAAGTCGAACTTTGCCGAAGGGATGTATGTCTATCAATACCGGGCGTATGATCTTTACCAGGTGCCGGTGGTGGGAGTGGCCGTCCTGGCGGATGACGATTCCGGATGGCGACCCGACGAATACCGGTACGACCTGTGGGGAACCAGACAAAGTTATCGCTTCACCGCCATCAAATTGATTGACATTCCCTCCGAGGATCTGGAAAATTCCACCAATCCGTTTGCTTGTGTCACGTTGGCCCACATCCAGGCCAAACAGACCCGCCATCGGCCCGAGGCGCGGTATCAGGCCAAGCGACGTTTGATTCGCAGCTTGTATGAGCATGGTTACGACCGCCAACACGTCATCGACCTGTTCCGTTTCATCGACTGGGTGCTGCATCTGCCGAACCATCTGGATGAACAGTTGGGCATGGATATCATTGAATTCGAGGAGAGTCATAAAATGCCCTACATTTCAGGCATTGAACGAAGAGGACATGAACGAGGGATGCAAGAAGGGATGCTGGCGGGCATGCAATTAGGCGAGCAGCGAGGGGTACAGATAGGCGAGCAGAGAGGTCGCCAGGAAGGTGCGGCAACCATCCTGACCCGTCAACTCCAGCGACGCTTCGGAACACTCCCCAATTGGGCCGAAGAAAAGATCGCCCAGGCCGATTCAGAGGCTCTGGAGGCGTGGAGCCTGCGGATTTTCGATGCACAATCCCTGGAGGAGCTCTTCTCGGCGTGATTATCCTAGATCCGGCAAACGATCCACGCCATCCGTTCCATTCCTCAAACGGAAAGGTGCATGGATGAAAAGCGTCACCCCTCCCCATCCCGCATGGCGGTGAGCTTCTCCCCGATGGTGGTCAGGGCTTCGGTGCACAACCCCTCCAGTTTAACCAACGACTCGACCGCCTCCTCCCAGCGGTTCTGCTCCACGCCGCCACGCAGCCGCATCCCCTGGATCGGCACCTTCCAGGCCCCGACCTCCCGTGCCGCGTCGCCGAGCCACTGCAATGGACGGACGATGCCGGCACCGTTGCGGTCCTGCACCGCGCGCCGCAACTCTACCAGACAGGACGGAACCTGCTCGACGAAAAAGCCCCCCTTGGTCACGAAATCCGCATCCGACATCTCCATGTGGCGCAACACCGCACCGGCATTCTTCGGCTCTGGACGACACTTGAAGATCTTGCGCCGCTTGATGACCCGTTCGATCACCCCCAGCAACTCGGATTCGCGATACGGCTTGGCCAGATAGCCGTCCACGCCAACCTCCAGACAGCGCTTCTCCTCCTCCACGCTGGCCTGGAGGGTCACCGCGATGATCGGCACCCGACAGTCGCTCCCCTCCTCGGAGAGTCCCGAGGCACGGATCCGGCGGACCGCCTCCAGGCCATCCATCTCCGGCAACTCCAGATTCATCAGCAACAAATCGAACCTCTCGGAGCGCAGCCGTTCCAGGGCCTCGGCGCCCCGATGGGCACGACGCACCGCGTGACCGGCCTGTTCCAGGAGCAGCTCCGCCACCTTGCCGCTCGCCTCCTGATCCTCGACCAGCAGAATCTCCAGGGTGATGCCGGATTTCTCCTCCCGACCGTGGGAGATGGTCTGATCGGAGACGATTTGACGCTCCCGACCAAGCGCGGTGCGCACGGCCTTGAGCAGACGGAACTTCCAGACCGGCTTGCGCAGCGTCGTGACGCCATGCAACCAGTCGAGAAAGGAGAGATCCTGCTGGCGCAACGTCGTGGGCACCAGCAGCACCACCTTGCCTCCCTCCGACGCATAGCGATCCAACTCATCCAGATCGACCGAATCCCCCTGCAACACCCCGTGGTCGAGCACCACCAGATCGATGACCGAATCTGGCGCGGCACGTCCCGCCAGCCGCGCGCGCAGGGCGCCGCTCGACTCGACCACCTCGACTCTGGCGCCGGCGGCGCGCAACAGATCGCCGACGATCAACCGTCCGGTCTCGCGTCGATCCGCCAGAATCACCCGCGTGGCGGCAAGCAGGGTTCCCAGATACTCCGAGGCGCGCCGTTCATCGGCCTCCGCGCCATCCTCGCCCGGACGGAACCGTTGCGTGACCCCGAAGCGGGCGGTGAAATAAAAGGTGCTGCCCACGCCCGGCATGCTCTCCAGGCCGATCTCGCCATCCATCAGGGAGATCAACGGCTTGCAGATCGCCAGACCCAGGCCGGTGCCGCCATGGCGGCGGGTCGCGGAACCATCCAGTTGGGTGAATCGTTCAAAAATCACCGCCTGTTTATCCAGGGGGATCCCCTCGCCGGTATCGCGCACCGAAAAACGTACCATCACCGTATTGGCGCGCCGCGCCGGGACATCGTGGGTCAGGGAGACCCGCAACACCACCTCGCCGCTTTCGGTGAATTTGATCGCGTTGCTCAACAGGTGCAGCACCACCTGTCGCAACCGCAGGGGATCGCCGACCAGGGTGGGTGGCACGTCGTCGTCGATGGCGCAGTAGAGTTCCAACTCCTTGCGATGGGCTTTGACGGCCAAGGTCTCCACCGCCTTCTCCAACTGCCCGGAGAGGTCGAAGGTGACCCGCTCCAGGGCGATCATGCCGGCATCGATCTTGGAGAGGTCCAGAATGCCGTTGATCAACTCCAACAGCGTCTCCGAGGATTGCTGGATGGTCTCCAGATGACGACGCTGCTCCTCCGGGTCGGCGCGGGTGCCGAGCAAAAGGTCGGTCATGCCGATGATGGCGTTCATGGGGGTGCGGATTTCATGGCTCATGTTGGCCAGAAATTCGCTCTTCATGCGATGCACCGATTCGGCCACGTCCAGGGTCTCGCGCAGGGAGCGCAAGAGCTGTTTGCGTTCGGTGATGTCGTGCATGATCGCCGTGAAGTGGCGCTGGCCCTTGAGGTAAATGGCGCTCATGCCCAACTCCAGGTCGAGCAGACGCCCATCGGCGCGCAGACCCAACAGTTCGACCTTTTTGCGGACCCGGAACTCCTCGTCCGAGACCCGTTCCAACCGCGCCAGCGCGGCACGATGTGGCGCGCGCAACTCCGGAGGGATGATCAACTCCGCGAGGTCGTTGCCGAGGAACTGTTCACGGGTAAAGCCGAACATCGCCTCCGCCGCCGGATTGACATCCACCACCAACCCCTTGGCATCGATGGTGACGATCCCTTCCAGGGCATGTTCGAAGATCATGCGCAGACTGGTCTGATGGTCGAACAAGACGGCATTGGCCACCAGGAGATCCCTCTCGAAGCGCAACCGCTCCTCTTCGAGCATCTTGCGCGCGGAAATCTCCTGGATCATCGCCACGCCGAGTGAGATGGCCGCGATCTGAAAGCGTTGCAGATGCATGTCCACCGGGAATTTCTCGCCCGAACGGGTACGCAGATGAAGTTCCAGGCCGGTCTGCTCCGCTTGGCCCTCCCGCAGGGGGGTGAGCCGCTCGGCCAGAACGCCCCGATCCGCAATGTCCACCAGATCGGAGATCCGTACACCCTGGAGCGACTCGGCGTCATACCCCAGAGAAGAGATGGCGCCTTGATTGGCCTGGCGGATGGTGAGATCCGGCCACTCGAACAACAGAATCGGATGGACCGAACCATCCAGCATGTGTCCGAGCAGCTCTTCCCGTTGCCCGGCCACGCGCAGTTTCGCCTCCAGCCGCGCCACCAGCCTCCCGAACATCCGCAGCAGCAGGAGCGCCCCCAGAATGCCTGCCACGATCCCGGCAAAGATCAACCCCTGGGTGCGATGGGTTGACTCGGTGATCTCCCACACCACCAACAGAAAGGCGATCTCCTCGCCGTCGATGTTGCGCAACGGCAACCGGGCGAGGTTGAAATGGTCATCGTTGAGCGAAATCTCAAACCAGACGCGCTTGCCGGGGTCCAGGAACTGCTCCGCCATCGAACGCAGCCACCCCGGGGGGCTTGGAGAGTTGTGATGGATCAGCAGGGTCTCGGAATAGCTCTGCCACTCCCGTGAAAAGAGTCCGGCTATATGGTCGATGTCGGCAAGGCTCGGCTGATCCTTTTTGGCCATGAACAGGTGCAGGGCCACTGGAAAGGCGCCGCGCACCACCTCCAGCGGCGGATCGATATCCATGCCCAGTTCCAGATAGCCGATCACCATCCCGGCATCCCGCCATGGGGCGATCAGCCGCATGGCCAGGGTGCCCATCGGCCCGCCCTCGAGTCCGGAGGCGGATTGTCCGCTCTCGACCACCCGCTTGAACAGCACACGCTCGATGCGCTCGCCATGGAGATCGGGGTTGTGCACCCGCAGGAAATTGATTTGATCTGGCGTATGGAAATAGAAATGGGTGATGCCGGAGCCTGAACGCAACTCGGCGAAGATCGGCGCGCTCAGACGCAACAGCGCCCCGCGATCACGGGCCAGATAGGCATGCTTGATCGAGTCGATCTGTTGGATGCCCAGGCTGGCGGCGCGCAGGATCTCGGCCTGTCGATCCCAGGAACTGGCGATCGACCCTTCGATCGCCGCGACGATCTCTTCCATGCGTTGTTCGTTCTGACGCGTCTGCTGCCACCAGATGCCGGCCACGCCGATCAGGGTCAAGACGGCCACCAGCAGAACGAGCCGCAAAGAGATCCGATTTTTCGGATCTCGGATCACCCGGCCTCTCCGCGCGCCGAGGCGACGAGCCACCGTTCGGCTCGCTCCAGGGCCACCGGATCATTGAGATTGAGGAACGGATCGGGTTGGGACTCCGGATCCGCGGGGGAGAAATCGACCTGATGGTGGGGATGGGTGGCGAACCAGTCCAGAAGGCGGCGTTCATCGGCGTCCAGGGCGGCGCGAATGGCGGGCAGGGCGGTGCGTGGCCAGAGGCAAACCACTGGATGAACCCGTCCCAGGGAGGTGGCCATGACCGGTCTGGCCCCACCGATCGAGGCGGCCTCGCTCAAACGCTCGACCAGATCCAGGGGCAGGAAGGGGAGATCCACCGGCACGGAGAGCACCCAGGAGGCGTCGCTGGCCAGAAACGCGGACTCGATGCCCGCCATGGGACCGGGATGATCCGCACGGGAGTCGAGGATCACCGGCAGACCCAGGGCGGCAAAGCGGGCTGGATCGCCATTGGCGCTGATGCGCAGGGTATCGACCTGGGGTTCGAGACGGTCCAGCGTCCGTTGCAGCAGGGTCTGACCGCCAAACTGCAAAAAGGCCTTGTCCTGGCCACCCATGCGTTTGGACAAACCACCGGCCAACACCACACCCATGATCCCTTCCATGCCATTCCTCCTCTTGCGGACACCCGCCCGGACTACGAAAAAAAAATGTTGAAACAGACGAACGCTTTTGCTATGAGTGCATCAAAAGATTCAGCCATGACAAGGATCCCTTTCAAGACCGATCCGCACAGCCATTATCTTCCATGGAATGCAATTTTCGTTCCGGAGTCCACACCCAGGGATCCCGGTCCATACACCCCGAACCGGAGGAACATGCGATGAGAAAACAAGCTCTTGCTCTGGGATTGGCCGCACTGATGGGAATGGCGGCCATGACGCAACCCGACAGCGCCGATGCCTGGTGGGGTGGCCCCTATAACGGTTATCCCGGTTATTACGGCTATCCCGGTTATTACGGCTATCCTGGCTACGGCTATGGACCCTACGGCGGCTACGGCCCATGGGGTGGATATCCGGGCTATGGCTACGGGCCTTATGGTGGCTACGGGCCATGGGGCGGCTACAATCCCTACTACGATTACAACCGCGGGCCCGGCCCCAATTGGATGCCCTGGAACTGGTAGTCACTTACCCGCATGGTCGCGGCGTCACGGATCGGACGACGCGACCACGCTCCAAACAGTGTCAATCTTCCTTACGCCTGTTCGACCTTGATCAACTCCACCTCGAAGATCAGCGTCGAGCCGCCGGCGATCAGCATGCCGGCGCCCGTGCCGCCATAGGCCTGTTCCGGCGGGATCACGAAGCGGTAGATGCTCCCCTCGTTCATCAACTGCAACCCCTCGCGCCAACCGGAAATCACGTCGAGCAGACCGGTGGTGAAGGGTTGATTCCGCCCGTAGGAGCTGTCGAACTCCACGCCATTGACCAGCGAACCGCGATAATGGACCGTGACGTGGCTGGAGAAGCCCGGCTTGGCCCCACTCCCCGCGCGGATCACCTCCCATTGCAGGCCACCCTTGGTGGTGGTGACCCCTGGTCGTTTGCCGTTCTCGAGCCGATAGCGCTCTCCGGCCTGCATGTGATGGGCCACGCGCTTGCGCCCAAGCAGCACGTTCTTCAACATGGTTCCGATCTTACCCAGCGCACTCGCCATGATTGACTCTCCTCGCGGCCCGTTGGGGCGGTTCTGGTTTGCGGTGAAACAGCGTGAACTATTGGACGGGCGCGGTTGATGTCCACGCCCCACATCCGGGTTGCAGGTGTTTATAATCATAAAGGACGGATCGTTCCAAGACCAGTGTCAATGGTACGTTTTTGCTTGCCCAGGGGGTGGATGATGACGGAAGATAAGCCCGCGCCACCCCCCTCCCCAACACGCCGGACCGTCGCCAGCCGTGACCACCCACGCCATCGCCATCCACGCACTCCAGAAGCGGTTCTCGACCACCACGGTGCTGGATCGTCTCACCCTCGACGTGCCGGAAGGTGGGATCTTCGCCCTGATCGGCGGCAATGGCGCGGGCAAGAGCACCCTGATCAAGGCCATCCTCGATCTGGACCGCCCGGATGCGGGGGAGATCCAGATTCGGGGTGTTTCGAGCCGTCTTCCCGAGGCGCGACGGAGCGTCGCCTACCTGCCGGAGCGGTTTTGGCCACCCGACGCCCTGGGGGTCGGGGAGTTTCTGACCTGGATGGGACGGCTGCATGGCGCCCCGAACGACCTTGCCACCACCCGCACCACCCTGGCGGGACTCGATCTGGATCCGGCCATTCTCGCCTCCCCGATCCGCGCCCTCTCCAAGGGGATGACCCAGAAGCTGGGTCTGGCGACCATTCTGTTGAGCCAGAAGCCGCTCTGGATTCTGGACGAACCTTTCTCGGGAATCGATCCCAAGGCACGAGCCTTGCTTAAAACCCAATGGCGCGCCGCCCGCGCCCAAGGGGTGACCCTGTTCTTCACCACCCATCAACTGGCCGATGTCGAAGCGTTGTGCGACGCCATGGCGATTCTGCATGGCGGCACCACGCTCTTTACCGGTCCGCCCCGCGCCTGTCTGGAGCGGTTCGGCGGTCACGACCTGGAAACAGCCTATTTGAATGCCCTCGACCATGCCCAAGCTTCGTCCACATCCCCTTGACGCGCTCTGGCTGATCGGACTGCCCGGCCTGCTCCTGATGTTCGTCACCCTGCGCGGGTGGCCGGAGTCGGAGAGGATCGACTGGCTGATGCGCTGGAGCGGATCCTTTCTCACGGCCACGACGCTGCTTTTGGTGATCGGATCGATCCTGGTCGCCCGGTCGCTGGCCGCCCCGATCCGCGCCCGTCTGCCGGGCCGGACCATCCTGCTGCTCCCGCTGCTCTTCATCGGCGGAACCCTGACCACCGCCACCATCGCCCCGCAGACCCACCGGATCTTCTACGACGAGACCATCTATCTGAACATCGGCCAGAATCTGGCCCTGCTCGACCGGGCGCAGCTCTGCAATGCCGGCGGCACGGAGCATGGCCAGTTCCGCTGCGACTATCCCGAGTACAACAAGCAACCCAACGGCTACCCGTTCTTGACCAGTCTGCTCTTCCGTCTGGTCGGGGTGTCGGAGCGGGTCGCCTTTTATCTCAACAACGGACTTCTCGGCTGCATGGCCGTCGCCGCGCTCCTGTTCACCCTCGCCCTGGGGGGAAGCTGGCGCGCCGGCCTGAGCGCCGGCCTGGTGATGATCCTCAACCCCCAGAATCTCCACTGGTTCAACACCACCGCCGCCGAACCCGCCGCCGCCCTCTTCGGGGCGCTGTCCATCGGCGCGGCCCTGCTCACCCGCGCCAGACCAAACCCCACCACCTGGCTCCTGGTCACCGCCGCGACCGCCCTGGCCGTCACCTTCCGCCCGGAATCCCCGCTGCTCGCGCCGCTCCTTTTGTTCATGCTCTGGCGGCCCATCGCCAGGCAGCCCAGGGCGTTCCTGCTCGCCCTCCTGCTGCTCGCGCTCCTCACCCTGCCCCACGCGCTCCACCTCGACCTGTTCCGCAACCACCCCTGGGGCAACTCCGAGGCCTCGTTCGGCTTCAAACACCTCCTCCCCAACCTGACCAGCAACGGTCTCCACTACCTGGACAACCGCCACTTCCCCCTGCCGGTGACCCTCGCGGCCCTCCTCGGCCTGCTGACGACACGGATCGCCGCTTCCCATCGCCTGCTGCTGCTCGCCTGGTTCCTGCTGTTCTGGGGGGTGTTCCTGTTCTTCTACGCCGGCAGCTACGGGTACGGCGCCGACATCCGCTTCTCCCTGCTCTCTGCCCTGCCTCTGGCGCTGTTGGCCGGATTCGGAGTCGAATGGTCGCTCGGGCAACTGACACGACGCTTTGCCCTCGACACCCCCACCGCCACCACCCTGCTCGTCACCCTGATCGTCGCCGCCCATCTCCCCTTTCTGCCCCAGGCCAGGGCCACCACCATCGAGGCGAGCGCCGCCCGCGCCGACGTGGCCTTTGCCCGCCAAATGGCGGAACGACTCCCGGACGATGCCTTTGTCCTCACCCACAACCCCAACCTGTTCCAGCTCTGGGGCAAACAGGCCGGACAGCTCTTCCTGATCGATCACCAACCCGATTACCTCAACCGCATCCTCTTTGCCCGACATCGGGGTGGGATCTACTTCCACGACAATTTCTGGTGCCAAGTTCCAGACCCCACCCAGAACCGCTACTGCCATCTGGTGCGGCAACGCTACGATCTGGAACCGATTGCAACGTTCGAGGCCGAAAAACAACACTTTGGACTGTATCGACTTCATATTAAGAAACAATGAATTATCATATTTTCTCTCCCTTTCCGCCCCAACCCGATCGGCACGTTGCATTGACAAGATCCTTAACTGCTGGTTAACCTCTGCGTCACGGTGCCAGTCGTTGTTCTCTCCAACTCAATGGAACACCCATGAAAAAATCCCCGGCCATGGTGGCACCATGCGCCCCCATTCCTCGAATGGACAGCCGTGCCGCTTCGCCCCAACGCTCCCCCTTGATGATCTCCCCCGATCTGGCCATACCGGATTATCTGCAACAAACCTACTGGTGGGCCTATATCCACCCTTCCGGCGTGCGCTTCTTCGAACGGCAATGGCTGGTCAACGCCATCTTGTGGGGCAACTTCTCTCGTCTGCGCGATGCCGCCCTGACGGAGATGGGGATCCCGATCTCCGGCGACATCCTGCAAGTCGCCTGCGTCTACGGCAATCTCACCCCCAGGCTCACCGACCGACTGGCCCCCGGCGCGCGACTGCATGTCATCGACATCGCCCCGGTACAACTCCAAAACCTCCAGGCCAAACTGGGACGCCGCCCCAACGTCTGCCTGCACCATCAGGATTCCACCCGGCTCACCTTCGAAGATGGGCAGTTCGATCAGGTTTTGCTCTTCTTCCTGCTCCACGAACAGCCCGCCGGCATCCGCGAACAGACCATCGCCGAAGCCCTGCGGGTGGTCAAACCGGGTGGTCGGGTGATTTTTGTCGATTATCATCGTCCGGCCTGGACCAATCCGTTCCGGTACATCATGATTCCCATATTAAAGACCCTGGAACCGTTTGCCCTGGACACCTGGAACCAGGAGATCACCGCCTGGCTGCCAGAAGGTGTGACACCCGCC
>JADGAY010000381.1 GCA_015231775.1 Magnetococcales bacterium | reverse complement strand
GGCTTCGGGACGCGCGGCCACCAGCATGGAGACGAAATCCGACCACCCCTCGCCCAGGCTCGCCCCTTGATTGTTGTTCAATCCCGAGCCGTTGCCGATCAGGCGTTCCGTCAGATAGTGTCCCCATTCGTGGGCCACCACCAGATTATCCAACGCGCCGTTGACGTCCGGGTTCTGGATCCGGGTGAGTTGCACGTTCACGGTTCCGCCCGAGGCGAGCAGACCATCCAGGGTATCCCCATCCGACTTGAGCAGCAGCACCGCCGGGATGGTGATGGCGCTGTCCGTCCCTTCCATGGGAAAGACCTCGGTGATCCCCTTCTGATCGATGATGATCACCCCGAGGGCGCCCGCGGTCTGGGCGAAACGGACCTTTTCCGTGAACAGGCAGAGGCCGCGATGGAGCATGACGATCCGTCCGCGCAGCGCATCGGCGTTGGTGGGGGTCTGGCAGCCATCCCGGACCGGATCCACCCCATCCTCGACCCGAACGAGCGCGCCGGAGACCGAGTAGCTCGAAGGTCCGAATTTGGCGTATCCCACGTTGGCAAAGCTCATGGACGTGGGCTGGGTGATGTGCAGGGTCGGGTTTTTAGACCCGCTCCAGAGGGCCATGAGCATATCCGGGGACTCCCCGTCCGCGCCGGTGCTCATGCTGGCGTTGTCGCGATCGGTGGACGAATCGCTCAAGGTGGCGATCAGCGGATCCCCGTCCGCGCCGCCGCGCGCGTAGTTGGTGGCCTGGCCATTGCCGGCTGACTCGTTGAACCCCTGGTCGTAGAAGAGATCGTGCAGATAATTGATGGTATAGAACATCTGCACCAGCGACGCGCTCACCTGGGAGGCGTTATAGAGTGGTCCTTGAACCGGGTCGAAGCGGTGATCGAACAGGCCGGGGCCGGTTACCGGGGCCCGTTTGTTGACCAGGGCCTGATTGAGGGTAAAACTGGAAAGGGCAGCCTGCACATCGACGTTGTTGCCGATGGTGGAGGTGGCGGTATCCGGCAGCCAGGGATCGGCGGTGGAGATCGGGCCGTTTTGCAGCGTGACGAGGTTTTGCGTCACCGGGCTGGGCAGATAGGGCGGGTTGGCCGGCGCGCCGGTGGGATTCGGAATCCCCTGGGTGCCGTTGGGATCGTGCATCGGCGCGTGTTCGCCGTCGGGTTGGGCAAAGACCCGATAGCCAAACGCGCTGTTACGGCGTTGATTCTTGTCGAACAACAGGCTTCCATCCCGTGCCGACACCACATACAGATGGGCTTCCTGGTTGTTGCGATCGAAGTCGCCGGCGCGGATTTCGATGGCGTAGGCGGGAATCAGTTCGTTCTCGCCGGGGTAGAGCACGGGCTTGAGTCGTGCCGGTTTGCGCAGGCGGTATTCCGATTTGGAGAAATCGGCGCTGAAATATTGATAGCCATGCTTTGCGTCAACTTGAACCCACCCGTCCACGGGTTCGACACCACCCATTTTTCGGAAGGCGTTGTCCAGGGCCTTGTCAGGTCCGAGGTGAAAACGCCGATCCGAGGGCACGGGTGGGAGGGGTTGATCGCCGCTGCTCGCCACCTGTTCCAAATCGCGGTTGAACAGCAGATTGGTCTCGTGGCCAAACACCTCGAGGCCATCGACCTGGGCGTTGGCCTTGACCACGATGGGACCGGAGCCGATATCGTGAATGTGGCGGATCACCGGTTGGATCGAGCCATCCGCCGGGAAGTTCGGGGTGCGTCGCAGTTGGCGTTCCGCCACGGCGTGGATGTCGGTGGGTCGGGTGGCGGCTGGCGTGGTTGGGGTGGATGGCGGATGCGCGGTGGATTGGACGGTGGGTTGGGCGGTCGTGGGCGCGGCTGGTTTCTCCTCGGACGCGAACCATCGGACTCCCGCCAGGAGGGCGATGATCAGCATGACGAGGTGAAACGCGCGTTTCATGAGAGTCGCGACCTTCGGCAATCCAACAAATGAGTTTTTCCGGATGGGGTCCAGGCCCCTGGCGGCCTGATTCCGGGCCATGTTCGCGGCATCGTTTCGCCAAAGGCGCGAAACGATG
>JADGAY010000380.1 GCA_015231775.1 Magnetococcales bacterium | reverse complement strand
CAGCATCGCCGTCCGCAGTCTGGCCCGCAGTTGGAAAAAATGGGGATTCAACTCCTTGCACACCGCCAGCAGGGCTTCGATCTCCGAGGGCAGCAGCACATCCATCGCCTCAAGCTCCAGATCCGTCATGCGTGCGACATCCCGCAAAGAGGCGGACTCGAACAGCCCGTCGGTGATCAGATCAGCCTGGGCTTCGTCCAGACTCTTGAACCAGACGCGCAATTCGGCCAGGGGTAACTCCCGGACGGTGATCGTGATCCCCGCCAGTTCGATCGATTTGGTGCGGCGCATGGGTCATCACTCCTCGGCCATCGAAATGATGCAATAGGCGCTGATATCCTCGCCGAGACGGGTGTCGTCCTTGAGGACGTTGGCGGTCAGGGTAAGGCTCGCGAAATCATCGCCCAGGAAGGAGATATCCTTCGGGACACCGAATTTGGTGCGGAACAGCTCGACTTTCATCGGCTTGCCGCCCCGGGCCATGTTCTTGCCCGCAAAAACCACCCGGTACTCGCCGGCGGATGCAACCAAGGTCTGGACGATCGTGGAAGCGGTCGTGGTGTAGCCGAGGGTGACCGGCGTGCCGGTGACGGCAATCTTGGTGGAGGTCTCCGGGATGAAGATGCCTGCGGAGTTGATCTGGAACTCACCGGCTGTCAAGATCATGAGTCCCATGTCCTGCCACACCGCGCTGCCATCCGTGGTGTCGGTGCCGTCGGTCTTCCAGGTGGGTTCGTTGGCTGCGGCGCTGGTGCCAGGACTCTTGCACCGGTAGAAGTGGGTGCCTATGGTCGGCTTGATCAGATCGCCGGCCACCCGCACCGCACCCGCCACCCAGGCTGGGGGAGAGACGGCGACCGATACCGCCGTCGGTCCGATACCATCCACCGGGATCAGCCCGCCCGCGTAAGCGGTGTGGAGCTGATTGGTGACCACGGACGATGCCTCGTCCGCTGTCGCGCCACGCAGGGCCAGGGCGAGATTCTTGGCGGACAGGCTTTGGAATTGGAAGGTGGCCTCCACCTTGTCGATCACGGTCACGCTGTCGGCGGTGCCGCCGCCGTTGACGTAATCGCGCATCTCCTTGGTCTCGTCCTTGACCTCCAGCTTGAACTCCTTGGTCTGACCCACGGAGCGCAGCAAGCCGCCGCTACGTGGGCCCATGAAGATCTCTCCGGCGCCAATCAGGCTCCATTGCGAAGAAGGCATGGCGTGTGTTTCCTTGTCAGTGGATGTTGAAAACAAATGATGTCGAGAAAGCCAATGGGAAGTAATAGACCCCGTTGGCCGAGCAGTCCGGGGAGAAGTTGGAGCGGACCCGTTTGAAAGCGGCAAATCTTGATTCCGCAGGCGTCCAACCGCTCAACGCTCGGATCACCCGGCTGATCAGCGGTCCTGCCTCGTTGCCGGGATCATTGACCACCACGAGACAAAGCCAAGTCTGTTCGATCTTCTGGCAGGCACCGTTCTCGACCACGGAGCCGGGCTGATCGTCTTCCAGAAAGAGCAGGATCGCGGGTGGCAGGTCGGTGGTTTCGTGGATCTTGGGTGCGCCCCAGGTGGAGCGGATGGAGATGTCGGTCAGTTTTTCGCGCAGTCGCGCGATGATCAGCGGTTCGAGGGCGAAGTAGTCGATCATGCCACGACCGCCAGAAAGAGTGACGTATTGGCCGGTTCACCCGCCAGGAGTGGATGCGGCTTGCCGACCATTGCGATCAGCTGTTTCACCCGCTCCTTGGCAAGGGTGAAAATGGCTTTGTACGGCAGTGTTTTGGCCATCCCTTCACTCAGAGCCCGACCAACGGCGATTTCCGCCATCCGTAGATGACCCAGTTGGGCAGCATCCAGGGTGTCACGAAAGTGCTCCGGGGTATTCCGGGGCTCGAGTCCGAACAGTTCCCGATTGACCATGGCAGAGAGGGACAGGTAATACATCTCTGCGTTTCTGCTGCCCTGGCCTTTGGCATAGATGATAAACGCCTTGATGATGTCGGTCTCCTCGCGTCGGGTCAGCTTGCCGGTGGATCGCGCCTGCTGCCACTCCAA
>JADGAY010000114.1 GCA_015231775.1 Magnetococcales bacterium | reverse complement strand
TGTGGCCCACGGCCAGACCCAGGTGTTGCGGGATTTGACACTCGTGGTGGGCAAGATCAAAACCTCGGAGGCTCTGCCTCCGAACCGCCGCCGGGGACCTTGCGGTCCCCGGACCCCTGCAACAGTGGGGTCTGATCCCTCACCTACCCCTCACGCCTCGCCCTCGGTATCCACCAACGCCGCGGCAATCGCCTCCTCCGGGGTCTTGCCACCCCACACCACCCATTGCAAGGCCGGATGAAACCGGTCGGTCTCCTCCTCGATGGCGGCAATCACATCCTCAAGCTGCTCGGGTTGCAACTCCGCGCCACGCAACGGCAACACCACCCGAAACACCGGCGTGCGCTCCTCGCTCCAGATCTCGAAATGACCCAGCCAAACCCGCTCGTTCATCAACGTGATGGTCTGCGCCGCCTGAGGCAGAAAACGTTGCGGAATCTTTAAGTTCATATAAGCATTGAACTGAAGATAACCGGTCTCCTCGTGAAAGGCGACCCACAGCCGTTGATTGCCCCACTGCCCAGGCATTTCGGCCCACAACTCATATTCGTTGGTTCGCTCGGCGTTCCAATCCTGATTGATGGTGAACTCTTCCACCGCGCCGATCGGATTGTCCAGCTCGATCTCCTCAAAAGAGGGAATCTGATCGTGAGATTGACCCATAAAGCCCTCATCCATTCTTAAAGAAACTCAAGATTCCCTGGCGCGTCATTTATCGAAATCCGAAATGCGCCACCATCCCATTCTAGCACATCCACCCCAAAAAACGACCCCAAAAATATGCCGAATCCCTGCGCATGCCCATTTCCGCTCCCCATGGGCATACTCCGCGGCCATGAACACATCCTCCATCACCATACCGGTTTTCAAGTCGGGTCGTCACGCGGATATGAGCGGAACGACCCTGGTCATCACCGATGCCGACCTGACGCGCACGGTCGCAGCCTATGATCCGGAACGCTGGAAAGCCCCGCTGGTCATCGGACATCCGCGCCACGACGCCCCGGCCTGGGGCTGGGTATCCGCCCTCTCCCTGGAGAACGGCACCCTCATGGCCACGCTGATCGAACTCGATCCCACGGTGATCGAGCTGGTTGCCCAGGGACGCTATCGCAACGTCTCGGTCAGCTTCTATACCCCGAACGGACCCGGCAATCCCGCACCAGGCGTCTACTATCCGCGCCATGTGGGACTGTTGGGGGCGCAACCCCCGGCGGTGAAGGGATTGCCGCAGGTCGCGTTCCACGAAGATGCCTCGTCCGCGCCTTGGGCCGTGGGCGAGGCGTGCGCACCCACCGAGGCGGAGTCGATCGCGACCCCGCCGCAACCCACCATGGAGTCACGCATGCACGACAAGATCGACAAGGAGGAGCAATCGCTCCAAGAGATGCGGGAGCGGCTCGCCCTGCAAGAGCGGGAGTTGGCGGCCCGGGAGGCCCGTTTCGCCGAGCAGATGGATGGCATCGCCCAACGCGAGGAGGTGCTGCGCCAGGCCGAGGAGGAGCGGAAACAGACCCGCGCCGCCGAGTTCGTCGATGCCCTGGTGGCCGATGGACGGGTGCTGCCCCGTTTCCGCGACGGATTGGTGGCCTTTCTGGTCTTCCTGGCGGACGCCGGCATGGTGGAGTTCGCCGAAAACCAGGGACGCCGCGCCTTTCTGGAAGGGTTCCTCAAGGAGCTGCCGCGTCAGGTGGACTACGCCGAACACACCCCCGCGGGTCGTGACCCGGCCCCGGCGCTCCGCTTCCAGGTTCCGACCGGGTTCAGCGTCGATCCGCAAGGTCTCGAGAACCATGCGCGCATCCTCGCCCATGCCAACGCCCACCACACCGACTACCTCACCGCCGCCCTGGCCGTGAACGCGTGATGCAAGGAGAGATCATCATGAGCCAACAGAACATCGCCGTCCTCACCCTCACCGTCATCGCCTCCGAGGCGATCTCCGCCTGCCGCGCCGTGGATTTCGACGGTGCCGCCATCGCCGCCCAGGGCGGCAAGGCCATGGGCATCGCCATGAGCGCCGCCACCTCCGGCGCGGCCCTGGCCGTGGTGACCCACGGCACCGCCGTGGCGGAGGCCGGTGCCGCCATCACCCGCGGTCAGGCCCTGATCGCCGATGCCCAGGGTCGGGTGATCCCGGCCACCAGCGCCCTGCGCGTCGCCGCCGGCGCCACCCCGGTCACCAGCAGCGCCGCCAACGGCGCCATCCTCGAAGGGGGCGATCCGCCGGAGTTCATCCTCGGCGACGCCCTGCAACCCGCCGCCAGCGCGGGTGATTTCATCGAGATCCTGCTGCGGCGCTGATCCCGGCGGATCCCTCAACCCTTTCAACCGTTCATGATCCTTTCCAAGGAGTGATACCCATCATGCTCATGTCTCCCAATCAGGTGCGGGTCATCGACCCGGTGTTGACCGAAATCGCCCAGGGCTATCGCCACGCCGAACATGTCGGCCAGGTGCTCTTCCCCAAGGTGCCGGTGCAGGTGTCGGGCGGGCAGGTGCTCGAATTCGGTCGCGAGAGCTTCAAGCTCTATCAGGTGCGTCGCGCCCCCGGCGCCGCCACCCGGCGCATCCAGTTCGGCTTTCTGGGCAAGAGCTTCGCCCTCATGCAGGACTCCATCGAGGCCCAGGTGCCCCGCGAATATCAGCGTGACGCCAGCCGCGCGCCGGGCATCGATCTGGCCCAGCGTTCCATCAGCGGCGCCCTGCGCGCCCTCTCCCTGACCCTGGAGTACGATCAGGCCAACCTCGCCACCAATCCGGACCACTACGACAACAACCACAAGGTGACCCTCTCCGGCTCCGATCAGTGGAGCGATGGCGGCTCCAACCCCTCGGGGGATATCGACGCGGCCCGCGAGGCGGTGCGCGCTTCGGTGGGGATCTATCCCAACACCCTGGTGCTCTCGGCCAAGGCCTTTTCCGCCCTCAAAAGCCATCCCCAGGTGGTGGACCGCTTCAAGTACACCAGCCGCGACTCGGTGACCCCGGAGATGCTCGCCGCCCTGTGGGATCTCCAGACCGTGGCCGTCGGCAAGGCGGTGGCCTTCAACGATGCCGGGCAGGATATCGACATCTGGGGCAACCACGCCATCCTGGCCTACACCCCGACCCAATCCTCGGGGATCGAGGATCCCTCCTTCGGCTACACCTACACCATGGAGGGCCATCCGCTGGTGGAGCGTCCCTACTACGAAAACAACGCCAAGAGCTGGATCTATCCGGTCACCTACGAACGGGTGCCGGTGTTGACCGGGATTCTCTCGGGCTTTTTGATCCGCAACCCGGCGTGACCGGTTTGACCTGGCACCGGGTGCTCGGCCCGTTGCGCCATGACGGTCATGGGTATCGTCCCGGCGAGCGGGTGGCGTTGACACCCGCTCAGGCCCGTCCGCTTGTGACCGCCGGGGCCATCGCCCCGGCGGATCCGGATCGCGTTCTGGTTCCGGATCCGCTGGGTCAGGCGATCTCGTCCCTCGACCCGCATGATCCCAGGCTCTGGACCCGCGACGGCAAGCCGCGCCTGGAGCCGTTGAGCCGTCTGATGCGGCGTCCCGTCTCGGCTGCCGAACGGGATGCGGCGTTCACCAACCCGAGGTAACGAAAACAATGCCCTACGCCCAACCCGTCCAGATGCTGCTTTGGTTCGGTGCCCGCGAGCTGGCCCAGGTCGCGGTGCCCGAGGAGTTGACCCCGGTCTCTCCGGAGCTGCTGCGTCTCACCCTCGAGGGTGGCAACCGCGCCGGCTTCACCGCCGACCAGACCGACGCCGCCGATGTCGGCGCCAGCGTGCTCCTCCAGGCCCTCGAGGATGCCTCGCGGCTGATCGACTCCTATCTGGTGACCCGCCAGTTGTTGCCGCTCTCCGACGAACGGATCGCCCAAAGTCCCTTGCCGCGTCTGTGCGGGGAGATCGCCCGGCGTCTGTTGCATCGCGACCGGATCCCCGAGGCAGTCCAGGCCGGCTACGAACGTGCCATGGCCTGGCTGGCCTCCCTGGGCGCGGGACAGGCCGGGATCGCCGGTGGCGCCATCGGCGTGGTGGCGGGCAGTGCCGGCTCACCCGCCTTCGACGCCGCGCCGCGCGCCTTTGACGACATCACCTTATGGGGATTTTAGCGCATGAACGATCTCTTCGTGGCCGAGGAGCCGATTCTGGAGCGGTTGCGTCTCCGTCTGCCGCTGGCGCGCCGGGTGAGCGGTGCCCGTGACATCAAGGAGATCCCGGCGGGCAGCGGCGCAACGCCGGCCCTCTATCTGATCTTCGACGGTCACGCCCCCCTCGCCCATGCCGGGCCCGAACAGGCCTTCGAGCAGTTCTGGCTGGTGGTGGTGGCGGTACGCAACGTCCGCGACGCCCAGGGTGGGGCCGGGGAGCGGCGTGAGGCCGGACCGTTGTTGAACGCGGTCTGTCGGGCGCTGCTCGGCTGGTCACCGGGCGAGGGGTTCTCCCCGTTGCGCATGGTCTCCACCCCTGGCGCCCATTTCACCGACGAGGTGGCGCTGTTTCCCATGCGTTTTGCCACGCGTCTCCTGACGAGCGGGGAGTGACCGGGCATGAAACAACTTGGCGATGTGGTTTTGCCGGATGGACTGGTGTGGAGCGACCGCCATGCCGCCGCGCTCGTCGAACAGACGGTGGTCCGCACTCTGGGCGGAAAACCGGTGATCTGGGCACGCAACCAGTTCGCGGGACGGCCCGTGACGCTGGAGGCCCGGAACGACGCGGCCTGGTTGGATCGCGACACGGTGGAGGCTCTGGCCGTGCTGGCGGCGCTGGCCGGGGCCTCCTATCCCCTTGTCTGGGAGAACTGGCACGGCACGGTGATCTTTCGTCACGACACCCCGCCGGCCTTTGCCGTGGAGCCGCTCTGGCCTTATCAGGACCGGTTCACGGGAACGATCCGGTTGTTGACGATCTGATAAGGCAAAAATGACGAGGTCCAGGGGCCAGTGGCCCCTGGTGGGATCCAAGGGCAAAGCCCTTGGGACTCTTCTTTTGCCTTTCGCGCGCTTTTCACGATAAGCGATTTTTCGCGCTTTTTGCGAAAAATCGCGCAAGCGCGCGGTCTCATGTGCCCTGATTCGTTGCCGCACTGACCGTGGAACTCCCGCAAGGGAGGTCCACGGTTGGGGGGGTGACACCCCCCTCATGCAAGTCGGCAACGAATCCGGGCGAATTGCTCGCGGCGGTATAGCCGCCTTCGGCAGCCATCTTTGGGCCATGTTCGCGGCATCGTTTCGCCAAAGGCGCGAAACGATGCCGCGGCCAAGGCGGCGCGCAGCGTTTTTCACAAAAACCGTGAAAAACGCTTTTTTGAAGAGCGCGCCAAAATCAAAGGATTAAAATCTCGGAGGCTCTGCCTCCGAACCTCCGCCGGGGATCTTGCGGTCCCCGGACCCCTGCGACAGTGGGAATCCTGATTTCCTGAAATTCACCCTCTCGGAGATTCAAACATGGCCATTCAAGCCAGTGAAATCAAATGGTACCGGTCGCGGGTCGTCAACGACGGTCCGACCAACGGCGGCACGATGTCCGCGCTGGAGATCCAGGACGGGGTGAAAAACAACGTCTGGCCAGATGTGCCCCAGGCGGAGCGGAACGCCGGATCGGTGAAATACCGCAAGAGCTTCATCAAGATCGCCAACGACGACGACCTGGCCCTGACCGCCCCGCGCCTCTTCATCGAAACCGGCACCCCAGGGGATGACCGGGTGGTGGTGCTGGCCGCGACCCAGACCGATACCCAGGCCGAGGCCAGCGGTTACACACGCTGTTACGGCATCGGCTTCCTGGATGGGCCGATTCTCGCCGATGACGCCAGCTTGCAGGTGGTGGTGGAACCGGGCAACGCCGCCGAGGGCGATGCCATCTTCCAGGATGGGGATCTGATCCGCGTTTCGGACCAGTCCAGCCTCGACGCGCCCACCGGCAACAGCGAATTCCTGCGCCTGGCCTCCAGCAACGCAGTGACCTGGAACGGCAATCTGGCCACGCTCACCCTGGCCGACGGCAACCGCCCGGCCCGCAACTACGCGGCGGGGGTCACCAAAGTGGCTTCGGTGATCGAAGGGGCCGACATCACCACCGGGTTGAGCGACTGGCAGATCTCCTCGCCAGCCGGGAGTTACGACCGCACCGGCTTTCCGCCCGCCCTCGACCACATCGGCACCCTGGAACAGACCTGGACCCTCACCTTCACCAGCGCCACCCAGTTCGTCTGCGTGGGGAACGATCTGGGCATCGTGGGGAGCGGCGCGATCCAGACCGATTTCTCGCCCATCAATCCCGACTTCGCCAAACCCTATTTCACCCTCTCGGGTGGATCGCCGCCCTGGGGCGGCACCTTCGCCAGCGGGGATACCGTGACCTTCGTCACCCACCCGGCGGCCCTCCCGCTGTGGGAAAAACGAACCGTGCCGGCGGGAGCCAACAGCCATTCGGGCAATCAGGTGATCGTGGCCATCAGCGGAGAGAGCGCATGACCACGCCACACGATGCGCTGTTGTTGACGCTGACGCCGCGCGCCAAGGCCGAGCGCCCCCCCTTCGAACTGCGCGTCGCCGATGATCACGGCGCGCATCCGGTGCAGGTACGACCGGCGCTGGTGGCCAACTGGACCCTGGAGCAACCGCTGGAGGCCTATGCCCGGTGGCTCGATCAGGCGCTGCTCCAGGTGGCGCCCGGCGTCAAACGGGTACGGCTCTATTGTACCCGCGCGAGCGCCGGAGCGGTGCGCCTCACGGTGATGGGGGGGAGCGCCAGCGCCCTGGGACGCCGCCAGGAGCCCCTGATCGAAACCCTGACCTGGGTGCGCGCCCGGGTCAAACGGTTGCGATACCATCATGACCGGCCCGTGGCGCACATTCTCGAACACTCCCGCTTCTTCGACGCCCAGGGCGCGGAGATCCATCCACCCCGCTTCGACCCGGAGAGCGCCTCCTTCATCCATGATCAGGAGGTGACCGGCGCGCTGGTGGTGTCCTACACGCCGGAGTTCTCGCTCTACGAGATCACCTACGACAACGGGGCCTCCCAGGCCTCCCCGGAGCTGTTCCGGGAGATGCGCCTGGCCTGGCTGGCCGGCAACATCCACGATGCCTCGGTGCCACCGGTGCGGATCATCGCCGTGGGGCCCGACGACGCCGATCAGCTCGCCTTCGCCCGCGCCTACTGGCCGGCCCGCGCCGACACCCCATCCGGACACCAGGGCAAGGAACCCGAACCCTTCTCCAAGGAGGGGAACGGCTACCGCTACAGACCCCCCGCCAAACCCACCTGCTGGGACCGCTGCAAACAGGCGGTCCAGCCGGAAGGCAGCCTGCTTTCCGAACGGGAGATGAACGCCATCCGCGACTGCGTGGAGGCGGCTCAGAACCCGAAATTCCAATATGTCGAGGAGTCGCGCCAGGTGCGCATGGAACGGATCTACGCCCCCGGCAGCACCGAGATCTACATCGACGTGGAGCGTACCGTGGAGATGGTGCTCAAGCTCAAACGGGCCGACGGCAACCCGTGCGAACAGTCCACCCAGAATGGGTGCTGTCCGGAGTTGACCCTCCGTTTCGCCGGTTCGTCCTGAACGAAGCACACCGGGAGTTCCCACCATGGCCACCGCCGCCTTCCCCCTCCTCTCTGCCGGTCCGTTCGACCGGATCGTGGGGTTCTCCTACTCCGCGCTGACCTACTCCTTTCAGATCCGCCGCGACGATGGCCTGGAGTACACCCCCACCACCCCAGAGTGGTTGGTGATGCGGCTCTATTCCAGCAACTGGGAGTTCGTCTGCTCCCTGGGGGGGTACGCCGACCCGGAACTCGCCTGTTACGCGGCAGTGCCGGGGCTGGTCATCGGTTGCAGTTTCGAGGAGCCCTACTACACGATCGCCTTCAACGAGGCCATGCTGACCGAACTGGTCGGCCAGCAGCGCAGTTGGTTGAGACTCTATCTGGTCACCTCCGGTTTGCACACCCTGGAGACCACCTATCCGCGTTGCTATCTGTCCGATCAGGGGCCGGATCCCTTTCCGCTCCCGCCCGGACGCCACACGATTCAACTCCCGTTCTGGGATGTGATCGACGAAACCGGCTATCCGAACCCCTTCCTCACCGTGCGGCGCTCCACGATTTATTCGAGCATCCCCTACTCCGTCGAATACAGCATCGCCGGGGCCAGAGCCTCGGCACGCTTCCGTCTCCCGATCCTGATCGTGGTCTGGACGCCCACCTATGGGTTGCACTCCTGGACTTATGATCTCAAACTCATCATCGGCTATGAGGTTGGAACCTGGTTCATTCCGCACCAGTACATCGACAACCTCACCCCGCCGGCCACCCCTCCCGCCTCGGCCAGCGACAAACGGGTGATGATCTACCACGATCTGGTCCTTACCATCGGTGTGGATGAGAGCTTGCCCAGTTGGCATGCCATGCGGCTGGAAATCACCACCTCGTTCGGTTATTCGGCAACCATTCCTTACGCCACCGGCACGCCGGGCGGCTTCTCGGACACCGTTCCCATTCCAGGGGTGCGCTCCCCGAATCTGCTGGGCGACGCCTTCGAACGCAGTTGTCAATTGGTCTGGGACGTCAGTCAGATTCCCTACGCCACCGCCTCTTGGCCCCTCAACTATCCCAATGAGGTGGCCACCCTGGTCGAAGGTCCGAATACCCGTTTCGAGGATATCTACTTCTTTCCGCAACCGGAGTGAGGCTTGGAATGGCGCACCGTTACTGGCGTTTGCTGATGACCCGATCCACGGCTGGCTTGAATGGCTGGATCACCCTGGCCGAAATTCAGATGCGTGCTTTCGGCGGTACCGAAAACCTGTGCGGCCAGGGCAGTGCCTCGGCCAGCCACTACGACACCGATGCCGCGGCGCTCTTCGACGACGACATGCAGACCTGGTGGTCCAAGGATGGACCGGACGGGGAGTCGTGGGTGGCCTACGACTTTGGCCCCGGCCAGGAGGTGGCGATTGGCGCGTTGTGGATCCTGCCGGTATTCTTCGATCAGGCCCCGCTGGAGATGCGCTGCCAGTGGTCGGACGACGGGCTGGTCTGGCACGATCAAGGTTCGTGGCGCGATCTGTCCGACTGGGTGGATCTGGAGTGGCGCGCCTTCACCCTGCCGGAGCGCACCCCGCGCGGGGCCAGTCACGATCAGGCGTGGCAATCGCTTCTGGAGTCCGGATCGCGGCAACCCCTGCACGACACCCTCGCGACCGGACGGCACGCCGCATGGTCGCTGCGCTGGCGCGTCGAATGCCCGATGATCCAACCCCGCGCCGACAGCGTGACCCGCATGGCGCGGCTCGGACAGGGATTCGGCCTGTTGAGCCGCGATCCGGCGTGGGCCGCGCGGCGTGGTTGGTGGCGACTGCTCGGGGACGGAGCGCCGCGCATCTCCCCATGGCCGGTGGTAACCCTCGATGGCCAGCCGATCCCCCTTGAGAGCGCCACGCTCTCCTGGAGCCCGGAGCAGGTAGCCTGGCGGGCGCGGCTGGTTCCGGCGCCGGAGGTGGCCTGCATCGAGCCCAAGTTGGAGCAGACCGTGACTCTCGGCTGGGATGGGATCTCGTTCCGGATGCTGCTCCTCGACAAGGGGGTGAGCCTGGCGCAATCCGGTCGGCTGGAACGGGAGTGGATCCTTCTGGGGGTGGCGGCGCGCCATGGGGAGCCCTTCACGCATGCGCGGGACTGGAGCTGGGAGCGACCGGTCACGGCCCGCGCCGCGGTCGAGGAGGCGTTGGGGGAGGCGGTGATCTGGGGGCTTCCCGACTGGCTGCTGCCCCCGTTCCGGCTGCGCGCGGAGCGGGAGACCCCTCTGGGAATCGCCGCGCGCCTCGCCGGCGCGGTCGGTGGGGAGATCCGCTCCCGCGCGGACGGGGTGCTGGAGCTGGCTCCGCGTCATCCCCACCCCGTGCCCGACTGGAAGCGGGCCACCCCGACCCATGAACTGGATGCCGCGGATGCGTTGCTGGAGATTCGCGAACA
>JADGAY010000379.1 GCA_015231775.1 Magnetococcales bacterium | reverse complement strand
AAGCAAGCCGATTCCCCTGGTCCTGCAACATTGCACCCCGGATGGTTGTCTGGGGGCAGTCCAATTGAGTGCCACTCAAACCGACGAACTGCTCAAGGCCAAGGAGGTTTCGGTGGTCATGCTGCCCAGTGGCGCCACACAGCCCATCGCCTTTAGCGTGAATATGGAGGGGTTCGTCAAGGAGGTCAAGCTGCTGCCGTGAGCTGCGCGGGGTGTTGAACGCTTCAATTGAATGGATGGGGCGTGGTGCTGTTGATGGCTCTGCCCGTATTGGGAAGAGATTCCAAAATAACATACAATGACCAGGATTGGCCTGGTTGTCAACAATTATAATAGACGATTCATCTTGGAGCGAGGGATGTCCAGTCTCCGAGGTGAATCGTCTATTTTTTCATTCTGTCTGGTGTGTTGGTCTGTTGCGTGTTCCGACAACTCTGTCTGTGATTCTGTTGTTCAGGCGTTTCAAACCAAGTTTGAAACAATCGTGCCCGGCTTGCGAATTCATGGGTGGCGACAACAAAGTCTTGATTGTGTGATTTTTGATTGATCCGTTAAACGTTTTTGCAATATTCTTGAGTCTGAATTGATATTGGCATGCAGCAATGTTGTTTCAATCTAGTTTGAAACATGGAGAAAGTCGTGAGTCTAAAAATTCTTATTGTTGATAACGATGACTTGATTCAAAGTTTGGTTCCTTTTGTGGTTTCTGGATCTGACCATATCATCACTGTCGCCACCTCCTTGCAGATGGCCATGGAGGTGTTACACGAAAACAGTTTCGATCTGGTCATTACAGTTCTTTATCTGCCCGATGGTTCTGGACTGCAGGTGCTAAACGAGATCCAGAAAGCTCATGGCCGGACCAATATCATTGTCATCACCAGCTTTCCAAACATCGAAATGGTGCGCACGGCCCTGCGGGAGGGAGCCTTTGATTATCTGATCAAACCGATCCTGACTCCGAATTGCATCGAAGCATCGGACCTCGCCATCGAACAAAAACGTCTCCAAGAGGATCGAGAGGTGTTGCACAATCGCCTGGAAGCGGTTTTCCGGGGCGTCGATGACGCCATCATCGTCTTGGAGGAGGGGTGGCGTATTGTCCAGGTCAATTCCGCAGCCACCCGACTGCTGGGTCTGGGGCCATCCTGTATCAACCAATTGTTGAAGGATGTCCTGGTCTGGCTTTATCCGACCGTGGAGCCCCTGCTGCAACAGGCGCTGGATGAGGGCGAGGGAGAACGCGCGGTACGCATGATCACCATGAACGAAGGCGGGGTGGAGCGGATTCTGAATTGTACCGCGTCACTCTTTCACGATCCGATACACAACACCCAAGGAACCATTCTGGTGGTGCGGGATGAAAGTCGTCTGGCCGTTCTGGAACGGGAGACCAAAACGCGGCAGGGTTGGTATGGGCTGGTGGGATTCAGTCAGCCCATGCAGGCGATCTACGAATTGATCGAACGGTTGGCGAATGTCGATACCACCGTACTGATCACGGGCGAAACCGGCACCGGAAAGGAATTGGCGGCCCGCGCCCTGCACGATGCCGGTCTTCGCCGCAACGGTCCCTTTGTGGCGGTCAACTGCGCCGCCCTGCCCGCCGGACTGCTGGAAAGCGAACTGTTCGGTCATGTGCGCGGGGCGTTCACCAATGCCATTCGGGACAAGCATGGCCGCTTCAAGCTGGCCGATGGTGGCACGATCTTTCTGGATGAAATCGGGGACATCCCCCTGGAAACCCAGGTGCGGTTGTTGCGGGTTTTGCAGGAACAGGTGATCGAGGTGGTGGGGGATGCCCGCCCCATCAAGGTGGATGTGCGCGTGGTGACCGCCACCCATCGCAGACTGTCGGACCTGGTGCGGGAGGGGCGGTTCCGCGAGGATCTCTATTATCGGCTCAAGGTGGTGGAAATTCACATGCCGCCATTGCGGGAGCACAAGATCGATCTGCCGATTCTGGTCGATCATTTTCTGGCCAAATTCAACGCGCGTTTGAAACGGGCGGTCAAAGGGGTGAGCGAGGAGGTCATGATGGCCCTCGTGGAGTACAACTGG
>JADGAY010000113.1 GCA_015231775.1 Magnetococcales bacterium | reverse complement strand
CAAACGCAACGAAGAGCAACTCCACTTCCTGGCCAACTTCGACGTGCTCACCCAGTTGCCGAACCGTTCGCTGTTGGTGGAGCGTCTCTCCCAGACCCTGACCCGCGCCCCCTGGCGCAGCACCAGCGTGGGATTGATGCACTGCGCCCTGGACCGCTTCAAGACCATCAACGAATCCCTCGGCCATCGCGCCGGCGACGAACTGTTGAAGGAGACCGCCACCCGACTTTTGGAGAGCGTGCGCGACGGCGATACCGTGGCCCGTGTCGGCGGGGATGAGTTTCTGGTGCTGTTCCAGGATATCGCCCGGGCCGATGACGTGATCCACCTGGCCCGAAAGCTCTCCCAGGCGGTCTCGAAACCGATCCTGCTCTCCACCGGCCAGGAGATCTTCATCACCGCCAGCATCGGCATCTCGCTCTTTCCAGAGAACGGCTCCACCCCGGACGATCTGCTCAAGAACGCCGACATCGCCACCCATTTCGCCAAGGCCCAGGGCAAGAACCAGTTCAGTTTCTTCTCCGTGGAGATGAACCGGAAGGGGGCGCAACGTCTCTCCCTGGAGCGGGATCTGCGGCGCGCCATCGAACGGGGTGAACTCGAGGCCCACTATCAACCGCGCTGGGATCTGAAACAGGATCGACTGGCCGGGGCCGAGGCGCTGGTGCGCTGGCGACGGGGCGGCACGCCGATTTCACCGGGCGAGTTTTTGCCACTGGCCGAGGAGTTGGGTCTGATCGAGGAGATCGATCTGTGGATGCTCGAGGAGACCTGCAAACAGGCGCGCACCTGGCTCGACCGGGGTCATGCGGCGCTGCGGATTTCGATCAATCTCTCCCACCACCTGTTTGGACGCCACGATCTGGTGATGGTGGTGCGCCGGGTGCTGGAGGAGAACCGTCTGGAACCCCGGCACATCGAATTGGAGTTGACCGAGGCGATCGTCATGAACGACGTGGGGCACGCCATGAACACCCTGCACGCCTTCCGAGAGATGGGGATCCAACTGGCGGTGGACGACTTCGGCACCGGATACTCCTCTTTTTCCCATCTGCGGCGCCTGCCGGTGCATATCCTGAAGATCGACCGCTCCTTCGTGCGGGAGATCACCACCCATCGCGAGGACGCGGTGATCACCGAGGCGATCATCTCCCTGGCCCACACCCTGGGATTGCGTGCCACCGCCGAGGGGGCCGAAGAGCAGGCCCAACGCGACCTGTTGACCGAATTGGGGTGCGACGAACTGCAAGGGTATCTGATCAGCCGGCCCATTCCGGCCAAAGAGCTGGAAGAGCGGTTTTTGGTGGGGGGGTAGGGCGTGTTGACATGTGGTCGCAGTGCGTCTACAGACTGGCGCAACGCGATCCACGCAGCATGCACGTCAGTATGTGATCAACGAAAAGGCATCGCAATGCCGTATCAAGGCCTTTGACGCCATACGTCAACAGGCCCTAACGCCGCGCCGACTTGCGCGCCAATAAAATCACCGGCCACACCCCGATCAACACCAACGTCACCGCCGGCAGGGCGGCCCGTTCCCACTCCCCTTCCGAGGTCATCTCGTGGATGCGCACCGCCAGGGTGTCCCAGCCGAAGGGGCGCAGCATCAGGGTGGCAGGCATCTCCTTCATCACCTCGATGAGCACCAGCAGCGTCGCGGTCATAAGTCCCGGTCGCAACAGAGGCAGATGGATGCGGCGGATCTGCTCCCACAGGGTGGATCCCAACCCCTGGGCCGCCTCCAGGATGGCGGGTCGGATCCGCTCCAGGCCGCTCTCCACCGGTCCCATGGCCACGGCCAGGAAACGGGCCAGATAGGCCAACAGCAGCGCCCCGACCCCGGCACCCAGCCCCCCCGACCCTCCGGTGATCCCCATGGCCTTGCTGATCCCGATCAAGGCCAGCATCACCCCGACCGCGAGCACCGAACCGGGCAGCGCGTAGCCGGAGGAGGCCAGGCGCACCGCCAGGCGGATCGGGCGATCCTCGGGATAACGCTTGCGGATCAGCCCGAGAACGAGGGCCACGAGGCTGGCCAGCAGGGCGGCCCCGACCCCGAGCAGCAGCGTATGTCCCAACAGGCTCCAATACCGGCCATCGAGATCCTGGGAGATCCGGCCCAGGGCCCAGAGGGCAAGCTGGACCATGGGCACGGCGAAGGCCAGGCCGAAGACCAGGGTGGCGACTCCGGTGGCCAGCCAGCCGGCCATCCCGGTGAGCACGATCCGTTCCCGTGCGGTCGGGGCATGGCCGTCACTGGCGAAATAACGGGCCCGTCCGCGCATGCGGCGTTCGACGGTCAAGGCGGCCAGGGCGAACAGCAGCAGCAGGGAGGCCAGTTGGGTGGCGGCGGGGAGATTGAACATCCCGTACCAGGCTTTGTAGATGGCGGTGGTGAAGGTCTGGAAGCCGAACACCGACACGGCGCCGAAGTCGGCCAGGGCCTCCATGGCGGCCAGGGCGCAGCCAGCGGCGATGGCCGGACGGGCCATGGGCAGGGCGGCGTGCCAGAAGGCACCCCAGGGGGTGCGACCCAGGATGCGCGCCGCCTCGATCATGCGGCGTCCCTGGCCGGCGAAGGCGGTGCGCGCCAACATGTACACATAGGGGTAGAGGGACAGGGAGAAGAAAAAGACCACCATGCCCGGCGCGCGGATATCCGGGAACCAGTAGCCGTTGGGGCCGAAGCGTCGGGCGAGTCCGAGTTGGAGGGGTCCGCCGTAATCAAGCAGCCCCAGCCAGGTGAAGGCCAGGACATAGGCGGGCATGGCCAAAGGGAGGATCAGGGCCCAGTCAAAGAAGCGCCGCCCCGGAAAATCGCACAGGGCCGTCAGCCAGGCCAGTCCCACCCCCATGAACCACACCCAGGCGATGACCCCCAGGATCAGGAGGGCGGTGTTGAGCAGGAGGGTGGTCAGCACGGTATCGAGCAGATGGCGCCACGCGGCCCACTCCGGGGTGATCCAGGCCGACAGGATCACCCCGATGGGCACGAGCACCACCCCGGTGAGCAGCCAGGCGATCAGACGCCAGCGATTGATTTCGCCGGAGACGGACAGGATCATTTATAGCCTGCCCGATCCATCAGGCGGACGGCGGCGGCCTGATGCTGGCCGGCCAGGGAGACGTTAAGCGCCTCGCCCTTGAACGTTCCCCAGGCGGCCACCTCGGCATGGGGCAAAACTTTTGGATTGGCCGGGTACTCCATGTTCAGCTCGGCGAAGATCTCCTGGGCCTCGGGGGTGGAGAGCCACTCCAGCAGCTTGATGGCCGCGTCGCGATGCTTGGCATGTTTCGTGACTCCGGCCCCCGAAACGTTGACGTGGGTGCCGTTCGACCCCTGGTTGGCCCAGAAGAGTTTGACCGGCATGGCGGGTTTTTCTTTCAGCAGCGCGCCATAGTAGTAGGTATTGACAATGCCCACGTCGCACTTGCCGGCGGCGATCGCCTCCATGAGTTTGGTGTCGTTGGAGAAGACCGGCACCGCCAGATTGGCCACCCAGCCGCGCACGATCGCCTCCGTGGCCTCCTCGCCGAGACGGGCGATCAGCATGGCCACCAGGGATTGGTTATAGATCTTCTCCGAGCTGCGCAGGCAGAGTTTCCCCTTCCACTTCCCGGTCGCCAGATCCTCGTAGCCGGAGAGCTGCTCCGGTTTGACCCGCTCGGTGGCATGGACGATGGTGCGCGCCCGCACCGACAGTCCGAACCACCGCTTTTGCGGATCACGCAGATGTTCCGGGATGTTGGCGTTCAAGGTCGGGGAGTCCACCGGGGCCAGCACCCCCTTTTCAGCGGCGTGCCAGAGGTTGCCGGCATCCACGGTGATCAACAGATCCGCCGGCGTGGCCTCCCCCTCGGCCTGGAGACGGACCAGCAGCGGTCCCTCGCCATCGGTGAGGTAGCGGGCCTTGACCCCGGTTTTGGCCTGGTAGGCATCGAGCAGGGGCTTCAACAGATGCTCCTTGCGCGCCGAATAGATCACCAGTTCGTCATTCGCTTCCACCGGCGCGGCGGCAAGCAGGAAGACGGCGAGGAACAGCGCCAGGATACGGGCTTGCTTGATCATGGTCTTCAATCCTTTTTTTCTTCCAAGAGGCTGTTTGGCAAATGCCAAACAGCCGACGCGGGCCATTCTTGGCCCGCCAAATTGCGCAGCAATTTGAGAAGCACGAATCGATTTTTTCGATTCGTGCTGGTTTGGTGATTCCATTCATGGAATCACCAAACAGCCTCTAAGTTGGCGATCTCATGCCTGGGCGCGCCGGTTCAAATCGAGGCGGGATAACAGGTGAAAACCCCATCCGCCCGGTCGTCCGGGAAGAGCACCAGATGATCGGTGGAGACGCGAATCGGCACCCGGTCGCCGACTGGATGATCGGCATGGGAGGGGAACAGGGATTGCAACTGACAGCCGGACTCCAGCTCCAGGGTGTAGAGGGTCGAGGCGCCGCGAAAGGCGCGTCGGATCACCCGCGCCACGATCGGGGAACGCGCATCCGGCAACACGTCGTCCGGACGGATCAACACCCGCACCGCCTGGCCGGATTCGATCCGCGCGCCGTGGGGTTTGCCGCGCAGGATGCCCACCGCGGTACGAATCTCCTCCGGGGTTTGGCTCACCCCGGACAGGAAAGTCCCCTGGCCGATGAAGCCGGCCACGAAGGCGTCCACCGGCTGATGGTAAAGCTCATAGGGGGTGCCCCACTGCCGCAGATTCCCCTCGTGAAGCACCCCCACCTTGTCGCCCCAGGCAAAGGCCTCGTGCTGATCGTGGGTGACCAGGATGCCGGTGGTGCCCTGGGTTTCGAGAATTTGACGAACCTCCACCCCCAACCGTTCGCGCAGCTCCACATCCAGATTGGAGAAGGGCTCGTCGAGCAGGATCAACTCCGGCTTGGGGGCCAGGGCACGGGCCAGGGCGGTGCGCTGCTGCTGTCCGCCGGAGAGTTCGTGGGGGTAGCGACGGGCCAGGGAGGCGAGTCCCACCCGTTCGAGCATCTCGCCGGTGATGGCGCGCAACCGCTCGCGGCTCTCCCCTTTCACGCCATAGGCGACGTTTTCGGCCACGGTCAGATGAGGAAAGAGGGCGTAATCCTGGAACACCATGCCCACCCGGCGCCGCTCCGGCGGCATGGAGAAGCCGGGTCGGGCGACCGCCACCCCCTTGATCAGGATCTGCCCGGCGGCAAGCGGAATGAAACCGGCCACGGCGCGCAACAGGGTGGTTTTTCCACACCCACTGGCGCCCAGCAGACTCACCATCTCACCGGGATCCACGCGCAGATTCAGGTCGCGCACCACCGGGCGATGGGGATCGAGGCCGCAGGAGACCGCTTCCAAAAGCAGGAGCGGGGCGACTGAGGAGGCAGGGTTCATGGCATCGGGAGTGGTTGAGGGTTGGTCTGTTGATAAATGATACACATTCTCATCCACACAGACAAGCCAATTTTGCAGATTTCTTTCAGCCGATCCCGGTTCGCACCCCAGACCCGACCAGGGGATCACCCCATCCCGGCTGCTCGTGGCACCCACCCGAGGGGCGCGCGTCACAACGGGCCAGGGCGGGTCACCCCAACCATGGCTACCACCAGAGCGGATAACGGCGGGACGGAGCGAAATTGTTGACGAGCAGGGCCACGCCGAGCATCAGGATCGCACCCACCAGCACCGGCTGGAGGGCATACCAGAATCCGAGGGCGCGGATCTGCTCCGAGCCGATGACCGCGATCAGGGCCGTGGCCCCGCCGGGCGGGTGAAGGGAGCGGGTCAGGTGCATGGCGACGATGGCCAGGGAGACGGCCAGGGGAGCGGCCAACCAGGTTTCGCCGGGCAGGAGTTTGACCATGGCCACGCCGATGAGGGCGGAGACGACATGTCCGAGCAGAAGGTTGCGCGGCTGGGCCAGGGGGCTGGCGGGGGCGCCGTAGATCAACACCGCCGAGGCGCCGAAACTGCCGATCAGCAGCAGCAGATCGGACTCTTGCAGAAAGAGCCGTTCCAGTCCGGCAACCAGCAAGATCCCGAGAAACGACCCCAACCACGACCAGCCGATCTCGACCCACCCCACCCGCGCCGGCGCGGGCAGATCGCCACGCATCTTGACCAGCCAGGGAAATCTGGCGCGCCAGGTGTGCCCATCTTCAACAATCAGGGATCTCACGCGTTCGACCACGGGTTATTCCATCCCATCAAGCAGGCCCGACAAATCCCGTGCGCCATGCAACACGCGCAACACCACGGGAGGAGCGGGACTCGGGTTGTACACGATCCAATAACGAAACGCTGAAAGCGAAAAAAATCGATACGGCGCCGGCAGCCAATCCAACCGCTCCTGTCCACAATGGGGGAACTCTCCCAATTGCCATGCCATGCGTTCCAGACTCCGGCGGAATGCCTGGGCGGCTGACGGATTCTCCTTGAAAATCCACTGATAGGCTTCGAGAATATCCTGTCGGGCGGCTCTGGAGAAGGTAGCCGCTTTCATGGTGTCCCGCGCGCGTGGATCTCATCCAGATCGCGCAACAGTTCATCCAATCCAATGGTGCCATGCCGATCGACATCGTGTTGCGCGCTTTCCACCTGCTCGCGCAACCGATCGCGCACGGCTTCCCGCGTGCGCAACAGCTCGATGGCGCACTGCACGACCGCGTTCAAATCGTGAAACTGACCGCTCGCGACGCAACCCCGTGCAAAACGCTCCAGATCCGGCCTCAACTCCACGATGGCCTGCATGCTCGACGCTCCAATCCTCACCAACACGCATGACACCCCGTCAACGCGACCCTGAACCGCTCCAGGCTCCAGGCACTCAGAACCAACCGCACGATGATTGAATACCGCCTGATCGGATTTCGCAACCTTTGACGCACGAATCTCTACAGAGGCGGTTTGGCGTTTCCATTCCTGGAATCACCAAACCTGCACGAATCGAACAAATCGAGGCGTGTTTCTCAAATTGCCGCACAATTTGGCGGGTTATGCATGGCCCACATCGGCTGTTGGGCAGCGGCCAAACAGCCTCTCAAGGGCGGGGGCGGCCCATTCACCACCGTTGCAGGATCTCACGAAACAACCGTATCTGTCCCCGCGTGGTCGCCTCCCAGGAGAATTGCTCGGCATGGCGACGGGTGGCCAAAGGATCCGCCGGTCGCGCCAGAAGATCGCGTACCGCCACCACGATGGCCTCCGGTTCGAGCCCCTCGATCAACACCCCGGCTTCACGGGTGGTGACCACCTCCGGCGCGCCCCAGACGCGGGTGGCCGCGACCCGCGTGCCACAGGCCATGGCCTCCAGAAGCACGTTGGCCCACCCTTCGCGGCTCGAGGCCAACACCAGGGCGTCGGCGGCGGTGTAACAGCGCTTGAGCCGCGCCTGCGGGATCTCTCCCAACAGTTGGACCCGCTCGGCCACGCCGAGTTCCCGCGCGAGCGCATCCAGGCTCTCCCGCGACGGGCCGGATCCGGCGATCGCCAGATGGAGGCCGGGCAGCTCCGGCAGGGCGCGGATGATGCGGTCATGCCCCTTGCGTTCGATCAGATGGCCCACGGAGAGGAGCGTCGGGGCCCGCCAACCCAACTCCGCCCGCGCCGAGGCCCGCTCCACCGGTGCAAACAGCTCGAGATCCACCCCATTGCGCAGCACCGTGACCCGTTCGTCCGGGATGCCCATCTCCAGCAGCACCCGTTTCAAGGCGGCGCTCACCGTGATCAGCCCATCCGCCCGCTCCGCGACTCGGCGAATCATCCAACCCGGAAGCCGATGGGCCGGGATCTGGTTGAGATCACTGCCCCGGGCGGTGATCACCACCGGTTTTCCGAACTGGCGTCCGAGCAGCCAGGCGGCGATGCCATCCGGGTAGAAATAGTGGGCGTCGATCAGATCAAAATCAAACCCCGTGGCGATCAGACGGCGCAGGGTGCCCATGGCCCCACCCGCCAGCAGGAGGGGGGCGCTGGTCATGCCGATCTTGGGGGGGAGGAGATAGCGCGGATGGGTGACCTGGATGCCGTGGATCGATTCGGTTGCCGGGGCCCTGGTTCCCAGATGCACGAACGGGTTGAGGCGCGGATGGGTGATCGGAAACCAGGGGATCGGCGCCACCACCCGTGATTCGACCGCCCCGGAGGCGACCAGATGGCGCAACCGTTCGGCCACGAACACCCCATGCACCGGATGGCCGGCATGTGGAAAGAGGGTCGAGAAGGTCAGAATGCGCACGGTGGGACCATCGACGTGAGGGGTCGGAAGATGACGGGGCGCGGCCCCCGCCATGCAAACATCTGTCCGCATCCGGATTGCCTCCTGGATCCGACCGCCGCCGGCATCACAACCCGAGGATCTCCTTGGCGAGCGGCACGGTCAGGGGGCGGATCCGCTCCAGACCGGCCCGATCCAGGCGATCCAGGGCCTGGGCCAGATCCGGCACCCCCCTGGGCAATCGTGCGCACAGAAAGCGGATCACCTCGGGATTCAGGCGCACCTGGCGATCCGCGGCCAACTTGGCCAGGATCGCCTCGCGTTCGGCATCGTCCGGCGGGGCGATCTCCAGCATCTGCCCCCACAACAGACGTGAACGCAGATCGGCCCGCAAACCGGTCAACTCCACGGGGGGCAGGCGCGAGGCGATCAACAGACGACCATTGCACTCGCGCAGATGGTTGAACAGAAACAGCAAACCCTCCTGCACCACCTCCGGACCCGCCGCGATCCGCTCCAGATTGTCCACCGCCACCAGCACCCGACCCGACCAGCGCTCCAGAAATCCGGTCAAGGCCCCCTCCCCGCCATCGGCCAAGGCCAGGCCCAGAGCCTCGGGATCGAGGAATGCGGCCAGATGGTTCCCGTGCCGCGCCTGTCGCTCCCCCACCGCCGCATGCAGCAGATGGCTTTTGCCGCAGCCAGCCTCGCCGATCACAAGCAGGCTGGTGGCCGGGGAGTCCATCACCCCGCCAACCGCCGCATGGGCCAGACGATTGGACGCCCCGACGATGAAATTGCCGAAGGTGAACAGGGGATCGACACCCAACGCCAGGATCAGTTGCAGCATGGTCGGCATCCTCCGGGAAGCGGTTCAGGCCGGACTCCGTGCCGTCCCCCCACCGCGCAGTCGTTCGAAATGGCGCGCAATGTATTCGATCTCGTATTCGGTATCGATATCCAGAGCCGGACCCGCGCAGTCGCTGATGTGCAGGGTCAACGTCATGCCGGTCAAGGTGCGAATCCGCTCTTCCAGAACCGCCAGATCGCGGAATTTGCGGTTGGCCTCCTTGTTCTTGACAATGAAATAATAGGCGCGCACAAGAAACGAGAAGGCCTTCAACATCTGGTAGTAGTTCTTCCGGACGTGGGCGATCCCCTCGCTTTCGTCTTGACGCGCCTTGGAAAAGAGCGACTTGACGAACACCACGTTGTTCTTGATCTTCTTGAGATTGAACCGCCCCCCCTCGATGATGGTGCGGTTGTTGAAGAGATGTCCGGCCAGATTCCAGATGAAGCGTGGCACCCGGAACGGTCGTCCGGCCAGGAAATTGTTGACGATCAGCTCAACCGGCTCATCCCCGGCCAGGAAGGCGTAGTAGTTCTTGACCGCCCGATCGTATTGGAACGGCTCGTCGCACCGCGCCACCGCCGCGTCGATGGCGGCGCGGTGGGTGCGTCCCAGCACCAGATCCGCGTCCGCACGCTTGCCCGTCACCAGGCAGTCGATCTCCTCGGGGCGGATCAACGGCAGATCGCTGGTCAGAAGATTCACCCGGGTCGCGGCGATCGACTCCTCCTGGCTCAACTCCCGCCACAGTGCCCAGTGACGCGGCCCCAAAGGCTCGGTCAACACCTCCGGATCCAGGCTGATGCCGCGCGTCCCGTGCAGGTGACGCAGAATCGTCACCACGAAGTTCTCGACGAAATGGTTCCCCTCCTCGACCAGATGCAGATCGATCCCCTTCTCCCGCGCCTGGATCAGGGCCCACGCCAGGTGGGAGGCCAGCCGCTCCCGATCCCCCCAAACGTAGATCGGCCCCACCGACGTAGCCTCCAACGCCGCGGAGACCACATGCTCGATGCTCGTCCGCGTCCCGATCGGCACAAAGGGCTGTTCCCGCCCGCCCA
>JADGAY010000378.1 GCA_015231775.1 Magnetococcales bacterium | reverse complement strand
GATGACGGGGGGACAGCTCCCCTGGTCGCCACGACCGCCGCTGTTGGGGTATCTGGCCATCTACGCCCTCAACCTGATCACCTTGCGCTCGCTGCTCGACCCGGAAGGGTGGAGCTTCGACGAGGGGGCGCACGGCATCGAGGGTGGCGTGCCCGCCTGGGAGCGTCTGAACCATTTGTGGCGCGCCTGGTTCACGGGGGAACATTTGGACCACCTGCACGATTTTCTGGAGATCCACCTTCATGAAGGACGGGTGCGCATCCAGGCCCATCCCCGTTTCACCCGCGCGCGTCGCACCGCCTGCTCCGGGTTCCAGCCGGATCCCATCCCGTCCGCGGGCGACGCATAGCCGCCCGTGTCGTCACTTGATCCACCGCGTGCCAAGAACCACATTTTAACGACAAAATCTACCCGCTTGCTTCTCGGGAACCATTTCACACCATTTTTGTCTGAATAGGCAAACGTGTGGCAAAAGACCCGACCTGCGTGGCATAGGCCACGATCCCAGCCCGCCATTTCCCACACCCGGCGACTCGACACGTTGATGGTGCACCCAAAACCATGCGGCACGGTCGTTGCTGTCTGGTTGATGTATCTTGTTGTCAAGCACTCGATTCTCAGGAGCCGCGGTACCATGCTCACGCCAAACACCCTTGCCGTCACCCTTCAGGACTCCTCATCCTGGTTTCGCTACCAGAATCCACCCGGCACCCACCTACCCAACGGGGAGGCCCATGATCACGCCCACCTGGAACAGCCCAGGGAGATCGAGGTCCATCGGTTTCAGACCGGCGAGATTCTGTTCCAGGGCGGGGATAAGACGGGTCCGGTGCTGTTGCTGATGCGCGGTCGGGTGCAGTTGTTCGCCGAGGAGGGCTCCCTGCCCACCCCGCTCTCCGCCCCACGGGACATCGTGGAGTCGGGCAACTATCTGAACATCGCGGCCCATTTCCTCGAGCCCTCCCGCTACTTCATGACCGCGCGGGCCCTGGAGCCGGGTCAGGTGATGCTCATGGACAAGACGCTCTTTACCCGGGTGTTGCAGGACTCCCCGGAGACGCAACGCGACCTGCTGACCCAGATGGCTTACGAACTCAAGGAGCGCACCGTCCGGTTGCAACAGGAGCCCTGGTGCGCCTCGTGTCGGGTGATCCACTATTTTCTCGAGCGGGTGCCTGGGGATCGTCGTGATGCACCGTTCACGGTCCATCTGGAGACCAAACGGCGCGAAATCGCGGTACGGCTGGACATCCGCGAGGAGACCCTGTCGCGGATTCTGACGCAACTGGAGAAGGATGGCCTGTTGTTCTCCCTGGAGCGCACCGCGATTTCGGTGCCCAAGGCCGAACAACTCCATGCCCGTCTGCTCGCCTGTCCGCGTTGCCGCAACAAGCGGGCGTGATTCTTCCCGATCCGGGGGGAGCGATCCCCCCGGATGGAGATCCCGGAATCTCACCCACAACCGGATGCCCTCAACCCAACATCTTGAGCGGCAACACCACCTCGACGCAAAACCCGCCCAACGCCGCCGAGCGTCCCAACTCGATCTCTCCCCCGTAATCCAGCACGATCTCCAGCACCACGGACAATCCGATTCCGTGACCGGCAACCCCCTCGGCATCCTCCGCGCGGCCACCGCGACGCAAGATCCGCTCGAACTGCTCCGGCGGGCATCCCGGACCGTCATCCTCGACGCGCAACCGCCACCCCTCCGCCTCCGTCACGCTCAACCGCACCCGTTCCGCCGCCCACTTGCAGGCGTTGTCCAACAGATTGCCGACCAGCTCCAACAGATCCTCGCGATCGATCATCGCCTCCATCGAGTCCGGCATGACCGTTTCGATGCGCACCTTCCGCCCGCCATGGGCACGACGCATCACATCCACCAGCACCCGCAGCTCCCCGATCATCTCCAGCCGCCCGACCGGACTCCGCACGCCGGAGAGACGCACCCGCTTCAACTCGCGAGAGGTCAAGGCGCGAATCAGCTCGATCTGCCGGACGATCCTGGCGCGCAACTCCGCATGATCCCGCAGCTCCTCCCCTTCGATCAGCCCCATCAAC
>JADGAY010000377.1 GCA_015231775.1 Magnetococcales bacterium | reverse complement strand
CGGGACGGAACACCTTGCGACCCGCGAGGCGCAACCCCTCGAAGGCCTGCGGACTGGTCACCTCGTGGACCAGATGACGATCCACGTACAACAACGACGTGCCGTCCGACTCGGAACGGATCACATGGGCATTCCAGATCTTGTGAAACAGGGTTTGCGCGGACATCGCGGTTCTCCAACCAGGAAATGGCGAGCGGAATGATCAAGATTGAAACGTACAGAGTAAGCCAACCGATGGCCGGACAACAAGGCATTTTTAACGCGCGTCAGAGATAAAGGGTGAAACGTCGCTCTCTTCCATGACCATGCGCACACAAAGTCCTTTGTCTGCCACCCCCTGATTTGTGATATCATGGAAATGGACTCTTTCAACGCGTCATCCCCCTTTGTTATCAGCATCGGTTCCCCCCGGAAAGCACGCATCCCATGAGCGACAAACCCAAAGAGATCACCCGGCTGGCGGACTACACCCCGCCGACTCACCTCGTCGAGACGATCCACCTCGATTTCCACCTCGGCGAGACCGAGACCCTGGTCTCCTCCCGCATGACCCTGCGCCGCAATCCGGACGCATCCGCCCAGCAACGCCCCCTGCGGCTCGATGGTCGCGATCTGGAGTTGGTGGAGATCCGCCTGGATGGCGCGCCATTGCCTGCCGATCGCTACACCTTGGACTCGGAACATCTCACCCTGCCCGATGCGCCGGAACGGTTCACCCTGGAGATCACCACCCGCATCCATCCGGAATCCAACCTCACGCTGGAGGGGCTCTACCGCTCGCGCGGGCTCTTTTGCACCCAGTGCGAGGCGGAAGGCTTCCGCAAGATCACCTTCTACCCCGATCGTCCGGATGTGATGGCGCGTTTCACCGTGCGCCTCGAGGCCGATCGTGCCCGCTATCCGGTGCTGCTCTCCAACGGCAACCTGATCGAGAGCGGCGAATTGCCCCAGGGCCGTCACTTCGCCTTCTGGGAGGATCCCCATCCCAAGCCGGCCTATCTCTTCGCGCTGGTGGCCGGCACCCTGCATTGCCACGAAGGGCCCTTCACCACCCGTTCCGGACGCCCGGTCTCCCTGCAAATCTGGGTCGAGCCCGAAAACGCCGATCGCTGCGCCCACGCCCTGGCCTCGCTGGAGAAGTCCATGCGCTGGGACGAGGAGCGGTTCGGACGGGAGTACGATCTGGACCGCTACATGATCGTGGCGGTGAACGATTTCAACTCCGGGGCCATGGAGAACAAGGGGCTCAACATCTTCAACGCCGTCTACGTGCTCGCCGATCCCGAAACCGCCACGGACGCCAACTACGAGGATATCGAAAGCGTCATCGCCCACGAATATTTCCACAACTGGACCGGCAACCGCATCACCTGCCGCGACTGGTTCCAGTTGAGCCTCAAGGAGGGGTTGACCATCTTTCGCGATCAGGAGTTTTCGGCGGATGTCGGCTCGCGACCGGTGGAGCGGATCCGCGACGTGCAGAGTCTGCGCGCCTTCCAGTTCCCGGAGGATGCCGGTCCCACCGCCCATCCGGTGCGTCCGGACTCCTACATGGAGATCAACAACTTCTACACCACCACGGTCTACAACAAGGGGGCCGAGGTGGTACGCATGCTGATGACCCTGCTCGGCAGGGAGACCTTTCGGCGCGGCATGGATCTCTATTTCGAGCGCCACGACGGTCAGGCGGTGACGGTGGAGGCGTTTCTGGATGCCATGCAGAGCGCATCCGGGCGCGATCTGGGACCGTTCTCCCGCTGGTATCGCCAGGCCGGCACCCCGGAGTTGACCATCCGCCAGCAGCACGACCCCGACACGGAGACACTGGAACTCACCGTGATGCAGCAGTGCCGCGCCCACGGTCAGAGCGAAACGGGGGAGCCGCTGGTGATTCCCCTGGCCATGGCCCTGCTCGATCGCGACAGCCACGCCCCCCTGCCGCTGATCCTGGCGGGGGAGAGCCCGGAGAACGCCCCCCTGAAGCGGGTTCTGGAGGTGACCAGACCGGTCGAGACCTTCCGCTTCAAGAACATCCCGCGCCCGCCGTTGGCCTCGCTGTTGCGGGGTTTCTCG
>JADGAY010000112.1 GCA_015231775.1 Magnetococcales bacterium | reverse complement strand
CCCACGCCGGGCCAGGGCGAAGGCGATCCAGAGGGGGATGCTGGTGGCCGCGTCGGCGAAGTTGTGGATCGTGTCGGCCAACAGCGCCACGGAGCCGGTGTAGAGCACCACCGCCAGTTGCGCCAACGCCGTGATGCCCAGTCCGACCAGGGAGATCTTGAGCGCGCGGATCCCTTTTTCGCTCGACTCCATCACCGAATCCACCTTGTCGCTCACATCGTGGGAGTGGGCGAAGGTCCCCTTCAACCAGCCGATCAGACCGGAACCGTGGTCGTGCCCATGGTCGTGATCATGGCCGTGGTGATCGTCGTGACCGTGGCCATGGTCGTGGTGATCATGGCCATGATCGTGACGGGGCGCGTGGTCATCCTCGGCGGCGTCTCCCAGGATCCCGTTGCCGTGGTCGTGCCCCTCCTCGGTGAAGAGGGTCGCCAGACACTGCCGTCCGCTCTCCAGTTCGACCCGTGCCAGGAATTCATGGGGTTCCGGAATGTCGCTGGTCGATTCCAGATAATCGGCGCGGTCTTGGAATTGAAAGGCCTGGCGGATGTCGCCCGGTCGTTCGGTTTTGACGCGCACCGAATCGGCCTTGGGTGGTGCCACCGGATTGCCGGATTTATCCAGGAAATAGAGCCGGAAACGGGGTGGAACCCCGGTTTCGAACACCGAGAGTTCCATCCGGCAATCCGCATGGGGCAGCAGGGGGCCGCCATGGGGGCCATGGGTTGTTGATTGAGCTGGGCTCATGTGCGCGGAAGCCTGTGAAAAGATCAGCCATTAAAGATATTTGGTCATGGATTTCATGGACTTCATTCGGGCTTCGACATCGCGCATGCTCATCCCTTCTTCCACATCCAGACAGTGCTCGATGTGGTCGGTCACATAGGCGCGTTTGGCGGTCAGCAGTGCGTTGCACACGGCTTGAAGCTGTTGGGCCACCTCCTCGCACCCCTTCTCCGCCTCGATCATGGCGACCACCTTGTTCAGGTGACCGGAGGCGCGTTTGAGACGGGCGGCGATGTCCGCGTGATGCTGGTGTTTGTCCATATTCTTTATCCTATCCTGGGGGATGGGATGCGGTCAAGCCGAATTGACCGGTGGCGTCGGGTTTTTCATGTCGGCGGGGTGGCGCCCCGTTCCAGGCGGTTGACGCGCCACAGGGCCAGCATCAGGCAGAGTCCCGCCCAGGCGAGGGCGATGCCGAAGGCGTTCCAGTAGTGGGGATCGGCGAGGAACACCCCCGGTGCCTGATAGAGCGGGGCGCGGATCAGGGTGAGGGCGTGGGTGACCGGATTGGCGATCATCAGTGCCCAGAGCCAACCGGTGGCGGGGTCGAGGGGAAACAGGGCACCGGAGAGCATCCACATCGGCATCAGAAAGATCGACATGATGGCGTGGAAACCGGAGGTGCTCTCCATGTTCCAGGCAATCAGGAAGCCCAGCGACGTGAAGCCCAGGCAGGCGATCAGAAAGCCGATGAGAATCCAGATCACGCCCCAGAAGGTGAGGGTGATGCCGATGAAGGGGGCGGCGATCAGCAGGGGCACGGCCTGGAACAGGGCGACGGCGATGCCGCCCATCACCTTGCCCAGCACGATGGTGATGCGTGGGGCCGGGGAGGCGAGCACCCCTTGCATGAGTCCCTGGGCGCGATCCTCGATCAAGGTGATGGTCGAGAAGATGCCGGCAAAGAGCATGAGCATCAACAGCACGCCCGGATAGAAATATTCGATGTAGGAGAGGTTTTCCATGCCCGGCGCGCGGAAGCTCGGCGAGAACCCCGCGCCGAGCAGGGCCCACATCAGCAGCGGTTGGGCGAGACTGCCCACCACCCGTTCCGGTTGGCGGAAAAAGCGCACCATCTCGCGGCGCGCCAGGGAGAGGGCCGGACGGAGGATCATGGGCTCTCCTCCTCTTCGTCGCGGGCCAGGGCGCGACCGGTCAGGTGGATGTAGAGATCCTCCAGGGAGGGTTGCTTGATGGCCAGGGCGTGGATCCGCGCGCGATGATGTTTCAGGAGGGTTTCGATGAGTTCCGGCAACCCCGTGCCTTGAATGCGCAGTTCGTGATTCTGGATCTGGGTCCGCAACGCCGGTTGGTCCTCCAATGCGGCGGCGATCCGTTCCGGTTCGTCGCAGTCGATCACCAGAATCTCTTCGCCGAGACGTCGGGTGAGCGCGCGCGGGGTGTCGAGGGCCAGCAGTGTGCCGCGGCGCAAGATGCCCACCTGGTCGGCCTGCTCGGCCTCGGCGAAGATGTGGCTGGTCATGAGAATCGTCACCCCGTGGCGGTTCTTGAGGCGGCGCAGGGTGGCCAGAAAGGCGCTCCGTCCCCCTGGATCGAGCCCCGCGGTCGGTTCGTCGAGAATCAGCAGGGCGGGTTCGTGCAGCAGCACCTTGACCAGTTCCGCCTGACGGGCCAGACCTCCCGACAGGGTGGAGACCCGATCGTTCAAGCGTCCGCGCAGATCGCCCCAGGCGAGGGCTGCCTCGAGTCGGGCGCGAAACAGGGGGTCGGGCAGATCGTGCAGATCGGCGTGGATTTTCAGATTCTCCAGCACGGTCATGTGTTTGTCCAACGCAGGTCGCTGGAACACCACCCCCATGCCGCGTCGGGCGGCGCGTGGGTCGGCGATCAGATCGTGCTCAAAGATGTGGATCGATCCGCCCGATGGGAGCAGCAGGCCGCTCAAGATCTTGAACAAGGTGGATTTTCCACTGCCGTTGGGTCCGGTCAGCACAAAAAGGCAACCGCGCGGGATGGTCAGATCCAGCCTGTCCAGGGCCAGGCGGGGCGGCTGGCGTCGTCGTCCCGGATAGGCGTGGGTGAGCCCCTCGACGCGGACGGCGGGTGGTCCATCAGGTGGGGTCACGGGCCTCTCCTTTCTGATGGGCGTTGACGAACAGCACCGACAGGAGCAGCCAGGCGATCCCGCCCACCTGCCAGCTCTCCTGCCAGGGCAGGAAGAGGCCCAAGGCCGGCAGGGCGACGCTGGCCAGATAGAGTCCCAGATGCACCACGCCCAGACGTCCTGGATTCCGATGGTCGTAGATGCCGAGCAACTGTCCCAGGGTCCAGCCGGGCAGGATCAACACGCCGAAGAGAAAACGGGTCCGTTCGTCGGGAATCAGCGGCCAGGTGCTCAGAACCAGAAAGGCCGCCACGCCCATCAGGTCGCCGGCGCGCCAGAAACGGTTCTCATGGGGATGGGCCGAGATCATGGCGATGGTGGCGAATCCCGGCAGGATCGATGGCCAGAGCCAATAGAGTCCGGAATCGGGTTTGAAGAGCATCCAGGGGATGAAACACAAGGAGAGGAAAGCGCCGATCACCACGGACATGGGCAGGGTTTCGGGGCGTCTGGTCACGGAGCTGATGGTGCTCCGGCGCAGGGCCATGAGCATCAATCCGGCCCAACCGTAAATTCCCAGGGTCAGATGCGCGCCCACCATGGCGAGGCGGTCGAACTCCAGGAAACCGTGGGCATACTCCCCCAGGAAGATCGCGCCCAGCCCCAGGACTCCGGTCAGGGAGAGGATGGAGAGTTTCAGGATGAGGATCAATCCGTCGTGACGGGTGGAGGAAAAGAGCATCCATCCGGCCTGAACGATGAAGAATCCGATGCCGAGTCCCATCCCGAGGGAGGCGGCGAGCAGGTTCCAGCGGTGCAGATCGGTGCCGATGCCCAAGAATACCGTCAGCGCCCCCAGGGAGAGGAGAAAGAGGGTCCAGCGGTTCAGACCGGGCCAGGGGAGGGGCTGGCCGGTCAGGGCGGGCAGACGTTCCAGCGCCAGGCCGATCAGGCTCATGGTCAACACGCCGAGTACATAGAGATGGACCGTGGCCACCGTGGTCGGCAGCAGGAGTTGGTCATGCATCCGGCCACCCCAGGTGATCAGGACCGCCCCGGCCAAGGCGTGAAACAGGAGCGCGACGCGGATGAAACCGCGTGACACAAGTTGGGGTGATTGTGGCGTCATGGCTGTGGTGTGCGTGGCGGAAGGCGACAAGGTGGCGGACTCTTTTATCCAGGTGGGAGGTGTGGACCATTCGGCGGACGGATCCGAGTGGTGCCGACAAGGGCGTGCGAACCGATGAATAGTGCAAAAAGCCGGCGCGCGCGTCAAGCGTCGTGAAAGCGGGGATGTCAGGGAAACACCCAACAGCCTCCCGGAGACGACAATGTGGCAAAAATCGCTTTTTTTGACTTTCCTTGATGCAGGTCAAGGAATGCGTGTGATGAGTGCATTAAATTGCGATGATCGAAAGAGGATTGGTTGGTTGTTTTCCGTGGAACTCCAGTGCGGAGATCTCCATGGATGGGGAGCGTGGGGGCGCTCCCCAAAAATTTTCTCGATAAATATCCTTTATTTATCAACATCAACACTCCAAGACTAAGGAAATCGCCATGCAAAAAAACGAGATCGATGATCCGAACGAGCCAGTACCCGGCATGCAACAGCTTCTGGATAACCCCTTCATGCTGCTGCTGATTGGTGTTCTTTTTCCCACGGTCTTCTATCTCCTGTGGGGGATCATGGAGATCATTTCCATCCCAGGCGTGAAATAAACTTTCAAAATTCAAAGGAACATCTATGCGCAATTACATTGAAAGGAGGGTTATCGAATGAGCATTATGCCTCCCTCGCGGAGACTCTGGTGGAAGGAACCGATCCATGGCATCGAGATGATCTGGATCATCCTTGCCTTGTTGTGGTGTCTGGTGCTCTTCATGTGGATGCCCTACTGGCATCTGTATGGCAAGCAGAACCTCTCCAACGAATCCTACAAGACCCCGCCCGAGGTGTTCGAGTCCAAGGCCAACGCCATGGCCAAGGCCCACACCGTGCGCACCGACGCCAAGTCCAGCATCCCGGTGGTCCATCCCCCGGCTGGCAGCGACGTTTATCTGCTGGGTCGTCTCTGGCAGTGGTGGCCGATTCTGGAGTTGGAGAAAAACAAATCCTATCGCCTGCACATCTCCTCCCTGGATTGGCAGCATGGATTCTCCCTGCAACCGACCAACATCAATCTCCAGATCCTGCCGGGTTACGAGACCGTCGTCACCATCACCCCGGACCAATCCGGTGAGTTTGCCATCGTCTGCAACGAATATTGCGGCGTTGGCCATCACACCATGTTGGGCAAGATCTTCGTGAAATAAGGGAGAGCGCATACATGGCCGCCAAAATGTTTCGTCAATGCCCGGATACGGGTCTGTTTTTCCACAAATCGGCTGAATCGCTCATGAAGGCTCATGCCGTCTTCGGCGTGGTCTATCTGCTGTTGGGTGGCGCTCTGGGTCTGCTCGTCGCCCTGACCCGCATGCCCACCCTGCACATCCTGAGCGCGGAGAACTTCTATCTGGCCCTCTCCATCCATGGAACGGCCATCCTGATCTTCTGGATCATCTTCTTTGAAATGGCGGTGCTCTATTTCGCATCGTCCACGCTGTTGCGCACCCGGCCCGCGGCGCCTGGAATCGGCTGGATCGGCTTTTTGTTGATGGTGGCCGGTTCCACGCTGACGATGGTCGCCTTCCTGCGTGGCAACTCCAGCGTCATGTTCACCTCCTACGTGCCGATGCCGGCGGAGCCGATCTTCTACCTCGGCCTGATCCTCTTCGCCGTGGGCGCGCTGATCGGCTGCTTCATCTTCCTGGCCACCCTCGTGGTCGCCAAGCAGGAGAAGACCTATGACGGTTCCATCCCGCTGGTCACCTTCGGCGCGTTGACCGCCACCATCATCGCCATCTTCACCATCGCCTCCGGCGCCGTGATCCTCATCCCGACGCTGCTGTGGTCCCTCGGCTTCATCAACCACATCGATCCGTTGATGTACCGCACCATCTGGTGGGCTCTGGGTCACTCCTCCCAGCAGATCAACGTGGCGGCCCATGTCTCCATCTGGTATGCCATCGCCGCCATCCTGTTCGGCGCCAAGCCGATGTCGGAGAAGGTCAGCCGTACCGCCTTCCTGCTCTACATCCTCTTCCTGCAACTGGCCAGTGCCCATCACATCCTGGCCGATCCAGGCGTCAGTTCCACCTGGAAGGTGTTCAACACCAGCTATGCCATGTATCTGGCCGTGCTCGCCAGCATGATCCATGGCCTGACGGTTCCGGGTTGCATCGAAGTGGCCCAACGCAAGAAGGGGTTCAACAACGGCCTGTTCGAATGGCTGCGCAAGGCCCCCTGGGCCAACCCGGTCTTTTCGAGCATGTTCATCTCCCTGATCGTCTTCGGCTTCATCGGCGGTATCACCGGCGTGGTGATGGGGACCGAGCAGATCAACCTGATCATCCACAACACCATCTTCGTGCCTGGTCACTTCCATGCGACCGTCGCGGTCGGTACCACCATGGCCTTCATGGCGATCACCTTCTTTTTGATCCCGGTGCTGTTCCGTCGTGCGCTGATCTGGCCGAATGTCTGCAAATGGCAGCCCTACATCTTCGGCGGCGGCATGCTGATCCTCATCCTGTTCCTCCTCGGCGCCGGCACCCTGGGTGTTCCCCGTCGTCACTGGGACATCAACTTCTCGGATGCGGCCCTGCAGTTCCAGTTCGCCGGAACCGCCGTCACCATGATGGGTATCGCTGGTCTCGGTGGCCTGCTGGCCGCCGTGGGTGGCGCGCTGTTCTGTCTGATCGCCGTCGGTTCGCTGGTCTTCGGCAAGCGTCTGGATCCGGGCGCCAGCCTGTTCTCCAGCTTCGGCTTCCCGATGGCCGCCTCCTGCTACACCATCGACCAACCCGGCAAGCTGGGTCTGGCCCCGATCGAGCAGGCCGGTGACGGCGGCGCCCAGGCCAAGGGCACCTTCGTGTTGGCCCTGGTCTTCCTGGCCGCCTTCGTCATCTACTTCTTCATCAACGCCAAGTATCTCTCGTCGATCTGGCCGATGGGCTGATATGATTAGCCTCCTGGGATGGGCTTTCGTGCCCATCCCAGGATCTTCGTCTTGCGCATTTATTGCCGTTTTGCTACCCTTTTTATTGATTTGATCAAGTTTTTCTCGATATTTTTTTTGTGAGGCGTGGGCATGTTCTCCCTGGTCAAGCAGATCCTGATTCTCTTCAAGCTGCGCATCGGCGTGGCCATGGCCATGACCGCCGGGGCTGGCATCGTCGCGATGCCGGGACCTGCCCCGTCCGCGTCCGAGATCACCCTGTTGATCGTGGCCGTGCTGCTCTCGGCGGGTGCGGCGGGGGGGCTGAACCATTACCACGACTACGACATCGATGCCCGCATGGAGCGGACCCGCAACCGTCCCTTCGTCACCGGCGCCCTGCCGCACTCGCCGTTGTGGCTGCTCTTTTTCGCCCTGCTCGTGGTGGTTCCCGTGGCCCTGGTGTGGCGTTCCATCAACCCGGTGGCCGCCATCCATGTCTTCATGGGCGCCTTCTTCTACGGCGTGGTCTACACGGTCTGGCTCAAGCGGCGCACCTGGCTCAACATCGTCATCGGCGGCCTGGCCGGCAGCTTCGCCATTCTCTCCGGAACCGCCATTCTCCATCCGGAACCGACCCCCTTGGCCCTGTCCCTGGCCTTCATCCTCTTTCTGTGGACTCCGCCGCACTTCTGGAGCCTCGCCATCGCCTTGAAGAAGGAGTATGACCAGGCGGGCATCCCGATGCTTCCGGTCGTGGCCGGCGAGTCGCGCGCGGCGCATGCCGTCTTTCTCAACACCGTGCTGTTGGCCGTGGCATCCCTGCTGCCGGCACTCTTCGGCATGGGTTGGGTCTATCTGCTCGGCGCCCTGGCCGGAAGCGCGATCTTCTTGGCGAAAAGCTGGCGTCTGGTGCACAATCCCACCTCGTCCCAGGCCATGGTCAGCTTTCGCGCCTCCCTGATCCAGCTTGCGCTTTTTCTGGCCGCTCTCTACATCGAAGGCGCTCTCTATCCGGTTTGAGCGCGCCTTTGGCTCATGATCCGCCTTGCTTCATCCACGTCTGCCGTGCCAGGTCATATTGGCTGAGGTCAGTGTCATGCTTGTCCATGCGGGATCGGTGATCCGTATCTTTTTGATGATGGCCCTGTTCGGGGGGGTGATCGCTCCCGGCCAGCTTCAGGCCGAGGCTCCGGTCGGCAAGGGGCGTGATCCGGTCTTTAACGCCCAGGCGGCGGTGGAGGCCAGTCAGGCCGCCATCGGGCGCACGCTGGAGAGCTACACCTTGACCAACCTGGCGGGTGAGAAGGTGGATCTCTCCGCCTATCTCGGCAAGCCCCTCATCATCAGCCTGATCTACACCAGTTGCTATCATACCTGTTCGATCGCCACCCGTTTTCTGGCCTCGGTGGTGGAAAAGGCCCGCGAGGGGTTTGGCGAGCAGAGTTTCCATGTGGTGAGCATCGGTTTTGATACCCGTTACGACAACCCCCGCGCCATGGCCAACTTCGCGCGTCAGCAGGGGATCGACAAACTGCCGAACTGGACCCTGTTGAGCGGTTCTGCCGAGACCCTCACCCGTTTGACCCATCAGCTTGGATTTGTCTTCGCCCCCTCTCCGAAGGGGTTCGATCATGTGGTTCAGGCCACCGTGGTCGATGCCCAGGGGCAGATCTACCGCCAGGTGTACGGGGAGTCGTTCCAGACGCAACTGCTCACCGAGCCGTTGCGCACCCTGATCCTCGGAACCCCCTCCACCCTGGAGGAGACGCCGGTGGATGAATTGGTGCGGCGGGTGCGGTTTTTCTGCACCACCTATGATCCGTTAACCGATTCATATCGTTTCGATTATTCTCTCTTTGTCGGGATGTTCTGCGGCGGCACGGTGATCCTGGGAACCCTTTATTGGGTGATGCGCGAGTGGTGGCGCGGGCGTCGGCGATCGCGGGAATGAAGTATTGAAACCGAGGGCTTTTGACGCCTGACGCGCAACCCCTTGACAATTCGAATGAAGAGATCTTGGCAGGGAAAATGCTATTCTTGGCATTAGAATCACAACCCCCGCTTCCAGGAGTCTCTTATGGAAACTTTACGTATCATTTCAAAGAAGAACGATTACGAAATTTACGATACCATTGAAAAAATGACCGTAATTAAAGGAATTGAGACTTACCAAACCGCCCTCATTCTGCAAAGAAAGCTGATGAAGCTCAAGCAGGATGCCGCCGCCTATTCGATGCGTCCGACCCATCATCGTGCCTCTTTGTGTTGAGTCGGGTGTCGCGACCCGTTTACCGGTGAGAGTCCAGCCCATGGATACCCGATCTGCCCTGTTGGCCACGTTGCGGTACTGGCGAGCATGTGGGATTGATCGACTCACCGGGGAGGCGTGGGGATGGCATCAACCCGCGCTGAAACTCCCTGCCGCGCCTGTTTCCCGTCTTTCCGTTCCCGTCGTGCCCGAGGTTGTTCCGGTTTTGCCGACTCCGACCGTCGAGCCGGCGCCTGTGTCGTTGGACCGATTGCTCACCCCGGCCTTGCCTTTGGAAGCGCGTTTGACGCTGTTGGCCGAGCGTGCCGAGCGTGTTGCCGGCTGTCAGGCGTGCGCGCTGGCCTTGACGCGGCGTCGGGTGGTGTACGGGGTTGGTCCCGCGGATGCGGTGGTGGTGTGGATCGTGGATGCCCCTGGGGAGGCGGACGAGTCCAAGGGGATGGCGTTTGCCGGGGAGGGGCGGGAGTTGTTCGAGGGGATGTTGCGGGGTGTGGGATTGGGGCGGCATGAGGTGTATGTCACCCATCTGGTCAAGTGTCGTCCGCCGGGAGATCGTGCTCCGAGGGGAGATGAGGTGCGGTTGTGTCAGGGGTATTGGATCGAGGAGTTGGAGACCATTCGTCCCAAGGCGATCGTGGCATTGGGCAAGGCGGTTGTGGAGACGTTGTTGGGGGATGTGGGGCGGTTGACCAAGGCGCGTGGGCAGGTGCATGTGTGGCGCGGCATTCCGGTGATCGCGACCTATCATCCCAGTTACTGTCTGCGCGCGCCGTTGTCCAAGCGGGCGTTGTGGGAGGATGTGTTGTTGTTGAAGAAGCGGTTGATGGAGATTGGGTGAGCGGGAGAAGGTGGGATAGGCACCCGTCATCACGGGGGACGGGGGGGTGGGATAAGCACCCGTCATCACGGGGGACGGGGGGCGGTTACCGCCCCCGGTGGGATCCAAGGGCAAAGCCCTTGGGACTTTTCTTTTGATTTTATTTTTGACTTTTATGACTTTTTCCTTTCGCGCGCTTTTCACGATAAGCGATTTTTAGCGCTTTTTGCTAAAAATCGCGCAAGCGCGCGGTCTCATGTGCCCCCTCCGTTGCCCGTCAGGGCAA
>JADGAY010000376.1 GCA_015231775.1 Magnetococcales bacterium | reverse complement strand
AGAGCCGGGCCTGGAACGCCTTTTCCTGATCGAACTTGGATTTGGGCATGCGCATGGATGGCGCGGGCTCTTTCCGCGCCTGGGCCAGTTCGGTGGCCACACGCAGCTCGGCCTCGAACTTCTCCTTGACGTTGACGTGATCCTTGAAGGCCGCCTGTTGCAGCGTGGATTGCAGATTGTCCACCGCGCCCAGATGGTTCAGACCGCCCCAGAGCAGAATCAGCAGGCCGATGATCAACATCGCGGGGGATTTTTGAGTATAGATCATGGCAAAGACCACTCCACGCAAGGGTGAATCCGGGTGTCACTCGATGGGCAGTTGACGGGCCTTCCAGTCCGGGAAGCCGTTGCGATACCAGTGGAGACTCTTGTAGCCCTCCCGCGCCATGACAGTCACCAGCTTGAAGGATTTCCAGCAACTGGCGGCATTGCAGAAGACCACGTAGCTCTTCTGTTTGTCCGGCATCTTGCTCAGATCGTACTTGTCCTTGGTGGAATCGAAATTCACATCCTTGGCACTGGTTTCCGGGTCATAGGGCACGGAGATCGCCCCCTTGATGCTGCCATCGACGAACTCGGCGGCCTTGCGGGCATCGACGAGGATCGCCCCCTCGGCCTGGAGTTTCTGCACCCCGTCGGCCTCGACCAGATTGACCCCGGCAGGCGGCGTGGTCGGAACCTGCGGCGGATCGCTGGCATGGGCCGCCGTGCCGATCAGCAGGGTGAGGGCCAGGGCCAGGCCTTGAATGAAGCCAACGGGTCGAATGGCGGGCATGATCTTCTCCTTGGAATCGGAATGATAATTTTATTCATCAAGGGAGTGCCCGCGATTGGCGGGCATCCGAAGAAAGTATAGGCGCTTCGCGTCTGATTTCAATGGTGGAAAATCATCCGTCGCGCGTTTTTGGCGTGGGTGCGCGGCCTGTGCCTTCGATCCTCTGAACCCCAAGCGACATAAACAGCAACGCGATGCGGAGCCATTCCAAGAAGAGGGGAACAGGCGTCGTAAAAATCGCTTGCAGGGTTTGACGATGCTTGCTGTTGATGAGGCCATGCGCGCATGGATCAGTCTTCATGGCGCGTCGGCGTCGCGTTCGGACACTCGATGTCACACAGATCGAACGCCTTCACCGATATTGTTCAATGAGGGGGATCGTCCCTGTTTGGCGGATGAATGGCGTGAATGGACCGCCACGCGCAAGGTGCTTGCGGGGGAGAAAATTTTCGGTTATCCTTGGCTTTTAGGTGGAAAGGGGCTATAGTCCCCTCGACTGATTCGCGGAAGGAGTGGGAAAAGTCGGCTTTGCCGGCTTTTTTGGTTTCTCGGGTCGGTGATTCGCACGGGTGTTGCGCAAACAATCCGAACCAGGCGTTCGATCGTTCTAAAGGTGCATGTGGTTTGACCGACTCTTTCGAAGATCCACCGATCCGCCTCACCCTGGTCGAGCAGTTGGAAAGATTGGCCAGCGAGGCGGCCGTTGCCGCGGGGTGTGAACTGGTCGGCGTGGAGTTGCACTCCGAGACCGGGGGGCGCTTGATTCGCGTCTATCTGGATCGGGTGGAGGGGGGGTTGCGGATCGCCGATTGCGAGGCGGTCAGTGACCGGCTCTCGGCCCTGATGGACCTTCACGATCTGATGCCGGGCCGTCACCGTCTAGAGATCTCATCGCCGGGATTGACCCGGCCTTTGAAGAAACGCGAGGAGTTCGCGCGCTTCAAGGGACGCCTGGCCGTGATTCATGCGATTTCCGCCCCGTCCGCGGAGGGAAACCCCGTGGCGGCGCCGGTCGCCACGGACAAAGGGTCCGGGCGCAAGCCGGCGGCGGGCGCCAATCGCACGATGGTCAAGGGCATGCTGCAAGGCATGGACGAGGATGACGTGCTGATCGACGTGGGTGATACCCGGCGGCGCATCCCCTTCCGGCTGATCGCCAAGGCCCATTTGGATTTTGATTTTAACCGTGGAACTCCCAACGGGAACGCCACAGGTGGGGGGTGAGGGGATTTCTCCTCCCATCAGAAATATCAGCTATAGCTCCGGGTGTCATTCATGAGTGTTGAAATCGTACAGATCGCCGAACAACTCGCCAG
>JADGAY010000375.1 GCA_015231775.1 Magnetococcales bacterium | reverse complement strand
GCATCCTCTTTACCACCATTCAAAAGTTCATGCCGGGGGAGGAGGAAGCGAGCTTCCCCGTGCTCTCCGACCGTCACAATATCGTGGTCATCGCCGATGAAGCCCACCGCACCCAATACGGTTTTGCCGCCGCTCTGAAGGGGAAACCGGGTCAGGAGCGGTTCCAGGTGGGGTATGCCCAGCATCTGCGGGATGCACTCCCCAATGCCACCTTCGTGGCCTTCACCGGCACCCCGGTAGCGACGGAAGACAAGGATACCCGCGCGGTCTTTGGGGATTATATCCACGTCTACGACATGCAGCAGGCCAAGGAGGATGGGGCCACGGTTGCCATCTACTTTGAATCCAGACTGGCCAAACTGGCCATCAAACCGGAAGAGCTGCCCCAGATGGATGCCGAGGTCGATGAGCTGGCCGAGGATGAAGAGGAGAGCCAACAGGCGAGGTTGAAGAGCCGATGGGCGGCGTTGGAGAAGGTGGTCGGCGCGGAACCCCGCATCATCCGCATCGCCACGGACCTGGTGGCCCACTTCGAGGAGCGGAACAAGGCCCAGATCGGCAAGGCCATGGTGGTGGCGATGAGCCGGGAGATTTGCGTGCATCTCCATGATGCCATCATCACCTTGCGCCCGGATTGGCATGATGCGGACCCGGAAAGGGGGGCCATCAAGATTGTCATGACCGGTTCCGCCAGTGACAAGGCACGCCTGCGGCCCCATCTGTACCCTGGCCCGGTCAAGAAGCGATTGGAGAAGCGGTTCAAGGATCCCAGCGATCCACTGCGGTTGGTGATTGTGCGGGACATGTGGCTGACCGGCTTTGATGTACCCTGTCTGCATACCCTCTACGTCGATAAACCGATGAAGAGCCACAACTTGATGCAGGCCATCGCGCGGGTGAATCGGGTTTTCAAGGACAAGCAAGGCGGTCTGGTGGTGGATTACATCGGCATCGCCAACGCGCTGCAAAGCGCCTTGAAAGAGTATACCAACAGCCGTGGCCGTGGTCGGCCCACGGTGGATTCCGCGGAAGTCTATGCGCTGCTGGCGGAGAAGCTGGATATCATCCGGGGCATGCTCCACGGCTACGACTACAGCGATTTTCTCACCACCGGCCACAAGCGACTGGCCGGAGCGGCCAATCATATCCTAACGCGGCATGAGGGCAAGAAGCGGTTTTGTGATGAAACGTTGGCCATGAGCAAGGCGTTCACCCTTTGTTGCACCCTGGATGAAGCCAAGGCGGTGCGGGAGGAGGTGGCCTTCTTTCAGGCGGTACGGGTCATCCTGACCAAGCGGGAGATCAGCCAGAAGAGATGGACGGACGACGAGAAGGAGTTGGCCATCCGGCAAATCATCAATTCCGCCGTGGTCTCCGAGAAGGTGGTGGATATCTTCGATGCGGTGGGATTGGACAAACCCAACATCGGCATTCTGGATGATGCATTCCTGGCCGAGGTGCAAAACCTGCCCGAGCGCAATCTGGCGGTGGAGTTGTTGGAGCGGCTCTTGAGCGGGGAGATCCGATCCCGCTTCTCCCGTAATATCGTTCAGGGGAAGAAGTTTTCGGAAATGCTCGCCAACGTCATCAAGCGCTATCAGAACCGGGGAATCGAAACCGCCCAGGTGATTGAAGAGCTGATCGAAATGGCCAAGAAGTTCCGGCAGGCGGCCAACCGGGAAGGGGAACTGGGACTGACGGCAGATGAAATTCGCTTCTACGATGCCCTGGCGGACAACGAATCGGCGGTCCGGGAATTGGGGGATGAAACCCTGAAGAAAATCGCCCAGGAGTTAACGGAGAAGCTTAGGAAAAACATAACCGTGGACTGGTCATCCCGAGATACCGTCCAGGCGCGATTGCGGGTGATGGTCCGTCTCATCCTGCGCAAGTACAAATACCCGCCGGACCAGCAAAATGCAGCCGTGACGCTGGTGATGGAACAGGCTCAGGCCATCGGCGAGGCGTGGATGTGAGCGGATACCATGCATGCCGAAAGAGCGCTTCACCTGGATCCGGCGGCTGCGGATGAGCCGACGTTTCCCACGCCTGGAACCCATCACGCATGCGGCATGACTCAGGCCGAAAACCGA
>JADGAY010000111.1 GCA_015231775.1 Magnetococcales bacterium | reverse complement strand
TGGGGCCAATCATGAGAATCAAGGTGCATCCGGGTGAAGTGTTGCGCGAGGAGTTCATGCTTCCCAATGATTTGAGCGCCAACGCCCTGGCCACGCGGTTGCGGGTTCCTGCCACGCGGATCGGCGCCATCATGCATGAGCGGCGCGGGATCACGGCGGATACCGCCATTCGGTTGGCGCGGTGTTTCGGCACGACGCCGGAGTTCTGGATGAACCTGCAAAGCCAACATGATCTCTCCGTCATGCTTGACAGGATCGGTGGGGATGTGGCGCGGGATGTGTGCGTCTTGACCTCCTGATGCTGCGTGTTGGTCCGGCTGATCGCCATGCGTGATGACTCCCCAGCCTGGGTTCGTGCATGGTGACTCCCCCTGCGTTCGTGCATGAATCGTCAAGATCCGGTTAAGAGTTGATTAAGGTAAAAAGAACAGCAGAATCACGGCTTGCCACGGCAAGATCGATCACTAGAATAGAGGGTTCCGTTATTGACGCAACCTTCCTGACAGGAGTCCCCGCATGAAAAAAATCTTTTCTCTGCCTCTGTTTTTGATCGTCTTCGGCATGGCCGGCAGTGCCTTGGCCGCGGATTGCGTGATCAGCTACAACCGCACCGCCTGCGCCGGACAAGAGGCCACCTCCTATGCCAAGTGCGACGGCAAACAGGCCTGCGACAAGGATAATGCCGCAGCCACCAAGGAGGCCTGCATCGAGGCGGCCAATAAGGCCTGCCCGAACGACCGCACCGACATCACCAAAACCAAGGTCATCAAGGCCAAATTCAAGGGCGAGGCCCTGGTGGGCGGCTTCAACGACGCTGGCGCGGCGGATCCCAAGGGTGCCAACTTCTGCGCCGGGGATCGTCCGGACTTCAACAAGTGTAAATAAAACACCTTGGAACCCACGCATGGGTGGTTCCTGGTCCACGGGTGAGGGGGTTCTCTCCGATCTTGTGTAAATGAGTCATTTCAAATGTAAAAACCGGCGGGAAGCTGACTTCCGCCGGTTTTTTTTATGGGCGTCGATTTTCTTGCAAAATGACTTGTCAGAAATGACTGGATGATTGATGATTGTTAACACTTGGTTGCATCAAAACATCGTCAGAGACCTGGAGTCTGGATGTGGCGCGGTGTGATCAACAGGGGGACCATCACGATCACAAGGGAGTTTAGTACGTGGAGATCATCAAAATCACCGTTGCCAAGGGGATTCACTGGGTGGAGATTCCGCGCGCCGGATTGCGGATTCTGTGCGGTTGTCCCATGGACAGCGTGAAACACCTGATGAAACGCGGCCTGATCATCTCCACGGAAAAAAAGGGGGTTCCGTGCGAAACCGGACCCAATGCCATTCTGCTTTCGGATCACATGCTCCAGAACGGGGAGTTGGCCAACCTGGGCGAGTTCCCGGTGTTGCAGATGCTCTACAAGCAGGGGCTGATCATCCCCAATCACCCCAACAACACCGGGCTCAAACCGTTGCTCATCGGCCTGGCCGAGCAGGTCCACGCCCAGATGCAGTACATCTACCGGGGCAATTACGGATTGGTCTCCAGGGAGGAGATCGAGGCCGCCGGGGTCGATCCGGAGACGGCCACCGCGATGATGCGCCTGAAATTGCGCTTTGCCTTTGGCGCGATTCGCTCGTCCGACGCCCTGCTCGACACCTGCGTGGTCGGGGACGGGGAGGTGGAGATCCGCGACGGTGTTCGCATTCGCCGCCGGCGGCGCAATGTCTACGAATTTTCGTATGATGGCGAAACGGTGAGCGTGGATCTGAACCTCGCTCCGGGGGAACGGTACGAATCGGCCTATCCGTTGGGATTCCAGTCCCTGCCGCGGGAATACTTCGCGGTGGTCCAGTCCGGGGAGGGGGATGGCTGGGATGTGAACCGTCCGAGCATGTCGAGCGTTTTGATGTTCCACGGCAAGATCTATCTGATCGACGCCGGACCCAACCTGTTCGCCAACCTGTTGGCCCTGGGGATCGGCATCGACGAGATCGAGGGGGTGTTCCACACCCACGCCCACGACGACCACTTTGCCGGCATCACCACGCTGATGCGTTCGGGTCGCAAGATCCACTATTACGCCACGCCGCTGGTGCGCTCGAGCGTGGAGAAGAAACTGGCCGCCCTGCTCTCCATCGAGGAGGAGCGGTTCGGGGAGTTTTTCGAGATCCACGATCTGGAACCCGAAACGTGGAACGACATCGAGGGATTGGAGGTGCGACCGATCCACTCGCCTCATCCCCTCGAGACCACGATCTTTATCTTCCGCTCCTTGTGGCAGGATGGCTACCGCAGCTATGCCCACTTCGCGGATATCGTGGCCCTGGATGTGCTCGAGAAGATGATCACCGACGATCCGAGCCGTCCGGGGATCGATCGGGCCTACTTCGAGCGGATCCGCGCCGAGTATCTCACCCCGGCCACCTTGAAGAAACTCGACATCGGTGGCGGGATGATCCACGGCGTGGCCAAGGATTTCAAGCATGACACCTCGGAGCGGATTCTGCTGGCCCATTTGGCCCGTGAGTTGACCCCCGAGGAGCGGGAGATCGGCTCGAATGCCCCGCACGGCATGATGGACGTGCTGATCCCCGGTCAATCGGATTTTGCGCGTCGCAGCGCCTTTGCCTTTCTCCAGTCGGCCCTGCCGGACATTCCGATCCACCAGTTGCGCATTCTGCTCAACAATCCGATCGTCCACTTCAAGCCCGGCATGATCCTGCTCAAGGAGGGGGAGCGGCCCAAAAATCTCTACCTGATTCTCACCGGCGCGGTGGAGAAGATCCGCACCAGCGAGAACTATCTGGGTCGGCTCTACAGCGGCACGATGATCGGCGAGGTGCCTGCCCTGGAGGACAAGCCGGCGCGCTACACCTACAGCACCGCCTGCTTCGCCCAGGCGTTGGAGATCCCGGCCTTGCTGTATCTGGAGTTGGTGCGGCGCAACGATTTCACCGCCCACATCGCCCGCAACGCCGAGATGCGCGCCTTTTTGCAAGCAAGTTCGTTGTTCGCCGAGGGGGTTCCCGATCCGGTGTTGAGCCGGGTGGCCGAGGGGTTGCAGCCGCGTTGCCTGCCGGCGGGGTATGTGATTCCCTGTCTGGATATGACCTGGCTGAATTTGATCGCTTCGGGTCGCGTGGCGCGCACCTTGGACGGCGAACGGGTGGAGATCCTGGAGGCGCGGGATCATTTCGGCGAGGAGACGTCGGTGTTCGGACTGCCGTGCATGTACCGTTTCCAGACCCTGGTGGAGACCACGCTCTTCGCGATCCCCGCCGCGCGGCTGCGGGATATTCCGATCGTGCGCTGGAAGCTCTTCGAGGGGTATCACGAGCGTGCCGCGCGGATGATCCACGCTGGCAACGACGAGGCCCTGTTCCGCTGGAACCCCGCCTTTGACATCCAGATCCTGGAGATGGACATCCATCACAAGCGTCTGCTGGAGATCGTCAATGCCATCATCGGCATTTTGCGCTCCGGCGAGGGACGTCAATCCCTGGAGCAGGCCCTGGACTCCCTGGTGAAATACACGGAGTATCATTTCGATGCCGAGGAACGGTTGATGGAGCGTTATGGCTTTCCCGATCTCGAACATCACAAGAATCAACATCGGTTGCTGGAGCGCGAGTTGGAGGCGTTCAGGGAGCAACTGAAGGAGCAGGATGATCTGCAAGCGGTGGGGTTCAAGAAGTTTGCCACCAATTGGATGATCGGACATATCCTGGAGGAAGATCGCGGGTACAGTGCGTTTTTGAATGCGCGTGGGGTGTATTGAGGGCGGGTTTGGCGACCTTGGGCGTGACGGAGATCAGGGCAGATGACGGACGGGTGGACGATCGAGCGGGCGACGGAGTGGGATGCGCCGGCGGTGGCCAACATGGTGGGCGAGCTGCTGGACGAGATCATGCGGCACTACGGCGAGCGGGCCTTCTGGTTCGACCGGCAGGAGACGGAGGTGCGTGTCGTGGCGTCGCTCGCCAGGGAGCGCCTGTTCATCTGGGTGGCTCGCGATCCGGACAGGGCGCCCCTCGGGGTGATCACGGTGTGCGAGAGTTATGCCCTGTATGCCGAGGGGCTGTTTGCGACCATCACCGAGCTGTACGTCCCCCCCGCGGCCCGTTCCCACGGTGTGGGGGCGGCGTTGATCGAACGGGTGCGGGCGTTTGGACGGGAGCGGGGGTGGGGTCGGCTGGAGGTGACCACCCCACCGTTGCCGGCCTTCGACCGTTCGCTGGCCTTTTATGAGCGGCAGGGGTTCGCGGTCACCGGGGGGCGGAAGTTGAAGTTTGTGCTGTGAATCAGGTTTCAGCCACAACTGAACCGCATGACGGGGAGGTTCCAGCCGCGAAAATCGTTATTTTCTACCCGAACAGATACCGCACCAAGGCATAGCCATAGCGAAACCACACCCTGGAGAGCCGGATCTTCGAGGAACCGAAGATCCGCGCATGCTCGTGACTGGGAACCTCGACGAGCCGGAATCCCTTTCTCAAGGTCTTGATCACCATCTCCTGCTCGATGGTGGTGATGGCCTCGCGCAGATCCAGTTGCCGCAACACCTCCAGCCGCAAGGCGCGAAAACCGTTCTGACTGTCGCTGATCGCTACCTGGAAACGCCAGTTGATGCAGGCGGTGATGAAGGCGCTGCCGGCCAGGCGCCAGAACTCCTGAAACGACCCGTGCAGCTCGCTCGAGCCGCCCATGAGCCGGGAGGCCTGCACATGGTCGGCCAGACCCGCCTGGAGCGGGGCGATCAGTTTCGGGATGTCGGCCACGTCATGGGAGCCGTCCGCGTCGATGAAGAGCACCAGCTCGGTGGCAAGCACCGGGATCGCGGCGCGGATGGCATGGCCCTTGCCCAGAATCGGCACGGCGAGCAGCCGCGCGCCGGCAGCTTCGGCCAGCCTTGGCGTGCCGTCCGTGGAGAGGGAGTCAACCACCAGCACATGCGGGGAGTATTTCAGACAGCAGCGCACCATCTCGACGATGGTTTCGGCCTCGTCGCGGGTCGGAATGACGATGGTGAAGGGGAGGGGGGGCATGGTCACGGGTTGCCGGAGAGATCGGGCAGGAGGTTGTTCAGGATGGTGGGATAGGCATCGCACGGGGTCCAGCAGCCAGGACAGCGGGCGGCGCGGATTTCGGCACGGCAGGCGCGGGCCGGTGCGTGGGCCAGGAGGGCGGTCAGATCCATGGCGTGATCGCGCAGATTCCCGAGCGGACGATCCCAGATGCTGCACGGATAGAGGGTACCGTCCGCGGCCAGAAAAAGCGAGGTATCCACGGCGCGACAGGGCAGGGGGTGGGTTCGGCCACCCAGGAATGGGCGGGCATGGTTCAAGTACAGGCACTCCAGGAAGGCGACCGGATCGATGAAGCGGCGGGCCTTTTTGCGGTCGCGCAAGTCGGTGATCTCATCGGCGCAGGCGTTTGTCCGTTCCGGGGTCAACAGTGGGGTGTCGGCGTTGTCGTAATAGTGGGCCGAGTGGTGGGCGATGTTCACGTGCCAGTGGCGGGCATCGACGTTGGGAAACCGTGCGTGGACCAGACGCATGGTCTCGCCGAGCGTGCCGACGGTGTGATCCGAGAGGGTGAAGCCGAAATAGAGTTGCAGGCGCGGATCCGGATGGGTGTTGAAATGGTCGAAGAGCGTCATCACCCCCTCCCAGTTGCCGGGGACGCCACGCAGGGCGTCATGTCGGTCGGGGGGGCCGTCGAGGCTCAACGTGACGGTCAGGCGCGGCGGATTCAGGGCCAGGATCTGGCCGATGCGCTGGATGGTCAGGGCCGGGGAGACCGCGTTGGTCGGCAGGTGGAGGTGGTAGAGCCGGGGAACCCGGCGCAGGATGATGGCGACGATCTCCAGCAGATCCGGCCTGAGCAGGGGTTCTCCGCCGGTCAGATCGATCCAGGACCAGTGCGGATACCGGGTGAAAAGACGGTCGATCTCGTCGGGGGTGAGGGGATGGCTGGGTTCGGGCTTGTGCCAGATGTGGCAGTGGCGGCACCGGGCGTTGCAACGGTTGGTCACCGAAAAGGTCAACTTGTAGGGGCGCGGGTGGGCGCGGGGCAGGTTGGCCCCAAGGATCGCGCCGGCCAGATGGAGGAGGGGGCTCATGCGCCCGGTCGATGGCCCCGATGCACCGTGAACACCTGATGCACCCGCGGGTCCGAGGCGCCGTCGAGGGCGGTGCGGGAGACCTCGAGCAGCCACGGGGAGGCGTTGAGCACGTCGACCTGACGGGGATTGCCATAGACGATGGTGACCGGCGCGGGGGAGCGTTGGATGCGCTCCTCGACGCGGCCCACCACCGACTGCATGATCTCGCGGTTGAAGGGGTTGGACATGTAGATCAACAGCGGTTCATCCGGCAGGTGGTACTCGGTGACATCCAGATGGATGATGGCCAGATCGGTGCAGCGTTGTGCCGGGTCGCGGAACTTGCGGAAATTGTTCTGGGCAATGTCGCAGAGCTGTTTGGCGAACTCCACGCCGAGGATGCGGGCAAAGGGATGGAACGAGGCCAAAAGCAGCGCGCGCCCCTTGCCGGCGCCCAGATCGATGAAGAGGGTGTTTTCCTTGGGGATGGCGGGCAGATCCATCACCGCCTTGAAGAGAATCTCGTGGGTGCCCTGATACTCGACCCCCTTGAAGCGGTTGGGGGAGTTGATATCGAGATCCAACATGCCGATGCGTCCCGAGGTGTCGACGCCGTAGCGGTAATCAAAGGAGTTTTTGCGGTTTCGTAGCCGTTTGAACCATTGGGAGGGATTGAGGGCGCGGCGCAGGCGGGTCCAGGTGAAACTCTTGGATTTGTAATAGAGATAATAGAGCCGTTGGTAGAGAGGCGCGGTGAGCGGATGGGTTTTGAGGCGTTGTTTGAGATCCGTCATGATACGCGGCCAGGGTGGCAGGATGGAGAGCGGGTGATCGATTCGGAATGGGACGGATTCGCCATGACCCGTTGAAAACGTCGAGGGCCGGGACGGTGATTTTAAAGATGGAGCGGGTGAGGAGAATCGAACTCCCGCCTTAAGCTTGGGAAGCTTAGGCCCTACCATTAGACGACACCCGCGTGTGGCGCACCGCATGATCAAACTCAGGATGGCAATTCTAGGCGATCCAGGGCCCTGGGTCAACACCCTTTTTCCCACGTGCCCGGTCGCGGGTCGGGCCCGAGGCGGCACGGGCCGATGGGTAGGCGGGAATTTTGGGCCACGGGTGAAAAACAGCGTTCCCTTTTGGAGCGGAAGCAGGTAAAAGGAGTACTCATGAACACCAAGTCCCCTTCCCAACCTTCCGTGCATTGGCTCGACCGGGTCTCCTGGCCGGTGCTGCTGCTCCTGGCCGCCTGGCTGGCCGTGGCGCCGATCACGCCCGAACCCCATCTGACCGAAAAGCTGCGCATGCTCTTGGCGGGAGAACTCTCCCGTCCCATCGATATTTTCGATCTCTTTCTGCACGCCTCGCCCATCGTGGTGGTGATCCTCAAGGCCCGGCGTCACTTCGCCGCTTCCGGATCGGGATGAACATCGTCCTGATCGGACCCCGCGGCGTGGGCAAGTCGGGCGCCAGTCGCGTCCTGGCGCGGCTGACCCGTTTTCCGGTCCTCTCCACCGATCTGCTCATCTCCTACGAACACGACGGCCTGCCCATCCCGGCGATTCTGCGCGCCCATGATGGGGAGTGGCGCCGCTTCCGCGATCTCGAATACGCGGTGGTCGCCAAGGTGGCGCGTCTGGATGGGGTGATCATCGACACCGGTGGCGGGGTGGTGGTCGATCTGGATGACGAGGGTCGGGAGATCTTCAGCGAACGCAAGGTCACCCTGCTCAAACAAAACGGCTTCATCGTCCATCTGACCGGCGATCCGGCCCGTCTGGCCGCGCGGGTCTCCCGCGATCCCAACCGTCCCGTCTTGAGCGCCGCCCACTCCGAGGAGGCGATCATGCGCCGTCGCGAACCGTTCTACCGCCGCGCGGCGGATCTGACCGTGGATGGCTCCCGCATGCGCCGCGAGGAGTTGGCGGAGTGGATCTTCAAGCGCCTCCCCGGCGCGGAGACCGGCCTGCACTAACGTGCCTGATGGGGATTCCATCCGTGGCATCACCCAATCGGCGATCGGTTCCGGTTTCTTGCGTTCCCTTCCGGACGCCACGAATCCCCCGGATTTTCCCGCCCAGGACCATTTTTCGCTTCTCTTTTCGATCCGCGCGACCGATACAGCTTCGCAAGCGGGAATTCCATGGTTCTTTCCCGCCCGATTTCAAATTCGTGCATGTATCGGAGGTGCAGCATGGAGATCACCTGGCCAACGGATTACCCTCTCCATCCTACGCGGATCGCGGAAACCAAACTTCGGCAACAGGCCGAGGAGATCCACTTCGAAGCCCCGGATCGTCCGCGCATGATTCAAAAATCCGATCGCATCACCCTGTCGGATCCGGGCGTCACCAGCGGCGCCCTGGTCGTGCCGGTGCTGTTCTCGCCCCACGCCCTGGTGGAACGGCGCATTCAGGGGATGGTCAACGAGGCCATGAGCGCCGTGCTGCACGAACCCATGCAGTTGCCGGAAGCGGGAGGGATCCGTCAGGTGGTGGTGGTCAGGAGTGAGACGCCCGATTTTGAGAAATTGATCCAAAAATCGATTTTTTGATTTGCATTCAGACCCATTCGCTCCTATTTTCACCAGCTTGACCGTGTGGTCGCAAAAGCCCTGCGCGCGCTTCACGCTCTTCCCGGGAGAAAATAAACAGCATGGTCCGGATTCTTGGTTTGGTTGTCATGTCGCTACTGGCGTGGATGAACCCTGGCGTGGCCCTGGCCGGTGATCCGGCCTCCCCGGTGCCCCGGCCCGCGGGTTACGATCCCAAGGTGGCCTGTGAACGCTATGCCCGGGAGGATGGCATCCAGCCCAACCACCTGGTCGATTACATCAATCAGTGCCTGCGGGATCTGGCCAACGACCAGATGCACGCGGAAGAGGAGTCGGATCCGGCCTTCAACGAGGCGGAGGCCGATGCCTTGTTGAATCCGCCTGCCTCGCCCAAACCGCCGGATCCGGTCAAACCGTCGGCGTGGGCCAAGCCGCCAGCCACGGGTAAACCCCCGGCTCCGGCGCGCCCGAAACAGCCGTGAGCGCGGTTCATGTCTGATCGGTGCTGGTGTTGCCGGATGTAGGTTCATGTCTGATCGGTATTGGTGTCGCATGGAGTCCCGACGGAAAGGGGAGAGAAGCATGAGCGCAAAGTGGACGTTATCCGTGGTGTTGGCCGGTGGGGTGCTGCTGGGGTCCGCGTTGGCCGGAGCGGCGGAGGCGGTTCCCTCGGAGGAGGAGCTGATTGCCCAGTGCAAGCAGTTCGCCATCGAGGATCAGGTTCCGCCCAAGGAGGTGGATGCCTATGTCACCCAGTGCGTGCTTGATTTGAAAGAGCAGTATCTGCCCATCGGCGGCATGGACAATCCGATCTTCGTTCCGCCCATCGAGGGGCTGAAAGATCCCTTGAAGGATCCACCCAAGCCGCCGACCCGTTAAAGGATACGATTCGTCCCATGCCAGTGTCGCGGGATCCGGGGCGCCAATCGCCCCTGGATCCACGGCGGGCATGGGGATCATCCGGCCTCCCCGCCCCCTGATCGACTTCAGCCGGCGCGACGCACCACCTCCAGCCGTGTCCGCGCCCCCGAGCCATCGATCTCGTGGGTGACACCCCGCACCACCGCCCGGTATCCACCCCCGCGCCAACCATCCCGCACCTCGATCAGCTCCCCTGGCAGAATCTCCGGACGATGCACGAGGAGCAGACGCAGGGCGCGCAACAGCTCCCCGTCATCCAGTTCGGCCTCGGCCCTGGCGCGTCGCGCGCGGGTATCGGTCAACAAGGGCGAGTTGATCTCCCTCTCCCGCCACGGCGGACCACCGGCACGGGTCAACACCAGCGCGTGGCCTGGGTCGAGGGTCTCCACCCCGCGCGCCACGAGCAACGTGGAAAAATCCACCGCGCCCGCCACATGGGCCGGCGTCTTCAGGGGATGGCACCCCGCGACCGCCAGGGTGACCACCACCTGGGCCAGGGCCACGCCGGCCTGGGTCGCGGTGACGGTGCGTCCATCCGGCTCCAGGGTCAGGGGGCCGAGATCCGCGCCCATCCAGACCACCGAATCAATGCGGCTGGCGGGGCGTGACAACACCGCCCGCCGCCGGTTCTCGAATCGCAACAGCTCGCTCCGACCGCGCGTGACCGATTCGCCGGGCATCCAGGTTCCACTCGAGGCCGCAAGCCCGTCAAGGGTCACCCCCGGCGAGGTCAAGGCCAACACCCGCACCGTCTGATCCGGTTCCGGACCCTCCGCCGGGGTGGCCAGGGGATCGACCTCCAGCCAGACCCCCGGCTTTTGCAGTTCGTCGCCCTCGGCGCGGACCGTGACCCGGTTGACGCGGCTGCCCAGGATCCCCTGTTCACG
>JADGAY010000374.1 GCA_015231775.1 Magnetococcales bacterium | reverse complement strand
GGTCTGGCATCCGCTTCCGTGGATCTGATCACCGTGGCCCAGGCGCTGCACTGGTTCGATCTGGAGCCCTTTTATACCGAGGTGCGGCGGGTCTTGAAACCGGGCGGGGTGTTCGCGGCCTGGTGTTACGGTGTGTTGCGGGTCGATGGGGAGGCGGTCAATGCCCTGGCCTGGGATTTTTACGCCAACCAGGTCGGTGCGTACTGGCCCCCCGAACGGCGTCTGGTGGAGAACGGCTATCACGATCTGCCCTTCCCGTTTCAGCGCATCGACCCGCCGGAGTTCGCCATCTCCGTGGCGTGGAATCTGGAGCAGTTGTTGGGGTATTTCGGGAGTTGGTCGGCCACGGCACGCTTGCAGAAGGAACAAGGCGTCAATCCCGTGGAGCGGTTGGCACCTGATCTGCGGGCGGTCTGGGGTGACCCGGAGCGGCCCCGGCGGGTGATCTGGTCGATTTCGATGCGGGTTGGAAGGTGTGGTTTACTATAGTTGTTTCATATTTTAATCTGTTCGTATCAGATATAATAAAAATATTGATTTATTTCCAACCTGCCGTTTTTTTTATATTTTTTCGTATTAAGAGGAATAAATTGATTGATTCATTCATGAAAGGCATGATAGGATCCTTGTTTGTTGTAATCTATGCACATTCAGCAAAGATTTAAAAGAGAAGGATTTCGGTTCATGCGCAATTGGAAGGTTGGCGTCAAATTGTTATTTGGTTTTGGCGGTGTATTATTTTTGATGGGGCTGATTACTCTTGGTTCTTATTATGCCATCGAGGAGTATAAAGTTACCGGTCCAGTTTACCACACCATTGTGCGTGGCAAGGATCTGTTGGCGGATATTTTGCCTCCACCACTTTATCTTATCGAGGGAAGCGAAAAGGTGTTGGATTTGCTGCGTGTCTCCGACAAACAAGAGATTGACCGGGCGGAGAAGACTTTGCATTCCCTGATGGATGACTATTTGAAGCGAAAAGCGTTTTGGGCTTCCGAGCCATTGCCGTCCGAAATCGTCGCGTTACTCAAGCAGGCCGATCAACCGGTGGAGCAGATTTTTGCCTTGACCTTCGGGGAGTATCTGCCCGCCATCCGGCAAGGTGACATCAAGCGGGCCAACCAGCTGCTCGAGAAGATCGATCCGCTCTTTGAGTCCCATCGCCAGTCGATTCGCGTGCTTTCGGTTGAATTGACCAAATATTCAGAGGCTCAGGAACAAGAGACGAACGATCGGATTGCCCGTGGTGTCAACCTGATCCTGCTTGTCAGCTTGTCCGGGATCCTGTTGGGAATCCTGTTGGCCATCCTCATCGCCCGCTCGATCGTTCCGCCCTTGACGCGCGCGGTCGCCATGGCCAAGACGTTGAGCAGCGGTGATCTGTCCGCGCGCATCGATCTGGATCGCGAGGACGAGATCGGGGTGCTGGCGCGGGGGTTGAACGAGATGGCCGTCTCGCTCAATGGCATCGTGATCGCGGTGATCGCCAAGGCCAATGAGGTCAATGCGGCGGCGCATGCCTTCAACGAGATTGCCGGCAGGTTGAATCAAGATTCGGCCCTGCTGGGGGAGAAAGCCGCCGGGGTGGCCGCCTCCAGCGAGGAGATGAGCGCCAACATGGAAACCATCGCCTCCTCTTCCGGGGAGATGACGGTGAGTTTGGGTACCGTTTCCGCCGCCGCCGAACAGATGGCCACCAACATGAACACCATCGCCTCGGCAGCCGAGGAGGCCAACATCAACCTGACCACCGTGGTCGACGCCAGCCGTCAGGTGAGCGTCAGCATGGGCTTCGTGCGCGAGGCCGCGGACCAGACCAGTCACAACGTGGCTACCGTGGCCTCTGCCGTGGAACAGCTCAACGCCTCGTTGAGCAACGTGCGCCAGTTGTGCCGGAATGCCGCCAGCGAGGCTTCCCAGGCCGAGGAGAGCGTGCAGAGTGCCGACCGGGTACTCGATGCGCTGCTCACGTCGGCTCGGGAGATCGATCAGGTGGTGGCGATGATCAACGATATCGCCAGTCAGACCAACCTTTTGGCCTTGAACGCCGCCATCGAGGCCGCCGGGGCCGGGGATGCGGGCAAGGGGTTCGCGGTGGTGGCC
>JADGAY010000110.1 GCA_015231775.1 Magnetococcales bacterium | reverse complement strand
GCGGGCCTCCTCAAGCAGCACGAACGGCGCGGTGGGCCATCCGGCATCCCGCGCCAGACGTTTGCAAAGCCCCTTGTCGAGGGTCACGCCCAGGGTCACCGGGTCGGAAAAAAGGTACGGTTGACTAAAAAGTTCCAGCAATCCGGGCACCTGGGCCTCTCGCCCGCGTCCGCCCACCCCCTCGGCGATGTTGAACACCAGATCCCAGCGTCGTCCGGCCACCAACTTTTCGGCCAGCGCCCGACCATGGCCGATCCGCTCCACCCGGTGTCCACCCGACTCCAAGGCCCGGCACAAGGCGTCGATGGTCTCGGGTTGATCGAACTCGGCGAGTTGCTCTTCGTCCCACCCAAGGTTGCGATAATCATTGCGCAGATCGTATACCAGGCCGATCAGCATGGCTTCTCTCCTTCTATTTCCGGATCCGGGTAGCGATAGAACTGGCCCAGATGGTTTTTGATCAGCAGATCATCCCCCTCTCGTCCCGCCAGGGTCGCGGGGGCGATGGGAATCTTGCCGCCCCCGCCCGGCGCATCGATCACGTAGCGTGGCACGGCATAGCCGCTCAGGTGTCCCACCAATCCCTCCATGAGGGTCAAGCCACGGGACACCGGCACGCGGAAGTGGCCAGAGCCGGATATGGGGTCGCACTGGTAGAGGTAGTAGGGTCGGACCCGATGGCGCACCAGTCCGCGCATCAGGGTGCGCAGGGTCTCGAGGTCATCGTTGATGCCGGCCAGGAGCACGGTCTGTCCGGCCAGCAGGATGCCGGCGTCGGCCAGCCGTTCCAGCGACGCGCCGGCCTCGGGAGTCAACTCGTCCGGGTGGGTGGCGTGGAGGCTCAGGCCGAGAGGATGGTATGGTTTCAGCATCCCGACCAGTTTGCGGGTGACGCGCATGGGCACCAGCAGTGGCATGCGCGAGCCGATGCGGATCAGTTCGACGTGGGGGATGGCGCGCAATCGTTTCAGCAGACATTCCAGTCTGTTGGTGGAGAGCAGCAGGGGATCTCCGCCCGAGATCAGCACGTCGCGGATTTCCGGATGGGTGGTGATGTAGGCCAGGGCCGGTTCCCAGGTGATGGGTTTTCCCTCTCCCACCAGGCGCGAGCGGGTGCAGTAGCGGCAGTAGCCGGCGCAGAGATCGGTGGTCAGGAGCACGACGCGATCGATGTGGCGGCGGATCAGGTTGGGGGCGACGATGGCGGTGGTCTCGTCGAGGGGATCGATCGATTCGCCTGGGGTGACGATGTGTTCCGCCAGGGTTGGAACCAGGGTTCGGCGCAGGGGGTGAAGGGGATTTTCTGGATCCATCAAGGCGGCGTAATAGGGGGTGATCGCCCAGGGGATGGCTTGAGTATGTCGATCGAGTGCTGTTTGTTCCGAGTCGGAGAGGTGCAGCACCCGAGCCAGGGAGGTGGCGTCGCGGAAGCGGTGGCGCAGTTGCCAGCGCCAATCGGACCACATCTGTCGCGTGGCTTCCGGAAAGAACCGTTTTCGGAAGGCAGTACGATTTTGCGTGATGAACCAGTCGGACACGTCACTCCATCCCGATGCCAGGTCGGACTTGACAAAAAAGAGGACAAAAAGTTTAATGAAATCCCGAGCAAATGGAAAGGCGCGGAACGTGTGATGCCCTCACTGTCGCGGGGGGCGGTGGGCCGAAGGCCCCCGGCGGCGGTTCGGAGGCAGCGCCTCCGAGACTTTTCCTTTGATTTTGATTTTATCCTTTGATTTTGGCGCGCTCTACAAAAAAGCGTTTTTCACGTCTTTTGTGAAAAACGCTGCGCGCAGCCTTGCTCTCGGTTGACGTTTTGCCCCTTGTGCAAAACGTCAACCGAGAGCATCGCCAGAACAGGCCGCCGGAGGCGGCTTGTGTGCTGACATGCGATTCGCCCTGGGTCGTTGCCAAAAAGCGGCAACATCGCGGGGCGCTGCCCCGGTCCCCCTTGAACGTTTCAACACACCCCCTCACCACGCACAAGGCCCAACCATGAACCCAACCGCCACCGTCCCCACCACACCTCTCCCGCAAAAACTCCTCTTTGCCGGGATCGCCATCCTCGGCGCCACGGCCTTCGCCACCATCGCCCTGGCCCGGGGAGAGACGGTCAACGCCACCTGGCTGGTCATCGCGGCACTCTGCATCTACGCCCTGGCCTACCGCTTCTACGCCCTGTTCATCGAAAAAACCGTCCTGAAACTCGATCCAACCCGCCCCACCCCGGCAATCCGCCATAACGACAACAAGGATTTCGTACCCACCAACCGCATCGTCCTCTACGGCCACCACTTCGCGGCCATCGCCGGAGCGGGACCGCTGGTGGGACCGGTGCTCGCCGCCCAGATGGGCTACCTGCCGGGCATGCTCTGGATCCTCATCGGCGTGGTGGTGGCCGGCGCGGTACAGGATTTTCTGATTCTGTCGTTCTCCATGCGCCGCACCGGACGCTCCCTGGGGGAGATCATCCGCTCGGAGATGGGGCCGATCCCCGGCACCATCGCCATGGTCGGCATCTTCGGCATCATGACGATTCTGTTGGCGGTACTGAGCCTGATCGTGGTCAAGGCGATGGCGGAAAGCCCCTGGTCGGTCTTCACCGTCTCCATGACCATCCCCATAGCCCTCTTCATGGGGGTGTACATGAAGAAACTCCGCCCCGGACGGGTCGGGGAGGTGTCGGCCATCGGCGCGACGCTGCTGATCCTGGCGATCATCGCCGGCGGCAAGGTGGCCAGCAATCCGACCCTCGCACCCCTCTTCACCCTCACCGGCCCCCAGGTAACCGCCGGCCTGATCACCTACGGCGCCCTGGCCTCGATCATGCCGGTCTGGATGATGCTCTGCCCCAGGGATTACCTCTCGACGTTCCTGAAGGTCGGCACCATCGTGCTCTTGGCCATCTGCGTGCTGCTGGCGGCACCGGAACTGAAAATGCCCGCCACCACCCGCTTCATCGATGGCACCGGTCCGGTCTGGAGCGGAGATCTGTTCCCGTTTCTGTTCATCACCATCGCCTGCGGGGCCTGCTCGGGGTTCCACGCGCTGATCGCCTCGGGTACCACCCCGAAAATGATCGCCAGCGAAGGGGACGCCCGCTTCATCGGCTACGGCGGCATGCTGATGGAGTCGTTCGTGGCCATCATGGCCCTGTGCGCCGCCTCGATCCTGGAACCCGGCATCTACTTCGCCATGAACTCCCCCGGCGCGGTGCTCGGCGGATCCATCGACTCGGCGGTCACGGTGATCCGTGGCTGGGGCTTCGTGGTCACCCCGGAGATGATCACCCAGATCACCCGCGACGTGGGCGAACAGTCGCTCCTGTCGCGAACCGGCGGAGCGCCGACCCTGGCGGTCGGCATGGCGCAACTGCTGTCGATCTTCGGCGGTCAGGGGTGGATGGCCTTCTGGTACCACTTCGCCATCCTCTTCGAGGCGCTCTTCATCCTCACCGCCGTGGATACCGGCACCCGCGCCTGCCGCTTCATGGTGCAAGACATGTTCGGGGTGCTCTTCAAACCCCTGGCACGCACCTCGTCGTGGCTGTCGAGCATCGTTGCCACCACCATCGTGGTGAGCGCCTGGGGCTATATTCTCTATCAGGGGGTGATCGATCCCTTCGGCGGCATCAACAGCCTGTGGCCGCTCTTCGGCATCTCCAACCAGATGCTGGCCGGCTGCGCCATGATCGTCGCCACGGTGATCCTCTTCAAACTCAAACGGGAGAAACTGGCCTGGGTAACCATCATCCCAACCGCCTGGCTGGTGATCTCCACCATGACCGCCAGCTTTCAGAAGGTCTTCTCCCCGAATGTCAAGATCGGTTTCCTGGCCCATGCCGACAAATACCAACAGGCCCTGGATCAGGGCCAGGTGCTCGCCCCGGCCAAAACCCTCGAACAGCTCGCCAGGGTGGTGGCCAACGACCGTTTGGATGCCGCGCTGGCACTCTTTTTCATGAGCATCGTCGCCACCATGCTGGTCTTTGGCGTCATCGCCTGCCGCCAGGCGCTCAAAAATCCCCAGGTCACCGCCAGGGAGGACGAACCACCCTCCACGGTGTGCAATCCGGTCACGCGATGCTGTTGACGAAGAGGGCTCGTTGGACGTAAACTCCAATTCATACGGAAGAAAATGGCCATGCCAACCGTGTGGAATTCCCAGGCCACCGTGGCACACCCAGAAGGGTACGCCACGATGGGAGAAGGGTGAGGGGGACTCCCCCATCCCGCAAGTTCGAACCACGAGGATCCGCGTTGCATAAACTGCGTATCGATCAAGCCGTCATCGCCGATCTGGTGAGCGAAGGGGCGCGCGTGCTCGATCTGGGCTGCGGGGACGGTCTGCTCCTGGAGCACCTGATCCACCGCCAACACGCGCGCGGCTTCGGCGTCGAGATCTCCCACGAGGGGGTGCATGCCTGCATCGCCCGCGGATTGCCGGTCTATCAGGGGGACATCGACCAGGGGTTGAGCGATCATCACGACGACTCCTTCGATTACGTCATCCTCTCCCACACCCTCCAGGCGGTCCACCGCCCCGAATACGTCCTCAAGGAGATGCTGCGGGTCGGCAAGAAGATCATCGTCTCCTTCCCCAACTTCGGCTACTGGCGGGTGCGTCTGGGACTGCTTCTCTCCGGTCGCATGCCGCGCACCCGCATGCTCCCCTATCGCTGGCACAACACCCCCTATATCCACCTCTGCACCATCCTCGATTTCGAGGATCTCTGCGCCGAACTGGATATCAACATCCTGAAAAGACTCCCCCTGGCCGCCGGGAAACACCCGGTCCGCCGCACCATCCAGGATCCCCTCTCCCAATGGCTGCTGCCGGGCGCGACGGCCAACTGGATGGCCCCGGTGGCGGTCTACCTGCTGGAGCGCAACAGCCGATGAGACCCCCGATCGAAATCCTGCTCTCCGAGGAGATGATCCGCGCGCGCATCGCGCAACTGGCCGAGGAGATCGCTCCGCGCCTGCGTGACGATGTGCTGCTGGTCACCCTCATGAACGGCGCCTTCATGTTCGGCGCGGATCTGACCCGCGCCCTGGCGCGCCGCGGCAAACCCCTCACCCTCGATTTCATGGTGCTCTCCTCCTACGGCGCCGGCACCGAAACCTCGGGCCGGGTCACCACCCGCATGGATATCTCCATCGATCCAACCGGACGACAAGTCCTGCTGGTCGATGACATCCTCGACTCCGGCAACACCCTGCTGATGGCCAGCCACCATCTGCGCGACAAGGGGGCCACCGAGGTGCTGACCTGCGTGCTGCTCGACAAGCCGGCACGCCGGCGGGTTGCCATGCAGGCCGATTTCATCGGCTTCGAAATCCCGAATCTCTTTGTGGTCGGCTTCGGCATCGATTACGACCGGATGTTCCGGGAGTTGCCCTTCGTGGGCCATCTGCGCGCCTCATGATCCCCCCTCTTCCAGGACAGGCCCTGCTGTTCGATCTGGACGGCACCTTGGTCGATTCGGCCCCCGATCTGTGGCGGGCGATGAACCACGTCCTGAGGCTCGAAGGCCGGGAACCCCTGCCGCTGGAGAAGGTGCGCCATTTGGTGGGACACGGCGCGCGGGCGCTGCTGGCCCGGGGACTGCTTGACGACGAAACCGCCGAACCGCCCACCAACGATCCGGCGTTCGAAGGCGCGGTGCGGGCCTTTCTGGACCACTACGCCGAACACCTCACCGACCATTCGCGCCCCTACCCGGAGGTGCCCGAGGTGCTCGCCGAACTGGCCGGACGGGGCTTCGCCCTGGCCGTGGTCACCAACAAGCCGGAACGGTTCTCCCGAAAGATGCTCGACCAACTGGATCTGGCCCGGTTCTTTACCGTCGTCATCGGCGGGGATACCCTGCCCACGCGCAAACCGGACCCCACCCCGCTCCTGCACGCACTGGAACGGTTGAACGTCTCTTTGGAACAGGGCATCATGATCGGCGACTCGGAGACGGATCTGGAGGCCGCCCGGCGCGCGGGGGTGCCGGTGATCCTCTGCGCGCATGGCTACAATCGCGGCGAGGATGTGCGCACACTCCTTCCCGACCGCGTCATGGACCGCTTCGGCCAACTGCCGGAGTTTCTTCAAACATCCTAGGGAATAGGGATTTTGCCCATCATGACACGACTCAAGCTCGGCCTGCCCAAGGGGAGCCTGGAACAGGCCACCATCCAACTCTTCGCCCAGGCGGGATGGACCATCTCCACCAGTTCACGCAACTACTTTCCCGGCATCGACGATCCGGAGATCGTCTGTTCCCTGGTCCGCCCCCAGGAGATGGCCCGCTACGTGGCCGACGGCACCCTGGACATGGGATTGACCGGACTCGACTGGATCCTGGAGTGGGAGTGCGAGGAGAAGGTGGCCCAGATCGGCGCGCTGGAATACTCCAAAAGCTCCAACCGTCCCTGCCGCTGGGTGCTGATCGTCCGGCAGGAGTCGCCGGTGCAACGTCTCGAAGATCTCCAGGGCATGCGGATCGCCACGGAACTCGAAGGGTTCACCCGGCGTCATCTCCAGAGTCGCGGGGTCGAGGCCGAGGTGCTCTTCTCGTGGGGGGCCACGGAGGCCAAGGTGGTCGAGGGACTGGTGGACGCGGCGGTGGAGATCACCGAAACCGGTTCCACCATCCGTGCCCACGGACTGCGCATCGTCGAGGATCTGCTGGAGACCCGCACCATGATCATCGCCAATCATGACGCGACACGCGACCCCTGGAAGAAAAGCAAGATCGATCAGATCACCCTGCTGCTCAACGCCGCCCTGACCGCGCGTCACAAAGCGGTGTTGAAAATGAACGTCCCGGTGGCTCGTTCGGCGGAAGTGCTGGCCATTCTGCCCAGCTTGCAGTCCCCGACCGTCAATCCCCTCTCCGATCCGGCCTGGCAGGCGGTGGAGACCGTGGTCGATCGTTCCCAGGTGCGCGACCTGATCTGGCGCCTTAAACAGGCCGGGGCCGTCGGCATACTGGAATATGATCTCAAAAAGGTGGTATGATACTTTCCAACAATAGGGTTCAAACCTTTTATCCCAGGAGTTCCGCCAATGCCGCTAACTCAGACGTGGACCGGTGACACCCCCTCGATGGTTCTGCTCCTCGGGATCTTGGGCATCGTGACCGGAGTGCTCTACGCGCTGTCGCATTTTCTTCGGTCGATGCCGACACTTGTTCCGATCCCGATTCGCACCCGCGAGGCGGAACGTCGGTTGGCCCTGGCCCGTGCCAGGGCGCGCCGTCGCGCGCTGGACGATTGAAAGCCAGTCGTGTCGGATATCATTCACAAGAAAGGGGTTCTAATCAATGGAAGTGAAAATTGAAGGCCGTCAGGTTGAGATCGGCGACGAACTGCGTGATCGCATCCAGAAGTATTTCGACAATCTGGATCAACGCTTCGGGCCCTTGACCCATGGCCGCATCTCCGTGGAGCGCAAGGCGCACAACAACGAACAGCGCGCCTCGGTGAAGACCGTGGTCAACGTGGCCGGCAAAACCATCTCCGCCACCAAGGAGTCCTCAACCGTGCTCGCGGCAGTCAACGAAACCCTCGACACCCTCACCGAGGAACTGTTGACCCACGCGGAAAAGAGCAAGAAGAGTCATCGCTAGTCCAAGCCCCCATCCCCGCCCCGCCGAAAAGGGCGGGGATGGGTTCCCTCCCCGCGCCTCCCGTTTGATTCCGCCTCATCCGTCCCGACCACGCCGCCTCACCCGTCATGATAGCACCGCATCACCGGTCATGCCGCCTCACCCGTCCTGATAGCGACGCATCACCTGCTCCACCTCCGGGCGCATCTCCAGGAACAACCCTGCCAGATACGGATCGAAATGGCCGCCCGCCTCGGCGCGAATGAGATTCAGGGCGTCATCCACGCTCCAGGAGCGTTTGTAGGGGCGAATCGAGGTCAAGGCGTCGTACACATCGGCCAGGGCGACGATCCGACCGCACACGGGGATCCCCTCCCCGGTCAAACCGCGCGGATAGCCGGAGCCGTTCCACTTCTCGTGGTGGGTCAGGGCCACCTCGGCCCCCAGATGGAGAATGTCCGACTTCTGATCGCCGATGATCTTGAAACCCATCTCCGGATGACGTTTGATCACCTCGAACTCCTCGGGGGTGAGCTTGCCATTCTTCAACAGGATCACATCCGGAATGCCGATCTTGCCGACATCGTGCAGAGGGGCTGCCAACTGCAACGCTTCCGCCTCGGCCTCGCACAGCCCCGCCTTGAGGGCCAGTAGCCGGGTGAACCCGGCCACCCGCATCACATGCATGCCGGTTTCGTTGTCACGGTAGTCCGAGGCGCGGCCCAACTGCCGGATCACCTCGATGCGGGTCTCCTCCAGTTCGCGATTGCGCTGTTCGAGCTGGGCGGTACGTCGCGTCACCTCATCGGCGAGCAGGCGGCGTTGATCGTTGAGCGCCAGATGGGTACGGACGCGGGCCAACACCTTCGGCGCCGACACCGGCTTGATCAGATAGTCCGCGGCCCCCAGCTCGAATCCACGAATCTCGTCGGCCACCTGGGACTTGGCGGTCACGAACAGAACCGGGATATCACGGGTGCGCGGATCCTGCTTCAAGATCTGGCAGGTCTCGTAGCCGTCCATATCCGGCATCATGATATCCAGGAGGATCAGATCCGGCGGGGTCGAGGAGAGGGCTACCCGGATGGCGAGACGGCCACTGGTGGCCACCTGCAACCGATAGTGCGGGGCGAGAATCTCCTTCAACAGGTCGATGTTCTCGAGCGTGTCATCGACGATCAACAACCGCTTCCTAAGGGAGGCGTCCGCCTCGATCATGCCAGACTCTCCTTCACGCCTCGTCCTGGGGCTCTTCCGGAGCCAACGTCACCCACTCCTCCCGCGCCCAGTGGCGCAGCCGTTCCAGGCACCCATCGAAATCGTAATCGGCCAGACACTGCCGCAAACCCCGAATCCGCTCCTTGCGCGCCATGCCGCGCGCCAGGGGGAGCATGTTCTCCACCACCTGTTCCACCGAGGAGTCGAAAGCGCGCAACAGTTCGTCGGCCTCGCGCATCAGACCCGCCAACGCCTCCGGAATCCGCCCGGTGTCGGCCTCGTCACCCGCCGCGACCGGCCCATCGTCCACTGGACCCAGGCCCGCGCGAATCACTCCGGCCAGGGTGCCAAGCTCCCGCGCGGCATCCTCCAGCAGCCCCGGCAACCCGGTCGCTTCGTGCGGGCTCTTGGCGATCCATTCCAACCGTTTGGCCAGCTCGGCAACCGGTTGCGCGCCGATCAGCGCCGAACTCCCCTTGAGGGTGTGGGCCAGACGCTCCATCTCCCCGAAATTCCCCTCGGTCCAGAAACGGGCCATGCGCGCGCAGGCATCCGCCTGGTTCTTGAGATACTTGCCGAGCACGCTCCGATAGGTCGTCACCCGCCCGCCGACATTCTTCATCCCCACGGAGACGTCGATCTCCCGGCAGGAGGCCAACCCGATCCCCGGATCCGACCCAACGGTCGTCGCCGCGACAGAGACGGAAGTCACCGTCCCACGCCCGCTCCACTTGGCCAGCATGGTCCACAGTTCAGCCGGCACCACCGGCTTGCTCAGATGATCGTTCATGCCCGCGTCGAGACAACGCTGGCGATCCTGGATAAGCGAACTGGCGGTCATGGCGATGATCGGCAGGCTCCGGTTCCCCAGTCGGTTGCGGATATGAAGGGTCGCCTCGCACCCATCCATGACCGGCATCAGCATATCCATCAACACCACGTCGAACGCTTGCCCCTCGACCCTGGCGACCGCCTCGGCCCCATCGCCGGCCAACGCAACCTCGATCCCGGCCTCGCTCAACAGCTCCCGCCCCACCTCCTGGTTGATGAGATCATCCTCCACCAACAGAACACGCAATCCCGCGAGTCGCACCAGCATGCCCGCCCCTTCCTCTTCCAAGGTTGACGCAGCCGCCCCATCCTCGATCCAGCGCGCCAGACTGGTGCGCAGGGGCTCCAGAAGAATCGGCTTGCTCAAGAAACCATCCGGACTCCCTTCCGGATCCTCTTTCGCGGATAATAAGGTCTCCTCGCCAGGCCCGGTCAACAAAATAATTTTCGGCAACCGCCTCAAACCCGGCAGATCGCGCAGCGCCCGAATCCCGTCCCCGCCGCCCCGCTCGGCGAGATCCCCATCCAGCAGCACCACGTTCACCGGATCCGACTCGACTTCGGCGACGCGCAACCGCTCCAGGGCCGTGGGAAGATCGGCCACGACGATGGCGCGACACCCCAACCGCGACACCATTTCAGCCAAAATCCGTCGCCCCGTGTCATGCGCCTCCACGATCAGCACCCTGGCATCCCGCCGGACCACGACCTCCCCATCCGCCACGCCACGCCGTCCGCCAACCGTGGCAAAGCGGGCCGCAAACCGGAAACAGCTCCCCAACCCCTGCGACGCGGCCAAGTCCAGCCACGCATACGCCTGTACGTAATC
>JADGAY010000109.1 GCA_015231775.1 Magnetococcales bacterium | reverse complement strand
GTGACGGCGACCGGTACGGTCCAAGGCGCCACGGTGAAGGATAACACCACGGCGTCGTTGACCGGAGGTGTCCTGACGGCTGCAACCGTGAACGCCACGACGGGGAACATCACGACCGTGAACGCGACAGACGTGTTGGCGTCGAACAACGTGACGGCGACCGGTACGGTCCAAGGCGCCACGGTGAAGGATAACACCACGGCGTCGTTGACCGGAGGTGTCCTGACGGCTGCAACCGTGAACGCCACGACGGGGAACATCACGACCGTGAATGCCACGACGGGGAACATTACGACCGTGAACGCGACTGACGTGTCGGCGTCGCACAATGTGACGGCGACCGGTACGGTCCAAGGCGCCACGGTGAAGGATAACACCACGGCGTCGTTGACCGGAGGTGTCCTGACGGCTGCAACCGTGAACGCCACGACGGGGAATATAACGACCGTGAACGCTACGACGGTGAACGCATCCGGCACGGTGGCGGCGCAGAACGTGACGGCCACGAACAACATGACCGCCACCGGCGCGGTCCAGGGCGGGTCGGTGACCGATGGCACCAACACCCTCTCGACCACCACCGATACCGCCAAGCGGGCCGAGAAGAAGGCCGATACCGTGGCGACCTACACCACCTCGGGTGGCGCGGCGGCCTCGACCACCGGCAACGGTTCGGATATCTCCAACGCCGCCTTGAAGGCGGTGGACGCGGCCAATGCCAAGGCGACCCAAACCACCACGGTTGGCACCCTGGGCACGGAGCGCGATACCGGCAACGTCTTCCTCGACTTCTTCAAGAAGTTGTTCGGCACGCCCTGATCGGCTTGAGCGGGGCAAATCCCAACACCCGCCACCCGAGGAGCACCCGTCATGGGGGTTCTTCGGGTGCGGGGTGAAAACTCGACACAGGCGCGTTTGCCCATTGCGGCCATCGCGCCTGTGTTTTATTATGGTAATTCAAAATGGCTGTGAATCCCGTTCCGCGCGAGGAGGGTTCCGACAACAAATCGAAAACCTCGCGCGTGCAATCCGTGCAACGTCCGATGGAGTCCCGCATGAATAAAATCGCGCATCCCTTTGTTGCCACCCGGTCTGGATGGAGCGCGCCGTTGCGCGGTATCTCGACCTTGCTGATGTTCGCGGCCATCGGGTTGACCTTTCCCGGCTGCGGCGGTGGCGGTGGGGGCTCCAGTGGTCCAACCGGAACCACCGTGGTCGTCCAGGATGGCAATATCGTCGGATTGACCCTGACGGACTTCAAGGGCGCGGTCGCGGTTGACCAGGGCAAGGGCAGCTACTATTTCGCCGCCGTCGCCACCCCGCCGATCACCGCGACCAGCCGGAATGAAATCGATCCGGCCACCGGTCTGGTGAAAATTTTCGATGCACAAGGAAACTTGCTCATCAAGACCTTCCAGGATCTGGACGGTGATGGCATTTTCACCTACAACACCGATATTCCCTATGGTGCGTCCATCACCGTGGCCTACAGCCCCAATCCTTCGGTCATCCGGATGAATCCGATATCCGCGTTGATTCCGGCAAATTGGAATGGCACGACCCCGGTTGCCGGTTTGTCGGCTGACACGGTCAAGAGTGCGGCCACCACCGGCATTCCTGCCTCGACCGATACCTCGACCATCGCCAACACGCTCCGATCGGTTGCCGTGAATCTGACCGCGGTGCAGGAAAATCTGGTCCAGATGGGTGTCAGCGCCGCGAACTCCGGCGTCATTCTTAAAGGTCTGCGCGAGGCGGCAGACGCCAATGGCACGCTCTCCGTGACCAAGCCCGAAGATATCGGCACCGCCCTGGCATCCGTAATCACGTCCCAGAATGTGGCCACGCTGTTCGGTGCGGGTGTCGACGAGACCGTGGCCGAAACTGCGGTCAAAACCGTCACCGACACGCTCAAGAATACCGTCGATGCGCTGGCTACCGGCCAGTATGCGATGAAGAACTCCGAATCGGTGGTCGCGGCAACGACCAACTGGGTGAAAAGCCTGGTATCCACCACGACGCCGGCGCAAGCCGTCACCCTGATCAGCACGACGGCGCCGGTCAATCTGAGTGAGCCGGTGAAAACCCAGGACACCGCCATCGAGGCCGGCAAGGTGTTGACGACATCGCCGTTGGCGAACCTGTTCGCATCGCTGTTCATCATGCCGACCTATAACCTCGCGACCACGGCCAACACCGGCGTCACGCCCGTGGATGCCACGCTGAGTGGATTGACCGGCTTTGGTTTGACCTACTCGTCCTCGGGAGTGACCGTGGCCGGTAGCGGTGGCATGGCCTTCCTGAATCAAACGTTGTCCTACGACTCGGCCAAGAGTCAGTATGGTTGGGCCGAGAGCAGCAAAATCAATGCCGCCGCGATCAATCTCAACTACGCTGGATTCCGGTTGTTCAACTACACCACCGACAGCGCCGCCAGCTACCACCTGTTCGCCCTGGCCACGAAAGAGCAGATTTGTACGTTTCGTTTCAACGACGGCAAAAGCCTGAGTCAGAAAACCGGTACCGGCACGAAAACGCTGTTTGAAGAGATTCAGGGCATGAACCTCAATGGCGCCACCCGATTGACCTGCCCGGCCACTTGATGGGACTTTGCGCGCCATGACCGCCCACGGACGAATTCGTTGGCTGGCCAGCCTGGTGCTGGCTGGCTTGGCAGTGTTGCTCCAGAACCACGGCTGGGCCGCTGCGTTGCCCACCGATATCGCCCCCTCGCCACAGAGTCTGCGTGAGCTTGAGGAGCGCGCGGCACCCAATCAGCCGGTGACCGAGAGCGAACGCAAGGGGCAGCCCGGCGTGGTCAAGGACATCGAGGTCGATCCAGGCGCACAGCCCAAGCCGGAGAGCCAGATCGACAAATCCGTCACCTTCTTCTTGAAAGGGATCAAGGTGATCGGCAACCAGACCTTGCCGAATCAGGAGATCATCGATGTCGTCAAACCTCGTCTGGACAAACAGGTCACCTCGACGGAGCTTCAGGATATCGCCGCACGCATCACCGCGCTTCTGACCTCCAAGGGGTACGTCACCTCCCGATGCATCATCCCGCCCCAGACCGTATCCGATGGCACGGTGATTTTGCAGGTGGAGGAGAACAAGCTCGCCCAGATCCAGCTCACCGGTCGCAGCAGCTATCGCTACGACACCCGGGTGTTCAACCAGCATTTTCATGATCTGATCGGCAAGATCATCCATCTGGAGACTCTCAACAGCCGTCTGAAACTGCTCTCCAAACTGCCGGGCACCCGCATCGAGCCGACCCTGCACAAGGCGCCGGAGGGTACTTCGAATCTGGTTCTCAAGATCACCGACTTCGAGGATACCCATTCACTCTCCTTCAACAATCAGGCGAGCCGATTCACCGGTGTCACCAACGCCCGTTACACCGGCGCGCTTTACAACATCACCGGCGCGGGGGATTCGATCTCCGCCATCTTCACCGCCAATCCGCTCCACCCGGATTTCTCCAACAGCCTGGCCCTGAACTACGTTCGTCCATTCGGGGATAAGGGCGGCGTGGTGCAGATGTCCTACACCACGGTGCGTTACCAGTTGGATCCGGACGAGGTGGGCAACAACGTGGTACTCTACGAAGGGGATTCCGATACCTTTTCGTTCAGATATGAAAAACCTTTCCTTGTGGATGAGGGGGACTTCTGGTGGGGGATCGGTCTGGAGAAAAAGAATTCGACCGCCACGACCCGTCTGAATACCGCGTTCACCGGCTACAACGCCGGCGATGCCATCGTGCATGGCGAGGACAAGCTCTTCGTGGGAGAACTCTCCCTGCGCGCCACGATCATGGACTCGCTGCTCCCCGAACGACCCGCTGCCAACTCCGCCGCGTTGCGCGTCAAGCATGCCTTTTCCGGTGTGTTCGGATCCATGACCGATGACGACGTGCGCTGGAAGCTGGAGAACATGGCCAACGCGGCCAACAAGCTCAACGTCAACGGTCCCATCGGCAACGTCAATGGCATGGAGCCCGATTTCTGGAAGCTCTACCTCTCCATGTCGCGTCTCCAGATGTTGCCGTATCAACTCTCCGCCGTGCTCCAATTCGACGGGGAGTACACCCCGAGCGACAAAATTCCCAACGCTTACAACTTCGTGGGCGCCAACAACGGTCCCTCGGGCTATCGCTATTCCGTGGCGATCGGGCGTCCGATCTACGAGGATATCGTCAACATGATGGTCGGGTTCCGTCATGCCACCTCTTACAGCCACTATTGGGACGAGAACCCAGGCTGCGGCGAGAATGTTCTGATCACTGGATCCTATCAATGTTACGCCGAGACCGGTTTCCTGAATCTCTCTTTCAAGTACAAGATGTTCTTCGGAGATCTGGAGTATCAGTCGGTGGTCAATGCCTTCGAGCAGAACCAGGAGAAGATCAAGCTCAATATCGGGGCGCGCTGGTAGTCGCCTGGCATGGGTGACATGGGGCGTCTCTTCTTTGCAAGGGATTGAAAAAGGATGGTTACGAGAATGATTTCCCGGAAGATTGGAGTGGTTGTTTTGCTGGTCATGCTCTCTTGGGTGCTGCCGATGCCATTGCATGCCGCACCCGCTGACAAAGCCGCGGATAAATCAGCGGACAAGGGCGGGGACAAAAACGCTTCCCTGGCCTCCATGGGCGGGGTGAATCTCAGCGTGGGTGAGTTTCAAACCCTGATGAACAACAGCGACAAGGAGGTCAAAAAGCATCTCCTGGAGAATCCCGAGCTGATGAAACAGAAGATCGGCGAGGCGATGTTGCGCAAGTACTTCCTGGCCAAGGCGCGGGAGCAGAAGGTCGATCAGAAGGGCGACGTGGCCTTCATGATGGAGCGCGCCAGAGAGGGGGTGCTGGTGGAGAATTTTCTGAACAACGCGGGCAAGGTCTCCGCGAAATATCCGGAGGAGTCCCTGATCCGTCAGGCTTATGATGAGAACAAAGCCCGCTTCATGCTCCCACAGACCGTGAACGTGGCGCAGATTTTCTTGAAATACGAGCCGAACATGGATGACAAGGCCAAGCAGGATCTCTTCAAGCTGGCCGAGCGCTACATGACCATGGTGCAGAAAAAGGAGTCTGACTTCGCCGCCTTGGCCCAGAAGTTCTCCCAACACCCGGCTTCGGCCTCCCAGGGCGGGGACATGGGTTGGGTGCCCCTCAACCAACTGCTCCCCGAGTTCCAGAAGGCGATCACCGGACTCAAGAACGGCGAGGTGGCCGGCCCGATCAAGTCCCCGCAGGGGGTGCATGTGGTGCAGTTGCGGGGTACCAAGGAGCCCACGCCTCGTCCCTACGACGAGGTGAAGCCGGCTCTGACCAAGATGCTCAAGGATAAAAAGCTCCAGGAGAACAAGGATGCCTATGTGAGCGAACTGCTCGGCAAGACCCAGATCTCCCTCAACGAGCAGAGCCGCGCTTTGTTGAAGTGACGCATGGCCGAGCTGCTTTTCTATCAGCAACCGGTGGTGCTGGACCGACAACACCACCGTGCGTGGCGTATCGTCCGGCAGGAAAAGCCCCACGACTTCGCCGCCCGGACCAATTCGGTGCTGTTGACCGGCGCGGAGTTCATCGAGGCGTCCAGGGAGTATGCCATCTTTTTCGCGCGCGTGGGGGCCAAGATCCTCCCTTTGGTCTTGTTGAGCCCGCGGGACAATGAAAATCTCTTCGTGGGACCGGATGGCATCTGGGACGCACGTTACATTCCCGGTTTCGTGCGACGCTATCCGTTCGTGCTGGCGGGCGGGGAACACGATTCCGAGTTGACCGTTTGCATCGACGCGGCCTATTCTGGAATCTTATCCACCGGGGAGGGTGAGCGGTTCTTCGACGACCAGGGCCAGCAGAGCCCCTGGCTCCAAAGTGCGGTGCGTTTCCTGCAACTGTATCAAGAGTGGGTGCGCCGCACCGAAATCTTTGTCAACCGCCTGACGGGTATGGAGCTGTTTGTCGGCGTGACCGATCGACCCGAATTGCGCGGGTGGGGTGTGCCGGCCAGTGGTGATCTGCTGATTGTGGACGAGCAGAAATTATTGGAGCTGAGCAAGCCACAAGCGTTGGAACTGTTCCGTTGCGGCGAATTGGCGTGGGTGCACGCTCACTTGGCCTCGCTTGGCAACCTGGGACGTTTGATGGAACTCATGGCGCGTCGCACAAGAGGAGTATAAACCATGTTTGATGTGCAATTACTTGAAAAAATCAAATTTTTTGCTGATTTTACCCCCCAGGCCAAGGCCGAGATCGCCAGTCTCGACACCCTCTTCAAGAAGTATCCGGCCAATGCGCCGATCATCAATGAAGGGGATGACTCGGGATCGTTCTTCGTGCTGCTCCAGGGCAAGGTGAGTGTCTACAAGAAGCCGAACGTCAATCCGATCAACGAACTCAAACCTGGGGCGATCTTCGGCGAGATCGCCTTTTTGAGCTCCAAGCCCCGTGGGGCGAGCATCGTGGCCGTCGAGCCGTGCATCCTGTTGGAGTTCGATCGCAAGATCATGCACGACCTCTCCCCGGATGTGCGCGACTTTCTCAAGGACAAGTTGATCACCATCCTGGTGACCCACTTGAACGACATCATCGATCTGCGCACCAAGGAGACCTTCGGTCTCGACACGAGCAACCCGCATGCCGCCGAGATGATCGGCGCCAAGGTGGAGGTCAACAAGCAGATCTTTGCCCAGGAAGGGTACAGCATCTACTACGTCGGCAACGGTGAGGCGGTCATCGAGAACAAGAACGAGGGCACCAAGAACAAGGTGCGCATGAGCGACTTGACTGAACAGATTCCTGGCAAGTTCGTCAATGCCATCAAGTCCGCCAACCGCGATCCGGATGACTACCTCTATGGTCAGTCCGGCGATTTCGGCGGCTATCTGGTGTTGAAGGCCGCGCGTCAGGCCTGGAAGAGCACCCTTTTGGCCATCCAGGCCGAGAAGTTCGATCTGGGCCGCAAATCGGATGCCTTCCGCGGGCGCAATCTCGAGATTCCGCAATAGGATTTCGCTTTTCTTCTGGGGGGCCTCCCTGTGAGGCCCCCGCTCCATCGACCTGCCCTCTGTGTCTCTCTCGGCGGGGAATCATGGTATGAAACGGCATGATCATCTGGGTTGGCGTTTTTCAGTGACGCGGCTGTTGGCTTTGTGCGTCGTGCTGGGATGGTCCTGGTTGGCCCTCGCCGCGGACGCCCCCCAGTTGTCCTCATTGAGCCCGGTTTGGAAGCAGACCTCACTGACCCCGGAGACGGTGGAGTCGGTCATCGGCTTGTTGAATCAGGAGTTGGCCGGCATCGCCGGGGATGTGACGGACGAGAGCCCGGAGGGACGGCGCAGGGGGGCCCTGAAAGATCGGGTGTTGTTGCTGCGTCAGTTGGGGGAGACCCTCTCTCGTCGGCGCGACATGGCGCAATCCAAGCCGGAGAAGGGGCGCGGTGAGGCTGAACTGGATGCCAAAATTCGGGATTGGGAGAAAAAGGCCCCACCTCCGGCACCCACCAATCCGACCCAGGAGGCCTTCAAACAACTCGAGGAGAAGCGCGCCGAGCGGTTGAAGACGGTCAAGGGGTTGCAGGATGCCCGCGATGCGCGGCGTCAGTTGTTGCAACGCATTCCGGAGTTGACCCAGCAGGCCAAGCAGACCCAGAAAGCCGCCGAGGAGGAGCGTCGCAAACTGCCGACCCTCTCCGGCAAGGCCGATGTGGCCAAGAAGGGGCTGGTGGCCTTGAAGCTCGACAACGCGGAGTTGAGCCAGGCGGTCAGTCAGGCGCAGGTGGCGCTCTGGAACGCGGAACTGGCCTTCGAGAAGGAGCACGGGGTACGTCTGGACAAGGAGTTGGAGTTGGCGCAGCGGATCTTCGAGTGGGAAGAGCAGCAGATCAAGCTCTACCAGGAGGCGTTGAGCCATCTCCAGGCCCAGGCCCTCGAGGCCAAGAGCGGCGCGCTGGAGCAGAAGGAGAAGCTGGCCGAGCAGGCCCATACCCCGCTGGAGAAGTTCCTGGCGCAGCGGGAGATTCTGGTCGCGCAGAGTCAGAAGAACACCGCCGAATGGCATCAAGTGCGCACCGAACTGGCGAGCGTGATCACCGGACAGGAGACGCGCATCAAGGAGGAGGAGGCGGAACTCGGGAATCTCGGGGCCCTGGTCAAGCGACTGGGCTCCCAGGGGATGGCCGCGGAACTGCTGAAATCCACCTTCCGGCTGATGGGCGAACGGCGTTTGGAGCTGGAACATCTGCTTTCGGCATCGCTCCGCGAGCGACTGGCCGTGGCGCAGGCGCGCCGCGTCGAGATCGAGTCCCGGCTGGTGCATCTCCGGGAGCAGTGGCGTCAGGAGTGGCAGGTGCTCTCGTCGGTCAGTGGTGTGAACACCAACCTGGATCCCAAGCAGGAGGCGCTGTTCCGGGAGAAGAGTTCAAAATCCCTCGATGCCTATCGTCAGGGTTTGCTCGATGAGAAGAAGGTTCTCTTCGAGATCAACGTCGATGAACGCCGCCTGGAGCTTTTGACCTCGGAACGGGCCAACGTGCTCGACTCCCTGGAGCGGTTCGTGCTGTCGAAGGTCTTCTGGATCCAGGATGCGGATCCGATCGGTTGGTCGCTGATCACCGGCATGCTGGACGAAATTTTTGGTACGGAACGGGACAACAGTTTCATCAAATGGCTCGAGCGGGTCTTTACCAACGAGAATGGTCAACGTCTGCTGGAGGCGCTCTCCCGTCCTCTGGAGCTTTTCTACGGCGCAATGCTGCTCATGGCGCTCTTTGTCGGCATCCCCCTGTCGCGACGCTGGGTGCGGGCCATGGAGGCCTGGAAGCAGCGACCCGAGAGCGAACGGGAGGGGAGTGTCTGGTTTCTGCCCCTGTTGGCTGCCCTGGCCGAGGCTGGCTTGTGGTCGGTCTATTTCCTGATCGCGGCCATGGCCATCGATGCCGCCGGATTGCCCCAGGGGGTGGGCAAGGTGGTGGCGCGGGTGCTGATGCATGTGGCGCTGTTCGCCTTTCTGTGGCGTCTGAACCGCGCCCTGTTCGGATCCGGAGCCGTGGCCCGCAGTCAGTTCGGCATGCCCCGGGATCTCTCCAAAACCCTGCATCAGGCCGTGCGGGTGCTGCTGATCGCCTATCCGAGCCTGCTCATGCCGTGGATCATCTTCCGTGGCGCGCCGTTCGATTTCCAGGCCCTGCCGCGTCTCGGCTACACCGCCTACGAACTGACCGTGGCCGCGGTGCTCCATTATCTCATCCGGGACTCCTCGCCCCTGGTTCGGCACTCCTTTCTGGAGAACAGCGAACCCACGAACGGCGGCCATCACCCACGCGGCGGACTGCTGGCCGATAACTGGCATCTGATCAGTCGTCTGTTGCTGCTGGGCATCCTCACCGTGGTTGGCATCGATGCCTTCGGCTATCGCTTCGGCGCGGCCACCATCACCCGCAATGGCCTGTTGACCCTGGTGACGATCTTCCTTTTGATCGGCGCCTATCGGCTCTCCATTTCGGTGGCCAGTCGCCTGGGCCGCGAGCGCCACTGGGTGATGGCGGTGGCACCCGGTGAGGATTCCCTGGATGATATGCACCAGTCCGCCTTGAGCATCCGGCGTTTCCTGAGACTGCTCTTCATCATCGGCGGGGGATTGATCCTGGCCTCCTACTGGGGGGTCAACCGCCAGACCCTGGATGCCCTCAACGAATACACCTTCTTTTCCACCACCCTGGCCGATGGCAGCGTGGATGTGATCAGCGTTGCCGACATGATCCGTTTCGTGGCGACGCTGGTGTTCGCGGTGTGGCTGGTCCATCATTTGCCGGAGATTCTCGAACTGTTTCTCTTTTCGCGCATTCGGGTCGATCAGGGGGTGCGCTACGCCATCCTCACCATGAGTCGCTACTCCGTGGTGCTGATCGGTCTGCCCGCCGCGCTTTCGGCTCTGCATGTGGACGTGGGCAAGATCGCCTGGCTCGCGGCGGCGATCAGCGTGGGCATCGGCTTCGGTTTGCAGGAGATCGTCGCCAATTTCGTCAGCGGCATCATCCTGCTTCTGGAGCGCCCGGTGCGGGTCGGCGATCGCATCTCGGTGGGGGCGGTGATGGGCGAGGTGCGCCGCATCAACATCCGCGCCACGCGGGTGATCAGTCAGGATCTCCAGGAGATCCTCATTCCCAACCGCGATCTGATCACCAAGGAGGTGATCAATTGGACCTTAAGCTCCCGGGAGGTGCGGCTGGTGATTCCTGTGGGGGTGGCCTATGGCACCGACATCGAGCAGGTGCGCCAACTGCTCTTGGATGTGGCGGAGGGGGATTCCCTGGTGCTGCACGATCCGCCGCCGCGGGTGCTCTTCATGAATCACGGCGCCAGCGCGCTGGAGTTCCAACTGCGGGTCTACCACATCGATCCAGACAACCGCGCCAACATGACCGACCGGCTCAACACCGCGATCAATCACACCTTCCGCGTCCACGGCATCGAGATTCCCCTGCCGCAGCAGGAGGTGCACCTTCACGGCGGCGGGTGGATCGCTCAACCCGAGGCGCCTCCGGAACCTACCCGCGTTCCGGGCCCTTGAACCTAGATCCGGCAGTTGCGGGCAATCACCTGTGGCAACATCTTGATCCATCTAGC
>JADGAY010000108.1 GCA_015231775.1 Magnetococcales bacterium | reverse complement strand
GGATCGTCGTTGCGACTGGTCAGCGCCTTGGCCGCGGCAAAACCGCCCACCGCCAACTCGCAGATCGCCGCCTCGGCGCCACCGGCCAGCATCACATCCGCCTCGCCACGCTTGATGATGCGCATCGCGTCGCCAATGGCATGAGCCCCCGTGGCGCAAGCGGTCACCACCGAATGGTTCGGACCCTTCATGCCGTAACGGATCGCCACATGGCCGGAGATCAGGTTGATCAGGGACATGGGAATGAAAAAGGGGGAGATGCGCCGCGGACCGCGCTCCTTGAGGGTAAAGGCTTGATTCTGGATGGCGGTCAAACCGCCGATGCCCGAACCGATGATCACACCGATGCGCTGGGCATTCTCCTCGGTGACCGTCAGTCCGCAATCCTCCCAGGCCAACCGGGCGGCGGCGAAGCCGAAGTGCATGAAGAGATCCATCTTCTTCACCTCCTTCTTGTCCACCCACGCCTCGGGGTCGAAACCCCGACACTCGCCGGCGATCCGACAGGCATACTCCTGGGGATCGAAACGGGTGATGGGACCGATGCCGGAACGACCCTCGGTCAATCCTTGCCAAACCGGCGCAATCCCGATTCCCAATGGGGTCACCAATCCGATACCGGTCATGACCACGCGACGCTCAGACACTGCTCGCTCTCTCCTTAAGCGCGATGGATCGGTTGGCGTCGGCCCGGAAACACCCTCTCAAACCCGCCTGGGCATGGCCCATCGGGGTCTGAAACGCATCCATGCCTGGAGCGCCAACCCGATTCGTGAAGGAAACCTGCCTGATGGGGAGGCACCCCAGGCGTGGAACACCGACTCGGGGGTTCCACGCCTGGGGCCGGTCCACGGACCCATCAAACCGGGTACGACAATCAACCCTGATTCTTTTCGATGAACTCGATCGCCTGTTTGACCGTGACGATCTTCTCCGCCGCGTCATCGGGAATCTCGCAACCGAACTCCTCCTCCAGGGCCATCACCAACTCGACGGTATCCAGGGAGTCGGCGCCCAGGTCATCGACAAAATTGGCCTCCTCGGTAACCTGGCTGGCATCGACGCCCAGTTGTTCGACGACGATCTTCTTGACCCGTTCGGCAATGTTGCTCATGTGTGCATTTCCTTATTGATGGATGACAAAACCTACCCAAGTTGAAACCAAAGCCCCCGCGCCCGCCGTTCTTGAAGCTCCGGCGAGGCTCAGGCCATGTGAAGACCTCCGTTGACGTGGATGGTCTCGCCCGTGATGTACCCGGAACGTTCGGCGGCCAGAAAGGCCACCGCGTTGGCCACGTCTTCGGCCTCGCCCATGGTACCCAGGGGAATTCGGGAAAGAATAGCCTCTCTCGCTTTCGGATTCAACGCATCGGTCATCGGGGTGCGGATGAATCCTGGCGCGACGCAGTTGACGGTGATGTTGCGGGAGGCGGTTTCGAGCGCGACGCTCTTGGAAAAGCCGATCAACGCGGCCTTGGAGGCCACGTAGTTGGACTGTCCGGGATTGCCGGTGACGCCGACCACGGAGGCGATGTTGACGATGCGTCCGTAACGGGCCTTCATCATCGGTTTGACCACCATGCGGGTCATGTGGAAGACGCTGGTCAGATTCACCTCGAGCACCCGGTCCCAATCCTTGGGCGACATGCGCACCAACAGGGCGTCCCGGGTGATGCCGGCGTTGTTCACCAGGATGTCGATGCGTCCGAACTTCTCCTGGGTGAGCTTGATCGACTCCTCCAGGCAGGGCAAGGAGGTGACATCGGCCTCGAAGGCCTCGGACTCGGGGGAGATGGCGCGCACCTCCTCGAGAGCCTCGAGAATCCGTACCGATTCGTTGCTGATCAGAACGAGCTTGGCCCCGAGTTGGGCCAGACGCACGGCGATGATCCGCCCGATACCGCTGCTCGATCCGGTGACAATGGCGACACGATCCTGCATATCGACTACCCGCGTTCAATCTTAGGTTCAAGACCAATTTTCATGATCAGGGGAGACTCCCCTCACCCATCCCAGCCATGGTTCTCCCTTGCAGAGGTTCCACGACACAAGATGGTGGATGCATCCGCACAGGTTACCAGAAGTCAGACACGGAGGGCAACGATTTGCAAGAGACAAAACACCCCGATCGTTGCAATCTTTTGTTTCAGACCCGCTTTGCCGCTCTGTTTCGAAGCGCCCGCCAACAGATGACGATGAAGAGAATGCCACCGATCACCGCGATGGCGCCACCGGCGCCGGTCACCCACATGGCCATTTTCTTGGTGAGGGTGTCCAGTCCCTGGGCCTCGCCAGCGGTTTTGCGCTGAATTCCGAGGATGCCGGACCAGGCCAGGCCAAGCACATGCAGCATCGATCCGCCGGCATACAGCCCGAGTTGCCAAACCGCCAACCGGACCGGAGGCGCCACGAAGCCGAGGCGCGGCAACAACAGATAGCCCAACCCCATGTAGGCCACGGTCACCGAGACGATCGAGCCGTGATAGTGGGAGGGGATGGTGACGTTGATCCCATGGATCAGATACCCGATCACCCCACCCAGGCCGAACAGCACCAGCGACAGGATCAGGGCCAGGCGCAACGGTCGGGCGTTGGGATCCTCGGAGGCGCTGTTCTTCCAGGCCAGAAAGGCGGCGAGTCCGGCTGGCAGGGCGGCGACACCGTTGCCGTATTTCATCAGATCGGCAAACCCCACCTGGAAGGCGGCCTCGCCGGGGATGAAACGGACGTGCAGCACCGGCGCCACCAGTACCGGCAGCGCGCCGAGCAGAAACAGGAACGCCGCGATCCGCGGAGTGAGCGAATGGGTGCCGCCCCCGGCGGTGGCCAGCCACAACCAGGCCACGATCACCAACTGGGTATGGGTGAATTGCAACACGTGTCCGCCGCCCCAGAAGAGCGCTTCGTAGTAGAGCAGGCCATCGAGTCCCTTGTTCAAGACCAGATAGCTCCACAGCCAGAAGATCAATGAGGCCACCAGGATCACCAGGCCGGTCCAGACGCCGAACCGGAGCGCCCCGGCGCCCCTCGACCAGCCCTCCGAGAGACGGGGGGCGAGCAGGGCATGCAGGGCCATCACCCCGACCCCGGCCAAAAACAGGATCAGGCCAAGAAAAAAGGCCCCGTTCTCGAGCACCGGGACGTAGTTGTTCATGAACGGGGCATCGACCCCGAGAAACGGCGAGAAGGTGATCAACAGCGCCCCAACGGTCGAAACCCCCAACGCCGCCAGACCGCCCCGTCCGCTCCCTTCGCGCAGGTTGAAGGTCGCCAGCAGACCGGCCATGGAGAGAAACCACACCAGAACCGACAGATCGACATGGACCACCAGCGCGGTCTTGAAGGAGCCGGTCCAGGGGATTAAATCGTGGATCAGCGGCATGCGGGCGATCAGGATCAGAATCACCACCAGTCCGGCGCCGATCAACGAGTAGAGCGCCAGACAGAACCAGCCCACCGCCAGGCGTCGCGCGGAGCCTTCGGGCATGGGCAGGGAGAATTCGTTTTCAGACATGCATCACCTCGTTCGTGTCGCGAATCAAAACAAGCAAGACCTTCCCCGTGTCCGGGGTTCTCCACCCTCGCGTGGGCGAGGTTTCCAGCGCTGTCGTGGCGTCACGGCTGGCGCATCAGCGCCAACAACCGCGCCTCGATCCCCTGGCCGTCGGCGAGCAGGCCAGCCAGGCTCGCATCGAACCAGGCCCCCCGGCAGCCGATGCGGATGCCGGCTTCCAGTGCCGGATCGCCGCGCTCGATCACCTCGACCACCCCACCCGCCCGGATCCGTGCCAGCAGAAAAGCCAGATCCTCCGGGGAGAGTTCGACGGGCCGCCCGATCTCCCAGGTGCCGGACGGCAACACCCCCAAGGCCCCTTCGACGCCACGCGCAAGCCAAGCGCGCCGGCTCTCCCCGTCCCGCCAGCGGGCCAGCAACGCCTCTTCCAACAGCCGCCGCTCCTGCTCCAGGGATCGTTGGGTCAGACGCATTTCATGGTTGCGCCGTTCGATCTCGGCGCGCACCCGCGCTCCGTGCAACGCCTGCTCGCGCAGACGCCGCTCCTGGGCGACCATCTCCTTGACCCGTGCCCGCGCCTTGCGGTGGGCCACGGCGATCAGACGGGTCGCCTCGGCGCGGGCCAGATTCAAGATCCCCTCGCGCTCCTCCACCCGGCGGGCTTCCACAAAGGCCAGCATCTGGTTCAAGGTGTGTTTCATGAGGCCATCCCCAGGCGCGACCGCACCAACCGTTCCAGATCCGGCGGCTGGGCGCCTCCGGTGGCATCCGGCACCACCAGGGTCAAGGGATGCAGGGCCGTGGAAAAACGTTCCAACAGCGCTGCCGGCAACTCCCTGGCCCGGGAGGCCGAGAGCAGCACCAGTTCGCCATCGCTGGCCAGAGCCTCCTCCACCGCGCGCACCACCTCGCCCGGCCCGACAATGCGCACCCGCGCGCCGGTCAGACGCCACGCGGCGGCATCGGCCTCATCCCCAATGAAGAGCGGTGCGGCCATTCAACCCAATCGATTCAGGATCAGGATCGAGACGATCAGACCGTAGATGGCGATCCCTTCGGCAAGCCCGACCAGGATCAGCATGCGGCCCATCAACTCCGGCTTTTCGGTGATGGCGCCAATGGCGGCGGCTCCGACGTTGGCCACCGCGTAGCCGGCGGCCAGGGCGGAGACCCCGGTGGCCAGGGCGGCGGCCAGATAGCCCAGGCCCGAATCGAGCGCCCCTCCAGCGCCAGGGGCTCCAGGGACGGGAGCGGCGACGGCGGGGGTGATGAAGAGCGCCAGACTGGCCCCCACGGCCAGAATGGCGGTGAACACAGTCAAGGCAATGGCAATCTTGGCGCGTGGCGACATGGCCGTTCCTTCAGGGCATGAGCAAAAGGAAAAACAGTCAATCCGGCGGCGGCAGGGGTCGAAACGGTCGCCCGCCGCCGCTCAAAAACCGGACAAAGAACTCAAACAGGATCAGGCGGGTGGTCTGCACCGACACCACCAGTCCCTCCAGGGCCAGGATCAGCCCATTGCCCAGCAGCAGCACCACCCCTCCGGCCACGCCGCCACCCGCCAGATCGGCCAGGGTCATCACCGCCTGGGAGAGACCGGCGTGAGCCAGGGCGAAGGCGCCGACCCTGGCGAAGGAGAAGGTGTTGACCCCGAGTTGCAGCACGGTTTCGAGCAGGTGGGCGAGCCGTGCCGGCAGGTGACCCGGTGACTCCAGGCCGTTGACCACCACGAAGATCCCCAGCCCCAGCAATGCCAGATCGTAACCGATCGGTGTGAAAAAGGCGAGCAACGCGCCCAGATAAATCAAAACCACCCCACCCTCATGACGCCACCAGGCCGAACCGTGACCGCGCCAGTGGGCGCCCAGGGCGGAAAACCCCAATCCGGTCAGGATCAATCCGGCCCCAAATGCCAGCGGGGCGGCCAGAACCGCCAGGGGGTGGGCCGTGGGATGGAGCCAGAGCGCGGGCAGGATCGCCTCGGAGGAGAAGAGGGAGCCGAACAGAAAACCGAAAAAAATCGAGGCCACCCCACCGCTCATCAACAGCCAGGCCGCCTCGAAATGCCGGCGCATCGCCACGCCCATGCCGAACAACACCGCCCCCTGACCCACATCCCCGAACATGTAGCCGAACAGCAGCGGGGCCACCACGGCAAGCACCCGGCTCGGATCCACCTCGTCGCGGCCCGGCATGCCAAGCAGTCTGGGAAAGCGTTCGAACGGTCTGGCCCACCAGGGGTTGACCAGGGTGAGGGGCGGATCGCCCGGCCCGTTATCGGAGAGGGAGGCCAATCCCCGCACCCCGGCCCGGCGCAGCCGTTCGTTCACCCCGGCAGCCTCGATGCCCGGCGCCACCCACCCCTCGAAGCGGTGCAGGGCCTGCCCGGATCCCACGGTGCGCGCGGCCTGGAAATACCATTTCAGATGGCGCACCGCCTGGATCCACGCCGCGACCCCATGGCGCGCGCCGATGGCCAGAAGCCGCTCCTGGATTTCGCGGATCCAGGCCGAGGTGATGCGCAACCGCCCGGCTGCCTTGTCGGCCACCTCCTGGCCGGTGCCGCTCGCCCACTCCGGCAACGTCACCGGACGGCCATGCAGCGCCGCCACCTGTTCGGCCAACGCGGCCAACGGCTCCTCGCGGCCCACGGCCAGGAGGAACAGTCGCCGTTCACCGTGCAAAAGACGGGTCAGCAGCGCGGGAAACACCTCTGGGGCGGGCAAGGCGTCCAGGGGGAGTGCGTGAATCACCCCGCGCACCCCGACCGACTCCCCCTGTTCCCGTCCGAACGGCTCCAGACGCAACCCACCGCTCCCCAGCGCCCCGGCCAGATCCCGCAAGAGCAGCCACTCCGCCTCGCGGGCGCGCTGTTCGTGTTCGAGTTGAATCAGCGGTTCGGCCTCGGCGCGCCAGGCCTCGAGGGCCATCAGGGCCTGATCGAGCAGCACCAACGGCGCGGCATGGGGCAATTCACGGTTTTCCGCTTCCCCGAGCCCCTCCGGCCAGCCGAGCCGGAATCGCTCCACCAGGGCATCGAACCGTTTCAGCCGTTCCAGAATCTCCGGGGTGAGCACCGGTCTGGCATCACCGGTCACGGCCTCGGGTTCGAACGGCGCCGTGCGCGCCAGGGTCTCCAGACCAAGGGGCAGATCGTCATCCACAGCCAAAAGCCGCAACCAGCGCGCCGCCTGGGGACGGGCGATCATGCCGCCTCCCCGTGGACAAACAGGGCGCGCCGACACAACTCGCCGCGCAGTCGCATCATCTCCAGCGCGGCAAGGCCCAAATGGATAAAAACCGCGCCCGGTCGCAACGCCTGCTTGCGGAACTCCCGTTCCAGTAAAGCACGCGACGGGGCGCCGATCCAGTCGTTGTTTCCGTCGGTCTCCCCCGCCATCAGCGTGGCGCGCACCTGACGGGCCAATCGGGTCAGCGTGTGCCAAGTGCGTGGATCCGCACCCGCATCCGGCCAACGGCCCCTCCAGCGTTCGATCCACCACGCAAACGGATCCGCGACATCGGCGGGCATCTTCAACCGCTCCAACCCCTCGAGCCGCCCAAACCAGGGATGGTCCGGGCCCGCGCGTCGCGCCCGCCAGGCGGCCACCGCCAGATCCGGCAACACCGCCCACCAGCGCACCGCCTCGCGCCACGCCTCGGGGGTCCATCCGGCAACCCGATCCACATGTCGGATCCAGGCCAGCCGCATCCGCTCCTCCAGATGATGGACATCCCCCCTGGGATCCACCCCCTCCAGCCAACCCACCAGAGCGGTTTCACGCGCACGCGCCAGAAAGGCCTCGAGGGAAACCACTCCGACCAGACGGTTCCACTGCACCGGGGTCAATCGCTCGCCGTGCCGGGCCTGCAACCGCGCCTGAAGTCGGGCGAATCCGGGATCGCTCATCGGATCACCCCTCCATCCCGCCGGTCAGGAGCGCCGCCAGTCGCCGCGCCGCCACGCCGGGTTCAGCCCAAGCCGGGGTGTCGAAACGCTCTTCCCCCGCCTCCTTGAACAACGCCGCGCGACGGTGATGACGTTGCAGCGTCTCGAGTTGACGGCGCAACACCTTGGCGCGCTCTTTTTGAACGGTCGCCATGCGCCGGTCCGCACGCGCCTCGATCGAAGCCGCCTGGCGTCGCGCCTCCAACAACAACTCCTCGGCCTCCCGACGGCTCTCGGCCACGCTCAAGAAGGCATCCTGATCCGCCTCCAGAGCGCGATTCATCGCCCCATCGAGCCAGGAGTCGGGGAAGGTTTCATCTTGATTCACGGTTGCTCACCACCCTTTTGTTAGCGAATCAATTGGATGACGGGATAATCCGTGCCAATCAAATCGATCCAAGCACGATCCGCGGTCACCACCACGCCACCACTCCGCGCCCCTAAAGCCAAACTCGCGCGATCCGCGAATGATAATCCCAGTGCTCGACTCCTCAACCAATACCTGGCCATGCGCAAGGCATCCTCGATGAGAAACGGTTGGACCATGACCCCCAATTCCGCCCAATCCTCAGACAAACCGTCCGTGTTCACGCCATGTTCCATGGACTTTTGCAATACTTCCGACCAATTCACGCTCGAAATCCACGCGCCCTCCAGATTGGCGTCCACCATCTCCGCTCCGCGCTCGCCATGCAGAAACGCCAACAAGGCCGAAGCATCCAAAACGATTCTCACGGAAGCCGCTCATTCTGAAGAACAAGGCGACGATCTCGAAGCAACTCATCCACCAGTTGCACGGATTCGGGCACCACGGAATAACGCATGACGATTCGTTGTCGGACCAGTCCAAGGCCATGGGTGGTCGATTCTCCCATCCTCTCCGCTTCTTCAGAGGCGAATCGAGGTTGTCCAACGACCTCCCGCACACGCCACCCCGATCGACCATTCATCCTGGATTCCAAACTTCTCTCCCTGTCACCACCCCTTTCTTGGTCGTCCCGCCCCGCGCACCCTGAGTACCCCGATTCCGTCAGCCGCCATGATAACAAAATCCCGCCTCCCTACCAATCGATTCCAACAACCCGTGCAGGAATCTTCCGTGCATCGCGGTTAAGGGATGGCGTATAACGGAGGCTATATAATTATAGGCCCGTTTTGCCCGCTCAACCGAATGCACCCCCCACATCAAAATGACGAGCAGCGCCGTGAACACCGCCCACCCGAACCCGGATCCCCTTACCCTCGAAGCCCCCGATCATCCGGTCCTGATCGCCGAATCGATCTGGTGGGTCGGCTCGCTGATGGGGGACGACTCCTTCCAGTGTCATGTCTATCTGATCGTCCACGGGGACAACTCGGTGCTCATCGATCCGGGATCGGTGCTGCTCTTTCCCATCGTGCTGGAGAAGATCCAGAAGATCATCCCCTTCAACCAGATCCGTTATTTCGTCTGTCAACATCAGGATCCGGACATCGCCGGGGTGCTGCCGATCATCGACCTCAGGCCGGATCGTCACCCCCAGGCCACGGTGGTGAGTCACTGGCGCATCAACGCCTTGTTGAAACACTATGCCTTGCGCATGCCCATGCTCTGCGTCGAGGAGAACGGTTGGCAACTCGATCTGAACGGCAGGATCCTGAAATGCATCTTCACCCCCTATCTGCACTCGCCGGGGGCCTTCTGCACCTTCGACGAGGCGACCGGAACCCTCTTTTCCAGCGACCTGTTCGGCGGCTTCACCGAAACCCTGCATCTGTTCGCCCAGGACGAACGGGTCATGGAGGGGATCCGCTTTTTTCATGAACACTACATGCCGAGCCGGGAGATCCTGCTGCACGGTCTGTTCAAGCTCGAAAGCCTCCCATTGCGGCTCATCGCCCCCCAGCACGGCAGCATCATTCCGGAGCGGCTGATCCCGTTCGTCTTCACCCGTCTCAAGGAGATCGACTGCGGTCTGTATTTGATGACCCACAGTTGCTCCAACGTGCAACGTCTGGTGATGCTCAACGACCTGCTGCGCAAATCCATGGAACGCATGGTCATGAGTCGGGATTTCTCCGAGGTGGTCAGCACCCTCATGCATTCGGCCATCCCGCTTCTGCCGGTCAAGACCCTGCGTTTCCATGGCCTGTTCAACGACCAGTACATACGCTTCGGACCCGAGACCCACTATCGTGGCGCGGTGGCGCAACCGCCGGCGGCCCTGCGTGACCGACTCGGCACGCCGCTCGAGGCGTGGCGCCAGGCGGAAGGCTCCATGCTCCTCTTGGTTCCGGGTTCACCCTGCACCGAGGATGCGATGGATCCGGAGGTGGTGCAGACGCTGATTCTCCCCCTCTTCGCGCCGGGCAGGCTGAACGTCGATGGGGTGGCCACCCTGGCGTTGACCGAAGAGATCACCCTGGATCCCGAAACCCGCGCCGTTCTCGAACAACTCGGCCTGCCGCTGGGTGTGGCGCTGGAGCGGGAGATCATCTTCCACTCCCTCAACAAGGAGCGCGAGAAGTTCTATCAGATCTCCACCCGCGACCAGTTGACCGGCCTGTATACCCGTTTCTACATGCGCGACGCCGTGGCCCGGCTCTGCGATTTGCACGATCGTGGCCATCAGACCGGCCTGGCGTTGGCCGCCTTCGACATCGACCACTTCAAGCGGGTCAACGACACCTACGGCCACCCGGAGGGGGATGTGGTGTTGAAAAAGGTGGCCGGGGTGCTTCTGGAGAGCGTGCGCGTGGAGGATGTGCCGGTGCGCATGGGAGGCGAGGAGTTCGTGATCTTTCTGATCGGCGGCGATCCCAAGGGGGTGACCGGCATCACCGAGCGCATTCTGGAAAAGGTGCGCGCCCTGACCTTCACCGGGGCGATGACCGGTGAAAAGGTGACGATCAGTTGCGGCCTGGCCTTCCGGGGCCAACGCGAACCGTTGGACACGTTCATGCAGCGCGCCGACATGGCCCTCTACACCGCCAAACGCAACGGACGCAACCGCGTCTGCCTGGCCGAGGAACTCCCACCAAACTGATGTCACTTCCCCATTCGGCATGCTCCTCCCCGGCATCCAATATCCGGGGAGGTCTTACCATCTCCCCTTACGACTATCCATAAAATTGGTATACTGGCCTCAGGTTTTGGGGTGGGTCCATATATTTCCTCGGCTTTAGAAAAACACTTCAATCCGAATAATGCCTTTGTCGTTACACCAAGGAAAGAT
>JADGAY010000107.1 GCA_015231775.1 Magnetococcales bacterium | reverse complement strand
GCCCGGATAGAGGTCATACAGGTACTTGGTGTTGCCCTTCTCCTTGCCGAGCTTCTTGCCGATGGCCTTGGTGAGGATGCGGATCATCGGGGCGATCTTGTACTCGTCATAGTACTCGCGCAGGAAATTGACCACCTCCCAATGGGATTCGGACATATCCACGCCCTCGGTCTTGGCGAGATAACCGGCGACATCCTGACTCCAGTCGGTCAGGTTGGCCAGGTAACCGTCCTCGTCGGTCTCATAGGTGCGGCCGTTCAGTTCAAAACTCGGCATGATGGCATCTCCTCAAACGTGCGATGAAAGTGGGCGAAACATTTCGCGGACAAAAGAATCTGAACCATTCGGACCCAATCGGAGATGCTGCGACCGGTTGGATCAATAACGCCGCGCGGCGTTCCGGTTCGGGACCGGAAGTGATTCGCGACGGATACGGCTGAAAAAGTTAGAGAAAGTTATATTCAAGCATTCAAATGTTCGTGCAATGCTTGGAACATTAGCATATCATGATTTTCCCAAACAGCAAGTCCCAATCCACGCACCTCCATTTTCGCTCCGGCTCAAGGACGCGACCTTGGAATCCGTTGGGAGTGCCCATGCTGTTGGACAAAATCTCTTTTGATTGACTTTCAGGGATTTGGCACCCAAAATCAACCCCCAATGAACATGAACCGCTTTTTTTTACCAAGAGGAAATTGACGCGATGAAACTCAAGCATCATCTCTTCGTGTGCATGAATCAGCGTCCGCCGGGCCATCCACGCGGCTCGTGCGGTGGCGCGGGGGCCGGTTCGGTCTTCGAGGCGATCGCCGGCGAGATCGAAAAGCGTGGTCTGTTCGAACAGATCATGGTGACCGGTACCTTCTGCATGGGACCGTGCGACAAGGGGCCGACGGTGGTGGTCTATCCCGAGGGGGTCTGGTATGGCGGGGTGAAACCCAAGGATGTCGCGGAGATCTTCGACGCCCATCTGGAGAGCGGCGAACCGCTGAAACGATTGCGGATCATGTAGAGCCGATCGGGCGGAAATCCGGGAGAGCATGCTTGGCGGGGGTGAGGAGATGAATCCAACCCTGAAACGTGGTTTGCGGGTGACGGCGGGCTTGTTGGGTCTGGTGGTGATTCTGCTTGTCGCCGTGCCGCTGCTGATCCATCCCAATCAGTTCCGGGCGCCCATCGGCGCGCTGGTCAAAAGCGCGACCGGTCGGACGTTGACCATTCACGGCGAGGTCGGACTGGCCTTTTTCCCGAGTCTGGAGTTGATCCTGCGTGATTTGTCCCTGGAGGGGGATCCGGCGTTCGGCACCGAGCCCATGGCCGAGGCGCGCACCCTGGTGATGGGGGTGAAACTCCTGCCGCTGCTTTCCGGACGGGTGGAGATGGATCGCGCCGAATTGACCGGTCTGCAGTTGCGCCTCTCCACCCTGGAGGATGGCCGCTCCAACTGGTCGGCGCTCCTGACCTCCACGACCCAGGGGGGCGGACCCGGCGACACGGAATCGGTCGTCAATCCCGCCGCTCTGTTGAACCGCCTGCTGGGACACTCCATCGGCGGGATCGAAATCGCTCAGGCCACCCTGTTCTGGCATGACCGGCAGGCCGGATTGGATCTCAAGCTCGAACCGTTGGCGTTCAAGACCGGGCCGATCCATCCGGGCCGACCGGTTACCGTGGCCGGATCGTGTCGTTTTCTGGAAGCCGGGCATGGCGCCAACGGACGCCTGGAGATGAAGGCCCAGTTGCGCCCCCTCCCGCAAGAGCGGATCGGCATCGAGGGGTTGGCGTTCCAACTCGCCTCCGGGGTGGTCAACGGCATGATCAAGGAGGTCAAGGCCGGACTCCAGGCCGAGTTGACCCTGGATCCGCGTGCCCGTCAGGCGGCCTGGTCGCGGGTTGAACTCAACGCCAACCTCTGGTCGGATGCCCCGTGGATGCGCGAGTTGACCTTGGGCTTCCAGGGTGGCATGGAGATGGATCTGAATTCCGGTCGTCTGGCCGCCCCCCAGTCGCGGCTGAACCTGCTCTTGAAGGCCAATGCCCTGCCTCCCGCCGGGGTGCGGGCGCTGCTCCGGTCGGATGTGAGCGCCGATCCCTCCCGTCGCGTTCTGGATCTGGACAACCTGGAGATCGAGGGGCCGGCGGGGGTGAAGGTGAGCGGGGAGATGCGCGCCGAGGCGCGACCTTTGCGCCTCGAGGGGAGCCTGGAGGCGCGACGGTTTGATTTCCGGGCGTTGTTGATCGCCCTGGGACGGACCATACCCGCTCCCGCGGATGGCAAGGTGTGCGCCGGGGCCGAGGCCGAGATGAGCTTTGCGCTCAAGGATGGAACCTGGCGCATCCCGCGTCTGGAGCTGGGCGTGGATGATACCCATCTGACCGGTTCCGTCGAGTGGTCGGTGGACGAAGCGCGGCTGCGCTTCGATGGACGGGTGGACAGCCTGGATCTGACCCGCTTCGTCCCCCTGCTCTCCGGAGGCGTCAAGGCCGAGGGCGGTACGGAGGCGCTTCTGCCCCTGCCGGCCCGTGACTGGCGGGTGGAGGGTCATTTTCAGGCCGGTCGGTTGATCACCCCCAAGGGGGAGTTGATTGATCTGGATCTGGTGGTCGCGGCCCGTGATGGGGTGATGCGCGCCGATCCGCTGAACTTCGGTCTCCACGGAGGTCGCGTGCGCGCGCGTCTTGAACTGGACCAACGCGGCGATGAGCCGGTCGTGCATCTGAAACAGGATGCCGAGGGGGTACGGTTCGGACCGTTTCTCAAGGATTGGATCGGCTGGAGCGGTATCGATGGCAAAGGCGGCTGGAAGGGGCGCTTGACCACCCGTGGACGGGAGCGGCTGGCCATGTGGCGCGCCCTGGATGGGGAGATCAGCCTGGAACTCGAGGAAGGGGTGGTGACCGGCATGGATCTGGTCGGCAAGGTGCGTCAGGCCCATGCCCAATTCACCCGTCAGCGCGCGCCGGCCTCTGGCGCGGACGACACCCCGTTCAACAGGTTGACGGCCACCACCCGGTTGCATGAAGGCAAGGCCCGCATCACCGACCTCAAGGCCACCGGTCCGGATCTGCTGGTGACCGGCTCCGGCGAGGTGGATTGCGCCAAACGGCAGGTCGATGCCGCCTTGAATGTCGATGTGACCACGGCTTTGCGCAGTGTGGCCATCGATATCGAACGCTATCAGGGGCTGACCCAGCCCTGGACGCTGCGCGGTACGTTCGACGCCGGCAAACCCTTTGAGCCGGGTACGATCGATTTCTCCCGCGTGGCAGCGCCGGCCAAGGAGTGAGTGAGCCAACGATGGAGCGCGGGGATTTGAGCGCGTTGGCACTCTCCGACCTTCACCATGGATGGATTTGAACCAGACGTTTGGAAACCTTTGCCATGTCCCTGCCCCTGATCGACATCATCGCCGGCGCGCGTCCCAATTTCATGAAGATCGCGCCGATCCTGCACGCCCTGCTGAACCGGGCCCCCGGCACGGCGCGTCTGCGCCATCGGCTGGTGCATACCGGACAGCATTACGATGCCCGCATGTCCGGGGAGTTCTTCACCCAACTCAACATTCCGACGCCGGATGTCAACCTGGAGGTGGGTTCCGGCACCCAGGCCGAACAGACCGCGGCGATCATGACCCGCTACGAGCGGCTTCTGTTGCAAGAGCCGAGCGTGCTGTGCGTGGTGGTCGGGGATGTCACCTCCACCATGGCCTGCGCGATCGCCGCCCAGAAGCTCTGCATTCCGGTGGCCCATGTCGAGGGGGGGATCCGTTCCGGGGATTGGACCATGCCCGAGGAGATCAACCGCATGGTCACGGACGCGATCACCAACCATTTCTTCACCACCAGCACCAAGGCCAACGACAATTTACGCCGTCAGGGGGTGGACGAGGGGCGGATTTTCTTCGTCGGCAACACCATGATCGACACCCTGCTGGCCAATCTCCCCCGGCTGCGACCGCCACCGTTCTGGTCCGAGCAGGGATTGGAGCCGGGCGGTTATCTGCTGTTGACCCTGCACCGTCCGGCCAATGTGGATGCCGAGCAGTCGCTTGCCGCCCTGCTCGCGGCCATCGGGGAGGGGGCGCGGGGGTTGCCGGTGATCTTTCCGGTCCATCCCCGCACCAGTCGGACCTTGCAGGGGCTGGCCGGGCTCCCTGGGAATCTGCGCCTGGTCGAGCCGCAACCCTATCTGGAGTTCAACTATCTGGCCTGCCACGCCAAGGCGGTGATCACCGATTCCGGCGGCATCACCGAGGAGACCACGGTGATGGGGGTGCCCTGCATGACCCTGCGCAACACCACCGAGCGTCCGGAGACCGTCACCGTGGGCACCAACGCGCTGTTGGGCACCGATCCCAAAGCGCTCCCCCCGGCGTTGGAGCGACTCTTCGCCGGGGCGTGGAAACAGGGTGGGATCCCGGAGTTGTGGGACGGACACACGGGCGAGCGGATCGTGGGGATTCTGGAGCGGCTTTATGGTGCGTCGGATGGATGCGTGTGTGTGCGGCCCATGGCCTGAAGTTGCCCTTCGACATGGGTCAGGAGGGTGTGGGCATGATCAAGGGCGTTCATAGAGGACTCGACCCTCTTTCATGGCGCGACAGATCACATGATTGACACGATTCCGCCACTGTTCCACCTCTTCGGGTGAGTAAAGCAGGAAATCGAAAGAGGCGGGCAGGTGGCCCATGGCGGACCAGATCCGGGCCAGAAGTTGACGGCGCCCATGACGGCGAATGGTTGCGGAGGGCGCGATGAGTAACAGGTCCACATCCGAATCATCGCGTGCCTCGCCTCGTGCGTGAGAACCGAACAGGATCACGCGGTCTGGATCCGCCTGCGGGATGATGCGGGCCACGGCTTCGTGGAGCAGGCTCTCCCAGGTCATCGAGGGCGTAGGTGGGTTCATGCCAAAGTATCCGGTGTTGGGTTCACTTCGGGACCACGCCAGGGTTGCATGTTTCACCCTGGTTCGATATTGATTACGTGCAGTTGGCGCATGTGGCAAGGATTGCCGGGAAAGGGATGCTTTTTTTCTTGGAACTCCCATCAGGGCGGTTCACGGTCGGGGGGTGAGGGGATGCTACCCCCGCCGGATCCCGGATCATGCAGGTTCACGCCGGCGTGTCAGTCGTGCCCAGAATCCGCTCCATATGTTCCCAGAGCGCGGGGATGCCTTCGCCGTCCAGGGAGGAGACCGCCACGGGTGGGGTCATGGCGAGTTTGGTCTGTTCCTTGATGCTTTTTTCCAGGGCGAGGAGTGCCTGACGGCGCGGATTGGCGTTGAGTTTGTCGATCTTGGTGGCAACGGGTAAAAAGCCGATTCCCCGCGTCTCCAGAAAGTCGATCAACTCCAGGTCCGACTCCAGCAGACCTCGACGCAGGTCGAAGAGCAGGACCACCCCGCGCAGGCAGCGTCGTTCGTTGAAGTAGGATTCGGCGACCCGATCCCAGACCAGGCGTTGATTGCGTCCCACGGCGGCGTAGCCGTAGCCGGGGAGATCGACGAAACGGGCCTGTTCGCGGATGGCAAAGAAGTTGATCTCGCGGGTACGACCCGGCGTGCGACTGACCCGTGCCAGGTTGCGGCGGTTGAGCAGGCGGTTCAGGAGCGAGGATTTGCCGACGTTGGAGCGGCCCGCGAAGGCCACCTCCGGCAGGTCGTCGGGTGGGAACTGGTGACGCGACACGGCGCCGACGAGAAACAGTGCCGGGTGGCCGGCCAGGGTGGTGTGTGGGGTGGGAGTGTTCATGGGGGAGATGGTACCATCCGCCGGGCGTGGTTGACAAAGTGTCATGGGGGTCCGGGGGAGATTATCTCCCCCCGCCGGGTTCTGCGCGCTCCCCCTGCAAGCGTGGGAACAGCCAATTTTTTGGGAGCACATTTTCGGAATGACCATCTCCGATCCCGTGGAACGACTGTTTGCACCCCGTGCCAATGGCACCCCGCCACTGCTGCTGGCGCCCATGGCCGGGGTGACCGACGCCCCGTTTCGCGCCCTGGCGACCCGTTATGGCGCGGACCTGACCGTCTCGGAGATGATCGCCTCCCAGGCGATGATTCGTGGCATCGCCAAATGTTTGAAAATGTCCCAGGGGGCCACCCCCGAGGCCACCCTGGCGGTGCAGATCGCGGGGGCCGATCCGGAGGCCATGGCCGAGGCGGCCCGCATGCAAGCGGAGCTGGGGGCCGAGATCATCGACATCAACATGGGCTGTCCGGTAAAGAAAATCGTCGGTACCGGCGCGGGCGCCGCCCTGCTGCGGGATGAACGGCACGCCGCGCGGATCATGGAAGCGGTGGTCTCGGCGGTCAAGGTGCCGGTGACGGTCAAGATTCGCCTTGGCTGGGACGATCAGAGCCGCAATGGCCTGGCCATGGCCCGCCTGGCCCAGGAGTCGGGCATGCGCATGCTCACCGTGCATGGCCGCACCCGGGCGCAGATGTACACCGGCCAAGCCGATTGGGAGGCGATCGGCGCGATCAAGGAGTCGGTGTCGATCCCGGTGGTGGGCAACGGGGATGTCACATCCCCGGAGTTGGCATTAAAATGGTGGAAAAGTACCGGCGTGGATGGCATCATGATCGGACGCGCCGCTTTGGGACGTCCCTGGCTGTTTGGACAGATCGCCCGGTATCTGGCCAGCGGCACCCCTGGTGAGCCGCCATCCCTGGCGGAACGGGGGGCCGTGATCATCGACCATTTTCATGCGATGATCGCCCACCATGGTCCGAAAAGCGGCCATTTGTTGGCGCGCAAGCATCTGGGGTGGTTTACGCGCGGCTATCCGGACGGGGCCGCGTTTCGGGATCGGATCAATCACGCACCTCATCCGGAGGCAGTCTTGACCATGTTGCGGGAATTTCTCGATCAGGCGGCGGAACGGGCGGCATGAGCAGCCCCATGGAACGCGATGGATTTTTCACGCCGGTGTCGCTCTGGGATCAACTGACCCTGGGGGTGGTCGGGGTGGATGCCGCCGGGCTGGTGCGCGCGGTCAACGACGCCGCGGAAAAACTCCTGGGGAAACCGCGTGGTCGGCTGATCGGCGTGCGGCTGGAGGCCCTGCTGCCGGGTCATCCGGTGGCCATGGATCTGTTGACCCGCGCGCGCGCCTTGAACATGCCCTGCCGGATTCGCGACGCGCGACTCAACCCGTCGCCGGAACGCACGGTGGCCGTGGCCCTGACCGCGGTTCCGCTGCATACCCCGGATGGGGCCTGGATGGGGGCGATGCTGCAGATGGAGGAGGTGGGCGCCACGGAGCGCATCGAGGAGGGCAAGCGGATTCACGACGCCCTCGACTCCCTGGGGGATCTGGCCATGACCGTGGCCCACGAGGTGAAGAATCCCCTGGCCGGGATTCGCGGTGCCGCCCAGTTGCTGGAGGGTCGGGCGAGCGGCGCGGATGCCGCCTGCGTGGAGCTGATCCGCTCCGAGGTGGATCGGGTGAGCCGTCTTTTGGATGATCTGCTGGGACTGGCCGAAAAGCAACTGGTGCGTGAAAAGGATCTGAACATCCACGAGATCCTCGATCATGTGGGGCGGGTCTGCATCAGCTCCGGCGAGCGTCCGGCGCCGATCGCCGATTACGATCCGTCCCTGCCGCAGGTGCGCGGGGATCGGGATCAATTGATCCAGCTCTTCCTGAATCTGGTCAAGAACGGCATGCAGGCCGCCGGACCCGACGGCAAGGTGCGTATCCTGACCCGCTTTTCGCAACGCACCCGCATGGAACAGGGACGCCGGCGCCGTCACATCGAGGTGGAGGTGCGTGATAACGGTCCGGGCATTCCCGAGGAGATGCGTCAACGGATCTTTCTGCCGTTCGTCTCCACCAAGGCGAGTGGCACGGGGTTGGGTCTGTCGATCAGCCAGAAGATCATCCAGGCCCACGGCGGACAGTTGGAGATGGAGAGCATGCCGGGAAATACCATTTTTCGCGTGTTGCTGCCGGTGGGGTCGCCATGAGCGGCACGCGTACCATTCTCGTGGCCGATGACGACCGCGCGGTACGCTTCGTGCTGGAACAGGCCCTGGCACGCGCCGGTTTCACGGTTCGCGCCTTTGATTCCGGTCGGGCGCTGCTCGACTTCGCGGCCAACGGGGCCGGGGATCTGGTGATCACCGACATCATGATGCCCGGCGGATCGGGGCTGGATGTGATGAAAACCTTGAAGGCCAGTCGCCCATGGCTGCCGGTGATCGTCATCACCGCCCAGAGCACCCTTCGTCACGCGGTGCAGGCCTTCGAGGGCGGCGCGTTCGAGTATCTGGCCAAGCCGTTCGACATCCATCAGGTGGTGGAGCTGGTCCGCCGTGCCCTGGAGCAGACCCAACGCGCCACGCCACGGGATCCGGCCCGGGAGATGGACCGCTTCGGCGGGGTGATCGGAGCCTCCCGGGCCATGCAGGAGCTGTTCCGCACCATCGGTCGCCTGGCCAACTCGGAGATGACCGTGCTGATCCACGGCGAGTCGGGCACCGGCAAGGAGCTGATCGCCCGCGCCGTGCATGCCAACAGCCCGCGCCGCAACGGACCGTTCATTGCCGTGAACATGGCGGCGATACCGGCCAATCTCATCGAAAGCGAACTCTTCGGTCACGAGAAGGGGGCCTTCACCGGCGCCATCGCCCGTCACATCGGTCATTTCGAACGCGCCCGCGAGGGCGCGCTGCTGCTCGACGAGATCGGCGACATGCCCCTCGAGGCCCAGACCCGTCTGCTGCGGGTGTTGCAGAACGGCGCCTTCACCCGTGTCGGCGGTTCCGAGACCCTGCGCGCCGATGTGCGCATCATCGCCGCCACCCATCAGGATCTGCCGGCGGCGATCGTCGCGGGGCGGTTCCGCGAGGATCTCTACCACCGCCTGAATGTCACCCCGCTCCATGTCCCCTCCCTGCGCTCCCGTCTGGAGGATATCCCGGTGCTGGCCGAGTTCTTCCTGGCCCGTGCCGCCCGACAGATGAATCTCCCCCCCAAGCGGTTCACCCCGCAGAGCCTGGAGCGGCTGATGGCCTATGACTGGCCGGGGAACGTGCGCGAGTTGGAGAACCTGATCTACCGGTTGATGGCCCTGACCCCTGGGGTGCTGATCCATCCGGAGTACCTGCAACTGCCCAATTCAGTCGTCAAGCGCGGCGCCGCTCCGAACGGTCCGGTAGCGGGCACGCTGGCGGGCGATGGCGGCGGGGAGAGCGAAAGACCCTCCCTGGAGACGGCGGTGGAGCAGGCGATCACCCAGCATCTGGCCGCCCATCCCGGTCAAGAACCCGAGGATCTCCACGACGCCATCATGGGACGGGTGGAACGGGTACTGCTCGAACGGGTGATGCGCGAGACCCGTGGCAATCAGGTCAAGGCAGCGCGCATGCTGGGCATCAATCGGAATACGTTGCGCAAAAAAATTCAGGAATCCCGTATGGAAAACGCGACCAGCGCCGAGTCAGACCTTGACACGGAAAACGGGTCTTTACTAGTATGATGCACCGCACACCACCGGGAACACCATGAGCGATACCGGGCGTGGAGCCCCGCAAGGTTTGGGTATGGGCATGCGCATGAGCACCGAATTGGTATCCTCGGTGTTCGTGGGTGGAGGGATCGGGTATCTGCTCGATTACTGGTTCCACACCAAGCCGTGGCTGACCGTGATTTTTTTCATGTTCGGCATGGCCGCCGGCTTTCGCAATATGTACCGCATCGCCACGCAGGATCCTCCCAGGGGGGAGGGAAAAGATCAGGGGAAGTCGATTCGCGCCGCGAATCCCCCGGAGGAACCACCCAGATCGTAGATGATGGAGGCCAAGCGTCCATGGATTTTCCGCTCATCGCCGCAGCGCATGCCGGGGCTGCCCAAGAAGTGGCCAACACCGCTCCGAAAATGGATCCCCTGCATCATTTTCAGGTGGTCAACTACATCGACCTCAACCTTGGCGTGGATCTCTCCATCTCCAATTCGGTGTTGTGGATGTGGATCGTGGTGGGCGTGGTCATCGGCCTGTTCCACCTGGCGCTGAAAAATCCCACCCTGGTCCCAGGCCGTCTCCAGAGCGTGGCCGAGGCCGCCTATCTGTTCGTGGAGACCATGATCAACGAGATCATTGGCCACGAAGGCAAGAAATTCTTTCCCATCATCTTCACCCTGTTCTTCTTCGTCCTGTTCTGCAACTGGACCGGCCTGATTCCGGGTTCGTTCACCGTGACCTCGCAACTGATCGTCACCGGCACCCTGGCGTTGGGGATCTTCGGCTTCTGCATCGTGCTCGGGGCCATGCATCACGGCTGGCATTTCCTGACCTTCTTCGTGCCCCACGGTCTGCCGCCGGCCCTGCTCCCCCTGATGGTCCCCATCGAGATCATCTCCTTTCTCGCCCGTCCGATTTCGTTGTCGGTGCGTCTGTTCGCCAACATGACCGCCGGTCACACGGTGTTGGGCGTGTTGTTCTTCTTCACCGCCACCCTGGAGTGGTTCGGCGCCTGGCTGCCGTTCGGCTTCACGGTGGTCTTCACGGGCATGGAGATCTTCATCGGATTCATCCAGGCCTACATTTTCACCATCCTGACGTGTGTCTACATCAACGATTCGCTGCACATGCACTAAGATCGTCGATGTGAGGTTATTTTGTCCCTTGGATCCGTTTTTTTTGCGTTGGCATGAGGAGAGATCAAAACATGGAAAGCCTTCCCGCCTCTTTTATCGGAATGGGTTTGGCCGCCACGGGGTTG
>JADGAY010000106.1 GCA_015231775.1 Magnetococcales bacterium | reverse complement strand
GCTGCGGATGCCCATGGCCACGGTGGCGGCATTTTCGAACAGGGAGTTGACCCACGGCGCCCGGAACGGGTTGTAGGGATAGGTGGAGCCGTACACCGTGTTGCAACCGGTGTTGGCGACGATGCCGTACTTGTTGCCGAGCTTGGTCTGGGTCATGGCCAGGAACTGACGTATCACCGAGGTCTCGCCGCACCCCATGCAGGAGCCGGCGCCACCGACGTACTGGTTGGCCGAAGTCCGAAGCATGATATCCACCTTGAGCTTCGGATTGATGTAGATCTCCGGGGTCTCGGGGGACTCTTTGTAGTACTTCCATAGGGTGAAATAGTCCGGGAGATTGACCGGGGTCTTCTTGATCATCTTCAAGGCGTTGTGGCTGCCGCAGGCAACCACGCACTCACCGCACCCCTTGCACTTGGTCGGATCGATGAAGATCCCGAACCAGGCTCCGCCCGAGGCGTCGCTGCCCTTGCCCTTCTTCTTTTCGTAGGTCTTCCAGAACTTGGTGGTCTGCACCATTTGGCTGGTGATCAACTCCTGGTCACCCTCCTCCGGAAACAGCCCGAGGCTCTTCTCCCGGCCTTCCGGCGTGATCACCTTGCCCCAGATGGCCGAGTCCGGACAGTTCTGCACGCACTCCATGCAGGCGACGCAGTTGGCCGACTCGTACTCGGGCAGATCGGGCGCGATGTAGGAGAAGTCACGGAACGAGCCGGTTCCAGCCGGCACCACGGAACAGGCCACGAACGCATCCGCCGGCTGTCCGGATCCGGCGCCGGTGTTGTAGGCGTTCAGGATCTCCTTGGCACGGGCGGCATCGTACCATTGGGGCGTGGCTTCGGAATAGATCAACGCATGTTGGGTCATGACGAACCTCCCAAGGAAACGATCATTGCCGTTTCCGACACGAAACCCTCAAGAGGCTGTCTGGCACCTGCCAAACAGCCGACTCGGGCCGGTGATGGCCCGGCAGATTTGCTCAAGCATGGATCGAATGGGGCCGATGCATGCGCGTTTGGTGATTTCATGGATAAAAATCACCAAACCATCCCTTAAATAAAGAACGCGTTCACATCCTTGCCCTTGGCATCCCACTCCTCCTTGCCTTGAGCGAGAAGCTCGGCGGGCGTGGTCTCCATGATGGCCGGCGTCACCTCCATGACCCGCGAAAAGCCCTTCTTGACCGCGGCGAGGTTGTCCTGAACCACCTTGGCGCCACGCTTGCCGAAGTATTTGGTCAAGGGTTTGGCCACCTTGGCGAAGAGATCCTCCTCGGACATGCCGGCATTCTCGCGGAACGGGGTCACCCGCAGAAACACCCCCAACAGCACCACGCCCTGGAAACGCTGAATCAACGAGGAGTCGTTCAGACACGATTCACGGGCGATCTGGATGGTATCGACCCCGTAGAAGCGGATGCGGTTGCTCTTCATGAAATACTTGGCATAGGCCGGCAGGGACTCCCACAGCGCCTGGGCCGAGGTCTCGTCGGTGTGCTGGAAGACGATGCCGCCCTCTTGCAGACCCACCAGCGGATTGCCCATGTACCAGGTGGTCGGATCCATCAACGGCACGAACTCCACCTGCTTGAGTTCGCAGTGGGTGAGGATCTTCCCTTCCGGGATGACGGTGAGATAGGTGTTGGTGGGCAACCCCTTCTTTTCCGAGCCGTATTTCGGCGCGGCCTGCACCTTGAAGCCGAAGATGTCGCCGAGCATGGTGGCGATCACCTTGTTGGTGGTCACCGAGCCGTAACCACCCACCGAGTGGGCACGCACCGAGAACGATCCTGCCGGACGCACGTCCGGCTCCTCCTCGAAAGGGAGGGCGCTGGCATGATCGATGCCGAGGGTGAAATAGCGTTTCCCCTCCACCGGTCCGAGAAGCATGTTCTTGACCACGGCCAGCATGTGACCGGGGGTGACGTCACGGGAACCCAGTCCCGCCGCGCCGGAGAAGACCACCGGCATGCGCTCGATCTTGTCGAAACCCGGCAGACCCATGGCCGCCTTGGCCAGCGACGCCTCCACATCGGTGGTCAGGGGATTGTCCACCATGGTCGGAATGTCGCAGCGCTCGAGCACGGCGACCGCCTTGCAATTCTTGAGGGCGCGGGCCACCGCGCGGTCCGGGAAGGGACGGTAGCAGGTGACGATCACCACGCCGAGCTTGACGCCCAGACGGGCGCGCACCACGTTGATCGCCGACATGGCGGTCTCCGCCGTGGTACCCATGGCGACGATGGCGTATTCGGCATCCTCCATGCGGATCGGCTGGGCCAGTTCATAGCGGCGACCGGTCAGGGCATGGTAGTCATCCATGGCCGCCTGGATGGTGCCCGGAAGTTTGTCGTAATAGTAACGTTGGGCGATCTTGCCCTGCATGTAGGCATCCTGGTTCTGCACCACGCCGATCTGCATCGGGGTGGCCGTATCGAACACCGCCCGCATGCGCACCCGAGGGTCGCCAAGATACTCCCGGATCAGATCCTCTTCCGGGAAGTTCAGGTTTTCGATGGTGTGGGTACCCAGAAAACCATCCTGGACATTCATCATCGGGGTAAAGGCATTCTCGGAGGCGCGCCGCGCGATCAGGCAGAGGTCCGCCGCGGCCTGGACGCTGTGGGCGAAAAGGATCCCCCAGCCACAGTCCGAGACCCCCATCACGTCGTCGTGACCGGCATGGACGTTCAAGGCCTGGGAGGTCAGAGCGCGCGCGCCGACGTTGAGCACCTGGGGCAGGCGTTTGCCGGCGATGGTGTAGAGCACCTCCTTCATCAGGATCAGCCCCTGCCCGGAGGTGAAGTTCGTCACCCGTCCGCCGGCCAGCGCGAAACCCTCGCAGGCCGAGGCCGAGGAGTGCTCGGACTCCAGCTCCATCCAGGCCAACCGGGTACCCCAGACGTTCTTCGCGCCATTGGCGACCGCGACCTGATAGAGAATACCCATGTTGGTGGAAGAGGTGATCGGGTAGGCCGCTGCGCCATCCGTGGCCCGCGTCTCCACATAGGAAACCGCGTCGGAGCCATCGCCGGTGCCGGGAATGCCCGGAAAACGATAGCTCTCCTGAGATTGGGCTGCCTGTTCGCTCATTGAAAACGCCCTCCTGGTGTTGAGGTGCCACGCGTGCCAATTCGCTCCGGAACCGGCGGGTCGATCAAGGGGTGGAATGATGACGCTCGCATGACCCAAACGGCAAATGATACGCAAGTATATTGCACTGCAAAAAAATATTCAAGCTTTGTCGTGAGAAGCACGCTCAAAATTTATATCTTGAAATTCCGCCTGCCGATAATTGCCTGATAAAGTGTTGATTCATCAATATATTCCAGCTCACCCCCCATCGGCAATCCGTGAGCCAAACGGGTGATGCACGGTACGAACGGCTCGGACAGACGGGCCACGAAGTGGGCGGTCGCCTCCCCTTCGACCGTGGAGTTGGTGGCCACGATCAACTCCGCGAACCCCTCCCCGGCCAAACGGCTCTCCAGGGAGGCCAAATTCAAGGCATCCGGTCCCACCCCGTCCAGGGGGCTCAACCGGCCACCGAGGACATGATAGAGCCCCTTGAACAAACCGGCCTTTTCGATGGCCAGGAGGTCCGATGGCTCCTCGACCACGCACAAACGGCTCCGATCCCGCAGGGGGTCCAAGCAGATCCAGCATACGGTCTCCTCGACGTCGGGATCCTCCTCGGCGAGGTTGTGGCAACGAACGCAGTCACGAATCCGATCCCGCACCCCCTCCAGGGCCGCGATCAACGCGCTGGTCTCCTCGTGGCCGCGCCGCAGCAGATGATGGACCATGCGCCGGGCGCTCTTGGGGCCCACGCCGGGGAATCGCGACAACACCACCACCGCCCGTTCCAACGATGGCAACCCCTTCACCGTCGCATCCCGCCTCTCGGATCGTGTTTTGGAATCAGAACGGCAGATTCAGACCAGGGATCTTCAATCCACCGGTCAACTGCGCCATGCTGTCGCGGGTGACATCCTGGACCTTGCGTTGCGCGTCGTTGATGGCCGCGGCCACCAAATCCTCGAGCATCTCGATCTCCTCGACGTCCACCACCGAAGGATCGATGCGCACCCGCATCACCTCCTGCTTGCCGTTCATCACCACCTGGACCATGCCGCCCCCGGCATGGCCGGTGAGCACCAGCGCCGCCAAATCTTCCTGGATCTTGGCCATTTTGGACTGCATGGCCTGGGCCTGTTTCATGATCTCGCCGATGTTCTTCATAATCTGTTCTCCCGACGCCCCGTTAAATTAGGACCGGAAGCGCCCCGCAAAGGTTCCACGGAAATCAACCGGGCGGAAAATGTCTCCATCAGCCGTCGTGCGTCCGGACGTTCGAGCAACTTCTCCTCGAGACGCCGACGGTACTCCCGCTCCTCCCGTTCGATCCGCTCCTGGACTGTCTCCGGACGTGGCTCCGAGGAGGGGGGTTCGACGACCACCTGGATTCCGGCCAAGCCGCGCTCGCGCAAAAAGAGCCGCAGAATCTCCCGCATCCGCTCCGGGGTGCCGAAACAGGCATCCACCAGCCGCAAACGCAGACAGACCTCGCCACCCTCCTCCGGCACGCCGAAGGCGATGCAGGCCACCTGACCGCGCATCTTGCGCGCCACTTCCGGGGCGTTCTCGGTGGCGGAGGATAGCAGTTGATCCCAGGATGTCAATGCTTCGGACGCTCCCGCGTCTGCCCCTTCCGGTCGGGATGCTGGGGTCTCGGTGGATTTTTTGCTTACCGAATCATGGGTTGGGCCGCTTTTTACCGGACTGGAAAACATTTTTTCAGCCAGGGACAGCGCCTGTCCGGAGGGTTCGGGGGGGCGATTCCCTCCCGCTTCGGAAAGCCGAGGTGACCGGGTGTCCGGCGGCGCGGCGACCACGGGCGCAGAGAGGGGGGTAAGCGTCGCGGAGGCGGCAACGGCAGGGACAGGGGGGGGCGCCGACGCGGGAGGAACCACCGGCGCGGGAGGCGCCACCGGCCCGCCACCGGCCAGCATGGCGATCAGTTTATCCAACTCCGGGATCGGACGCAGATAGGTGGCCCGCAACACCACCATCTCCAGGGCCTGGGCCGGATGATCGGCCAGCTTGATCTCCCCCTCCCCTTTCAAGAAGGTCTGATAGACCATCTGCAACTGCTCCAGACCCGGACCCTCCCCCGACGCGGCACCGCCAACCACCCGCTCCCGCGTCCGTCGGTGCACCAGATCGAGCAAATCACGCATCAACGCCACCGGCTCCACGCCGCCAACATGAAAATGGGCCAGGGACTCCAACACCTCGGGGCCGTGTCCACCCATCACCCGATCCAACAGCCGCTCCACCGCCTCCAGATCGGTCAATCCCAACAGGGCGCGCACCGCCTCGAAACGCACCTCACCCTGACCGTGGGCGATCACCTGATCCAGCAGCGACAAACCGTCGCGCACCGAACCGTCCGCGGCGCGCGCCACCGCCTCCAGGGCGTCCGCGTCCCAGTCGATCCCCTCCTGACGCAGGATGTTCTCCAGATGGTCGATGAGGAGAGCGGGGGTTACCCGTTTGAGATCATGGCGTTGACAACGGCTCAGGATGGTGGCCGGGATCTTGCGCGGTTCGGTGGTGGCAAAGATGAATTTGACATGGGCAGGGGGCTCCTCCAGCGTCTTCAACAGGGCGTTGAAGGATTGGGTGGAGAGCATGTGCACCTCGTCGAGGATGAACACCTTGTACGGCGAGGAGGCCGGCGCGTAGGGGGCCAGTTCCAGAAGCTCGCGCATCTGCTCGACCTTGGTGCGCGAGGCGGCGTCGATCTCCAGCACGTCGGGATGGGAGCCGGCGATCACCTCCTGGCACGAGTCGCAAACCCCGCACGGTTCGGCATCCTTGGCCTCGCGACAGTTGAGCCGCATGGCCAGAATCCGCGCCAGGGTGGTCTTGCCCACGCCACGGGTTCCGGAGAACAAAAACGCGTGGGGTATCCGACCGGTTGCCAGGGCATTGCGCAACGCCCGCACCACATGTTGCTGTCCGACCAGGGAGGCAAAACTCCTCGGTCGCCAGCGACGCGCCAACACGACATAAGAGGACATGCTCGGACCCCAAGGAGGCGGGAATTACCAAAACGTTGGGCATCCATGACAACCATTCGGATTCCAATGGATACGGGAGCAGGGCCCGCCGGCTCCGGTTCACCCCCGAGGCGAACCATCCGAATGGTCTTCAAATCGCGCTGAAAAAGTGCGCTGAAAAAATTAAGGGCGGCTCCGGTCAGGTTGAATACGGCGCCCGAAAGATCCCGCTGCCGCTGCTACCTTCCGGTCCTGACGGGGTTCACGGGTTTTCGTCGCGTATGACCTGACCATCAACGCCGCCCGCAATTCCATGCCCAGGGGGATAGCCCCGGCGCGAAAACGAAACGTGGTGATGGGAACAGATGGCGGAGAGAGAGGGATTCGAACCCTCGGTACTGGTTAGAGTACACACGCTTTCCAGGCGTGCACCTTCAACCGCTCGGTCATCTCTCCGCACTGATCATCGAATTCATTATTAAAGCAGATTCTCGATCCGGTTTCAAGGTGGTCCGCCGCTCCTTGAAAAAAAATCTCAACATCCCAGCAGAAGCCTCGGCCAGAACATGGTCCGACCTCTCCTCCGCGGACGGCGCAGCGCGGAACCCCGTCGCCACCCGCGCCTCGGGGAGATCCGCGACGCGCGGCGCGTCGTGGGTCACCCGCGCCACCCGCGCCTCGACGAGGGCGGCGCGACAGATCGGGCAGGGTTCGAGCGTCGCATGCAACGCGGTGTCGCCCAACCGGTAGTTGCCCACCCGGCGGGCCGCCAGACGCACGGTACGCAACTCGGCGTGGCCGAGGGGATCGGAGGCGGTCACGCAGTCGTTGCCGCATGCCGCCAGGGGTCTGCCCACCACATCGGTGAGCAGGGCACCAACCGGGATCTCCCCGCCCGCCCCGGCCTCGGCGGCCACCACCAGCGACAACAGCGCCCTGGCTGCCGTTTCAGGAAGCCACGTCCCATCCAGACCCACCGCATCGCCAGGGGGAAGACTCCCCTCCCCATTCATCGTTTGTCGCTCTTGCCGTCCGCCGGTCCCAGAAAGGTCAGATCGAAACGGGGGTGATCCCAGGCGGTCTGGGCCGAATCACGGGCAAAGAGCCAACCCTCGTGAAAGGCCTTGCGGTCCTGATTTTTCAGCTCCACCCACACCGCCGGATTCACATGCCCTTCCGGCCCATGGACCGCCTCGCCCTCGCGTATCATCAGATCCGGCGCATAGGCGCGGGGCAGGATCCATCCTCCCCAGGGGGTGGCGTGCAACTCGCCCACCGCGATCACCAATTGGTCGATGCGCTGGGTGCGCTTGTCCATCAGGCGAAAACGCATCGGCATGCCGGAGGTGGCGCGGATCATCGTCTCGTCAGGTCGGGCGTGAATCTGATGGACGTGGGGGGCCAGGGGCAGACGCGGGGTCTTGTTGGTGTTGGTATCCACGGAGAGGAAGCGGGATTTGGGCACGGCTTGCGGCAGTGCGCGGTAGACACCGATGCCTCCGCCGATCAAGACCATCAACAGCAACCAGGGCCAGAGTTCGAACAACCGCTTCATGGGATTCATCCGCTCCTCAGCTTCTCGAAACCACAAACCTTTGATTCATCCGCTCCTCAGCTTCTCGAAACCGCAAACCTCACACAGGCGGGCGTACCGCGTCGTTGGCCAGCAGCAACCGTTCGACCCGCTCGCCCTTGAGAATGTGCTGTTCCAGGATCGCATCCACATCCTCGGTGGTACGGTAGTGATACCACACCCCCTCCGGGTAGATCACCAGCAGGGGGCCCAACTCGCAGCGATCCAGGCAACCGGCCTGGTTGATGCGCACGTTTCCGACCGCTGGGAGCGCCTTGACGCGGAATTTCAGATAGCCCTGCAGATCCAGCGCCCCCTTGCGGGCGCAATCGCCACGGGGATGGTCCGGGGCGCGGCTGTTGACGCAGCAGAACACATGAATGTCGTAGAAACCTTGTTGAGCGGGACGCGCATCCATGATCCACGAACCTCGTCGGTAACTTGCATGATGGGAGGAGACCCCCCTCACCCCTCAACCGTGGACCGCCCTCACGGGGGTTATGCGGTCATGATCCCAGGGGGTTGGAGCGTGCTGGACGAATCGATCCGAAGGGGGGGCGTCGCGGATAAAAAATGGCGGAGAGAGAGGGATTCGAACCCTCGATACCCTTTCGAGTATAACACCTTAGCAGGGTGCCGCCTTCAGCCGGCTCGGCCATCTCTCCGTGAGGTGGCGGGCATTTTCCCCGAAACCGCGCAACTTGTCAACCTTCCTCGTCCAGAGAACGTCGTTTCCAGTCGCCACGTGCCCATCATCACATCAACCCTTTGCATATTCCACTCCTCCCTGACAAACTAGCGAGAGCTCGTGACCTTACACATCCGGTCATGCGCCGTTCGATTTGCCGTTACTTCAAGCGGAATGCTCCACCTTTGGAATCCACTATCATGTCCGATGATATCCACAAGCTGCGGCCAGACGGGATGCTCCCATCCTTTCTCCGGGACGAAATAGTCGCCAAGATGGCCTATCTCGATGAAAATGTCGCTTCCGTCACCCAGGATGCCTCGGGGGAGTTGCACTTCCGGATGCGTCGCCCCCTCACGGAATCGGAAACGGAAACTTTCAACCAGCGGGCCAACCGGGTGATCCACACGCTGGTCTCCACCTCGCGCGCGCCACGCATCACCATCATCGAGGATTATCTGGATCGCCCGGTCCCCCACGCCGACAATCCCATGAATACCCTGTTGGCAGAGGGCGAGATCGTGCAGACCGGCCATGGACTCTATGCGCTCGGTCCACTGGTTGCCGGACTCTGCCACGAACTGGAATCTCGCCTGTTTCAACTGGGGCGCTCCCAGGGCGCGACCCCCTACCGCTTCCCACCCATGCTGCCGGCGACCTATCTAGAAAAAATAAAATATTTCAAGAATTTTCCACACTCCTTGAGTTTCGCCGTCCATCTGCGGGAGAACCTCGATCTCATCGAGCGGTTTGCCGCCGAAGCCCGTTGCCAACACGATGTGCTCACCTTTCCCACGGAATCGCTTTCCGGAATCCGTCAGGTACTTGCACCAACGGTTTGTCACAATTTTTATCTTTTTCTGGCCAACCGCATCCTGCCGCGCGATCCAATGGTCGCCACGGCTCATGGCACCTGCTTCCGTCACGAATCCATCAATCTCGACACCTTGGAGCGGTTGTGGGGCTTCTCCATGTGGGAGGTGATCTTCGTGGGCTCCGCGACCCGCGTCCAGGCCGCTCTGGAGCAAGCCACCAGGGCCTCCAGCGCCCTCATGCAGGAGTTCGGCCTGGCCTACCGTCTGGAAAACGCCTCAGATCCCTTCTTCATCAACGATTTCGGTAGTCAATCCAGTTTCCAGAATATCTTTGACCTGAAATTCGAGTTCCGGGCAAAATTACCATTCAAACAAACCACCCTGGCTGTGGGTTCCCGGAATTACCATCAGGATTTCTTCGGACGGCAACTCCAGATCACCCTGCCCGATGGAAGCCCTGCCCATTCAGGTTGCATCGGATTCGGCCTGGAACGACTGGCTTTCGCGCTATTGGCCCAATACGGCACCCAGCGCGACGCATGGCCGGACTCCCTGCGTACCCCAATAACCATGAATCCGGAGCGACTCTCGTCACGATGAATATCCTGCCACGACTGGAAACGATCATGCGCTCGGTTTTTCAGGATCCAGGCCTCAAACTCACCCCCACCTTGAGCATGAAGGAGGTGCCGGCGTGGGACAGTATCGGTCACATCCAATTGATCACCGCCGTGGAAGAGGCGTTCGGATTCCTCTGCCCTCTTGACGAACTCGTCCAGATCGATACCGTGGAAGGACTCGTCACCCTGATCGAAAAACAGATCGACCGACTCGATCCGGTTTGACCGCTCGCTTTTTATTCACATCCCAGACACTAAAAGCACCATTAGCGGATGCTGGAGTCACCGGGCGACCGTCGGGCGATCAACACCCGTAATCCCCCATGTTGCGACTGATGCGCATCGTAACAGGATCTGGCATCCCTTCTCCAGGCGACGGACGGTGATAATAACCCAACGCTCTCAAATCCCGGCGGATCAGACCGAACTCCTCGCAGACTCTTGCCAACTCTGGATGATAATGGGGCACACGCAGCACCAGGATACCCTCCCGCCGTCCCAACGCCAATGCATGTCCCAACACCGGTAACAGATTTGCCCGCCACTCCCCTTCGGCCCAGGCATCAATCACCAGCCAACAATCCGTCTCCGGCCACTGCCGACCCGGTAATCGCTTCAAAAGCACCCAGGCCACCAGACGATCCTGCTTCCGATGGGTCAGCAGCGTGAAGGATTGGTTCGTGGGATTGCGCAAGACATACCATGCCAGACTCTCCGCAGATCGGACATTGGTCAGGGTCTGACCCATGCGGGTACGCTCCCATAAACCCTCAAACGCGGCATCGATCGATCGACACGGCTCAATCCGACCGGCTCCGTCCATCCCCCGACGCATATGTCGCGCATACACGACATATCTGAACAGGGTAAGTGCCACCTTGAGCCGGCTCTGCCCTTGCCCCCAATCGGGGGCCCAATTCCAGATGATCCGAACCAGCCGCTTGAGCGCCGTCCAAAGGGCGACATCCGACGGGGAGGCGATCCAGATACTCTCTTCCCGAACCTGACTGTCAAACGGAACAAACCCGAACTTTTTCAGAATCCCTGCCAACTCCTCCAGCGGCGTGGTGTCAAAAACG
>JADGAY010000373.1 GCA_015231775.1 Magnetococcales bacterium | reverse complement strand
GATTGACACCTCTCAGTCAATGAGATTACTGGAACATCTCGGACACACTCCCCGGACCCCCATGATGACGAGAGACCTTCTTCCCCTTCTTCCCTTCTTCCCCTCAGCCCACCAACCGCTCCACGATTCCATCCAAACGAGACACACCCACCTCCGTCACCCGCACCCGCTCCCCGTCCACCTCCAGCAATCCCGCCTCCACCAACCCCATCACCCGCGCTCCACACGCCTCCACCAGATCCACCCCGGTCACCCCACGATAACGGGCCCGCTCAACCCCCACACGGGTTCGCAACCCCATCATCACGCACTCCATCCCCGCCTCCCGCGCTGACAGACGCTCCGGCGTGGCAAACGACTCACGCAGATAAACCGACAGATCCGCCGGATTGGCCCACCGCCAGGTCACCCCCGCACCATCGCTCCACTTGCCATGCGCGCCGGAACCAATGCCCAGATAATCCCCATACGCCCAATAGTTCCCATTGTGGCGACAGGCTTGGCCAGCTCTGGCGAAATTGCTGATCTCATACGGTTCATAGCCGTGCTCGGCCAGAAAGTGCCGGGTGAAGCCAAAAAAGGCCAGCGACAACGCCTCATCCGGCAGCACCATCCGTCCGGCAGCGTGGCGTGCTTGAAAAGGGGTTCCCTCCTCCAGCGTCAACGCGTAGCAGGAGAGATGACCCAACCCCAATCCAACCGCCTCACGCAACTCCCCACGCCAGGAGTCCAGGCTCTGACCAGGGGTGGCGTAGATCAAATCCGCATTGAGGTGGGTGAAACCGGACTCCAACAACCCCCGCGCCGCCTCCAGCGCTCCCGCCCGGTCGTGGGGCCGTCCCAACAACCGCAACCGTTGGTCATCCAGGGCCTGAATCCCCAGACTCACCCGGTTGATGCCAGCCTCGCGCCAGACGGCCATCTTCTCCCGCTGGCACGACTCCGGATTGGCCTCCAACGTGATTTCGCATCCGGGTTCCAGGGGCCACGTCAACCGCACCGCCTCCAGAATCGATCCGATCGAGCTGGCTTGCAAAAGCGATGGCGTGCCCCCACCGAAAAAGATCGCGTGCAAGAGCCGGGTATCCTGCGCGAAAAAGCCGCGCCAATGGCGCAGCTCCACGATCAGACGGGCCACATAGGCCGACTCGTCGCCCAGGCGATCCGGCAGCGAATGGAAATCGCAATAGGGACACTTGCGAATGCAGAACGGCAGGTGAATGTAGAGCGTGAGGGGGGGGTCGACCTCACGGGTCACGCGGAAAGCTCACCCAGAAAGGTTTTGCGTTGCAGGGCGATCAGTTCGCCGATCCCCTTGTTGGCCAGGTTGGCCATGCCGTTGAATTCGTTTAGGGTAAAGGGGGTGGTCTCGGCAGTGCCCTGGATCTCGATGAATTTGCCGCTGCCGGTCATGACGAAGTTCATGTCGGTCTCGCAGTCGAAATCCTCCTTATAGTTCAGGTCCAGCAGCGGCGTACCCTTGACCATGCCGCAACTGACGGCGGCCACGAAGTCGGTGATGGGCAGGGATTTGATCATCCCCTGCTTTTCCAGCCAGCGGCACGCGTCCATGAAGGCGATGAAGCCGCCGGTGATCGAGGCGGTGCGGGTGCCGCCATCGGCCTGCACCACGTCGCAATCGATCCAGATGGTCCGTTTGCCCAGTTTGGTCAGGTCCGTGACCGCGCGCAGCGAGCGACCGATCAGGCGTTGGATTTCGAGGGTGCGACCTCCCTGGCGACCCTGGCTCGCCTCGCGGGTGGTGCGGTCATGGGTGGCGCGCGGGATCATGCCGTATTCGGCGGTAACCCAGCCGCGATTCTGGTTTTTCATCCAGCGCGGTTGCTGCTCCTCCACCGAGGCGGTGCAGATGACGCGGGTTTGACCGAAGCTGATCAAACAGGAGCCTTCGGCGCGGTGGTTGAAGGGACGGGTGATGGTTACGGGACGCATTTCGTCTGGTTGGCGTCCGTCGTTTCGGCTCATGTGTTTGGCTTTCAGCGGTGAAGACCGCGTTGGGAGGTTGGAATGATGAAAAGTATCACGGGTCCAGGGCGATTATCGCCCTGGTGGGATCCAAGGGCAAAGCCCTTGGGACGTTGCCTTTCGCGCGCTTTTCACGATAAGCGATTTTTCGCAAAGCGAAAAATCGC
>JADGAY010000105.1 GCA_015231775.1 Magnetococcales bacterium | reverse complement strand
CCGCCCGCCGCCACCGCACCCGTTCCGCCCGCGCCGCCGCCCGCGCCCCATGCCGCGCCGCCGCCATCGAGCAAACCCGTCTCGGCTCCGGTCGCGCCAAAGCCCAAACCGGTGCCCCTGGATCATGACGATCCGTCGGCGCCCCCCCCTGCCCAGCACGAATCCAACGAATACGTGCTGCCGGTGGATCGTCAACCCTAGCGCCCGGAGCAAGAGCGTGAACGCACACACCGCACGGGTTCTGGAACGGGTTCTGGTGCTGCTGGGCGCCAAGCCGCCGCATCTGGCCACGGCCCGCAAGCAACTCGATGATCTGATCGCCCTGCCCCCCTGCTCCGAGGAGTCCAGCGGCGCGCGCAAGGCGGTGGTACGCCTCTTCGACCGGCTGGCCCTGCCGGTTCTGGAGGGGCATCCAGAGACCCGTCTGGTGGCCGAGGGGTTGCGCGAGCGATTGAACCAAAGCGGTTCGTTGAGCGGTGCCAAGTCACCTCTGGAGAAGGCCGCGGGTTGGATCCTCCGTCCCCCGCCGATGGACGAATCCCGCGAGGCGTTGCCCGTTACCTTGTCCGGGCGGGTGTTGACCGGGTTGCGGCTGCACGGCGAGGCCCTCGCCGAGGTGGCTGGCGAGGCATCCCGCCTCTCCGACCGTCCGGCGATCGCGGATCCGTGGCCCGAGATCGAGCTGTTTTTGCGGCGCGTGGCGGCCAATCGCGAGCCGTTCCCCCCCACCCCGCTCGCGCGGGAGCGCAAGGGGTTGCGGCGTGAGATCGAAGCGGGGTTGGCGGCGTTGCGGGAGGTGCACCTCTCCCAGGCCGAGCAGGCGGAGAGTCAGAAATCGGAATCGGATCTGGCCGCCCTGTTGCGCCAGCGTGGCAAAGAGGCGCGGCAGCGGGCCCGTTCCCTGGCCGGGCGCATGGCGGACAGCAAGGCGATGGCCGAGCGGCTCAAGAGTCGGTTGCGCCAGTTGGAGGAGGCGGTGGGTCAAGCGCGCATCGAGGGGTTCATGGACCCCTTGACCGGCTTGCCGGACCGGTTTGCCTTTACCGCGCAACTGAAGCGTCACCTCGAACGCGCCGTGCATCTGAACGAGCCGTTCTCATTGGCGTTGTTGCATCTGCATGAGTTCGCGCCGCTTGTCACCAAGCTGGGTCACGAGGGGGAGACCCGGCTGATGGACGGTCTGGTACGGGAGATCCGTCGCCATCTGCGCGATGAGGAGTATCTGGCCCGGTTGAGCGTGGAGCGGTTGGTGATCCTGTTCCCCCGTTCGGATCAGAGTCGCGCCGAGGTGGCGGTACGTGACATCGAGGAGATGGTGGCACGGACGCAATTCGTGTTGGACGAGCGTGGTATCGAGTTGGAGCTCCATTCTGGCGCGATGTCGCTGGGTCCAGACATGAGTGGTCAGGAGATGTTGGAGTTGACCGATCGGGTGGCGGTGGTCTCCCGGCGCGAAGGTGGGGCGCGGGAGCCGAAATTGGAGCCGATGCGGGTCTGTCCGTGTTGATGCGGTGAGGGGGAGAGAAGAAAAGATCGAATCACGCCCCTCAATCTGCAATCATCACGACATATGTAAGTTTTTACTAGCGGAGTCCAGGGGCCAATGGCCCCTGGTGGGATCCAAGGGCAAAGCCCTTGGGACTTTTTTTTTGACTTTGTTTTTCGCGCGCTTTTCACGATAAGCGATTTTTCGCCCCGCGAAAAATCGCGCAAGCGCGCGACCTTTGTTCCTTTGTCGTTGCCACGAAGTGGTAACGACAAAGGAACATTTGTTCACGGAATAAAAGCCGCCTGCCGCGGCCTGTTCTGGCGATGCTTTTTTTGAGACGTTTTGCAAAAAACGCAAAACGTCTCAAAGAAACCAAGGCTGCGCGCGGCGCATTTTTCGCAAAAGCGCGAAAAATGCTTCTTTGAAAAGAGCGCGCTAAAGACCAAAGTCAAAAACCAAAGTCAAAAGCCTGGGAGAGGAATCTCCCAGACTCTCTCTTTTTTTTCAATGGATTAAGAATTTAGTATTCCACATTGGGGGCGGTTTAACCAAGCACGCGCGAAAAGAATCAAAGACAAGGACGCGGGTCTCCGCCCTGTCCATGATCTTTGTCTTTACCCATTGCCATGTTGTCGCCAAACTGGGGACGAAACCATGAAATCCGAACGGTTGACCACCGAGTTGACCCGCATCCGCTCCCTGCTCGAAGAGCCGCGCCCCGATTTGCGCGGTGCTTTCATGGCCACCCGCGAGCTTCTGACCCGCGGCCCGTGCAAACGGGAACTCGAGGAGATCCGCGAGGCGGCCATCCTGATCCTGGAGAAGCTCACCCTCTCGGCCCTGAACAGCGAACGAGACCGTCAGGTTCAGGTGAGTCGTCTGATCCGGGCGATCCGACGCGTCGATCGACTGGACTCCGAAACCCTGCTGCCGATGATCGAGGAGATCGCCCCGTGGATCGCCGAGGCGGCCTTGCGGGGTGGACGGCGCGAGCCGTTGCCGAACTTCGAGCCTGAATTGATCGCCGAGGCGTTGCGCGCCCTGGACGCCTGGGAGAGCGGCGACGATCCGGACGAGCCCCCACCGAACCTGGTGCTCTCCTCCGGGGGAGCCGAAACGCCGCTCAACCTGCGTTGGCACGACCTCTATCGACGTCTGGGCCGGATCATCACCACCGAACACCGGGGACGGGCCTCCTGGGCGCGGGAGCGCAAGGCGATCACCGAGGCGGTGGCCGCATTGGGCGCGGATCTGGTGGAGGCTTCGGCGTTGATCGGTCGCAAGGACGGGGCCACCATCAGTTGGGCGCACGGTCTGAGCGACGAAGTGCTGACGCGTCCGGAGGCGGTGATGGAGGCGTTGTTGGCCGAGGAGCGGGGTTACTGGGCGCGGGTGACGGAACTCGAGGAGGCATTGGCGCGCAGTCAGACGGTGGTCGGCCAGTTCCAGAACCTGTTGCGGCGCGCCGAGAATGCCTTGATGGCCTCGCGGGATGAAACGTTCGTCGATGCGGCCACTGGACTGCCGAACCGTTTTGCCTTCATGGCCCGACTGGCGCGGCAGATGGAGCCGGCCTCTGGCGAGAAGAAACCGCGGGAGCTGTTTTCGTTGATCTTCATCCAGGTGGATGAGCATGGGGAGTTGACCCAATCCCTGGGACGCGATCGGACGGCTCAGGTGCTCACCGCGCTGGCGACCCGGCTGGCCCTGCTGCCGGACCCCGAGGCGTATCTGGCCCGCTGGAGCGAGGAGAGTTTCGTGATTCTCTCTCCCGGTACCGATGGTGCCGCCGCGCTGGCAGTGGCCAAGGCGCTGCACGCCTCCCTGGCCCGTGAACGTTATGAGTTGATCGATGCCCTGGTGACGCTGCGTCTTGGCATGGGCGTGGTCCCCTGGCGTGAGGGTCTGGGTTTGACCGAGGAGCGCATGCTCGCCCTGGCGGAGGTGGAGGCCAAGGCCGCTCTCGTGGATGGTTCCCCGCCGGTGCGGATGGCCGAGCCCAAGGCATGAGCGGTTTCACTTCCTGGTTACGGCTGGTAACATCGCCCAGGAGACGCTGGGCGATCCCCGCTCCGTAAAACCGATTGGATCCACCTTTTTTCGACGAGCCCGAATCATCATGTTTTGCACCCAATGTGGAACCACTAACGAGCCGGATGCCAAATACTGTAGCCAATGTGGCGTCTTGATGGTCGCAACCGCAACCTCGGTCATCCCAACCACGGCTCCGGAAATACCCACGATCCGTTACGCCGGTTTCTGGTTCCGGTTTCTGGCGGTCATCGTCGATACGCTGCTCTGTCAGATCGTCTCCATCATGCTTGTCTTCCCGCTCGGCTTTGCCCTGGGCGCTTCCATGGCCGATACCCACGCCAACGATGAAATCGTGGCGGTGGCCGAATCCATCGGCTATCTGCTCGGTGTCTTGATCCACTGGCTGTGGTTCACGATAGGGGAGTCCTCCCACTGGCAGGCCTCCCTCGGCAAAAAGATGTTCGGCTTGCAGGTGACCGACGAACAGGGGCAGCGCATCGGTTTTGGCCGCGCGAATGCGCGTTACTGGTCCAAGATCCTCTCCGTGCTGCTGTTGTTCATCGGCTTTATCATGGTGGCCTTCACCAAGAGAAAACAGGGGCTGCACGACAAGATCGCCGACACCTTGGTCATTCACCGTCCGGCCTCTTGATGGACGAGCTGCTCTTTCTGGCCCATCGCATCCCCTACCCGCCGCGCAAGGGGGACAAGATCCGCTCTTATCATCTGTTGCGCGCCCTGACCAGCCACTATCGGGTTCATTTGGGGGCCTTCATCGACGACGAGGCGGACCGGGCGCATGTCGGGACCGTTGCCGCCATGTGCGGGGGCGAGACCTGTCTGGTGCGACTCGACCCCATCACCACCAAACTGCGCGCCTTGAAGGGACTTTTCACCGGTCAGGCGCTCACCTTGCCCTATTACGACCATCCGCGCATGCGCGATTGGGTCGCATCCCTCCTGGAGCGTCATCCGATCCGTCGGGTGGTGGTCTATTCGGCGGCCCCGGCCCAATTCATTCTCGATGGTGACCCCGCGATCCGTCGGGTGATTGATTTCGTGGATGTGGATTCCGCCAAGTGGGCGGCCTATGCCGAGCAGCGGCGTGGCTGGGCGCGTTGGCTCTATCGACGCGAGGCGCGATTGCTTCTCGAGGCCGAGCGTGCCATGGCCGCCCGGTGTGACGCGGCGTTGTTCGTCAGTGCGCCCGAGGCAGCGCTATTTGGGCAATTGGCTCCCGAATGCGCGGCCAAGACCGGTTATTGGGAGAACGGGGTGGATGTGGCATTTTTCTCCCCCGATCGCGACTACCCCAACCCCTATGCCGCTGGAGATCTGCCGTTGGTCTTCACCGGGGCCATGGACTACTGGCCGAACGTGGATGCCGTGACCTGGTTTGCCCATGAGGTCTTCGGCGTGATTCGGGAGCAAGAGCCGCGAGCCCGTTTTGTGATCGTGGGTGGGCGTCCGGTGCCGGAGGTTTTGCGGCTTCAGGGGTTGCCTGGTGTCACGGTGACCGGTCATGTCGTGGATGTGCGGCCTTGGATCGTCTGGTCGAAAGCTGCCGTGGCACCGTTGCGCATTGCGCGCGGGGTGCAAAACAAGGTTCTGGAGGCCATGGCCATGGCGCGTCCGGTATTGGCCACCTCCCAGGCCATGGAGGGGATTCGGCATGATGCGCGGATGCGACGTTGGGTGGCGGACTCCCCGGATGAGTTGATCGACAAGGGGTTGGCGTTGTTGGCGGGCGCGGACGAGGGGGAGAGTGGGTGTGGGCGGTTGGGGCGGGCGTTGGTGGAGCGGGATTATCAGTGGGAGCGTCATTTGGCCCATGTTCTGGCGGTGGTGGATGGCAACTGAGTAAAATGTTCGCGGGGGACAGGGGAAAGGGGCGGCCAAACACAACTTTGATTTTGATGGCAACTGAGTAAAATGTTCACGGGGGACAGGGGCGATCATCGCCCCCGGCGGGGGCGGGGCGGCGCCCCGCGACTTTTGATTTTTTATTCTTTGTGTCTTTCGCGCGCTTTTAACGACAAGCCTTTTTTCGCGCCTTTTGCGAAAAAAGGCGCAGCGCGCGGGTCTCATGTGCATCCCGCCGCTGACCGAAGGGAAACGGGGGGATGCACATGGCACGTCAGCACTTAAGCCGCCTCCGGCGCCCTGTTTTGGGGCCATGTTCGCGGGAACGTTTCGCCAAAGGCGCGAAACGTTCCCGCAGCCAAGGCTGGCGCGTAAAAAATTTTCACAAAAAGCGTGAAAATTTTTTCCTTTAGAAAACGCGCCAAAGTCAAAAGAGAAAGTCAAAAAGACAAAACCTCGGAGGCGCTGCCTCCGAACCTCCGCCGGGGGCCTTCGGCCCCCCGTCCCCCGTAAACATTTTTTTTCACCGCCACATTCCCGCCGGAATCGGCCTGGCGATCGCCCTCCGCAACCGCGCCAAAAACCGATCCCTCGAAATCGAACGGGCCCCAAACCGCAACAGATGATCGGTCGCCACCTGACAATCGATCAACTCAAACCCCATCTCCACCAAACGCCGCATCAAAAACACGAACGCTACCTTGGACGCATCCGTCCGCACCGAAAACATCGACTCGCCAAAAAATGCCGCGCCCAACGCCATGCCATACACCCCACCCGCCAACATCGGTGCGCCACTCTCCTCGTCCAAGATCCACGCCTCCGCCGAATGGGCCAACCGCAACCGATGCAACCGAATGAACGCCCGCTCCATCTCATGGGTGATCCAGGTGCCGCTCGCCTCACGCGCAGCCGCACAACCCCGAATCACCTGGTCAAAGGCACAGTCAAAGGTCACCGTATACGTGCCACGCCGCAGGGTCTTCCTCAAACTGTGCGAAATGTGAAAATCCGCCGGCTCCAACACCACACGGGGATCCGGACTCCACCACAAAATCGGCTCACCCTTGGAGTACCACGGAAAAATCCCCTCGGCATAAGCAGCCACCAACCGCCGGGGCGACAGATCCCCACCCACGGCCAATACCCCCTCAGGCTCGGCCAGACTCGGGTCCGGAAAAAACGGCTCAGGCTGCAAACGAAAAATGGGCATAAAATCAATGCGCCTCGGCCCAGTTGGCGCCCACCCCCATGTCCACCCGCAACGGGACCGACAGGGACATGGCCTGCTCCATGGCCACGCGGGTCAGCTCCTTGACCTGCTCCAGCTCGGCTTCCGGAACTTCCAGCACCAGCTCGTCATGCACCTGGAGAATCAACCGGCTCTCCAGGCGGGCATCCCGCAAGGCACGATGCAACCGGATCATGGCCAGCTTGATCAGATCCGCCGCGGAACCCTGCAACGGCGCGTTGATCGCCGTTCTTTCGGCCAACTCACGCAGATTGCGGTTGGTGTGGTCGATATCCGCGACAAAACAACGCCGCCCACCCAGGGTCTCCACATACCCGTGCTCACGGGCAAACCGGATGGTCCGGTCCATGTGTGCCTTCACGCCATCATAACGGCTGAAATAGAGATCCATGTAGTTGAAAGCCTCGCCGACCGAGATCCCCAAACGCTTGGCCAGACCATAAGGACTCATGCCGTAGATCAATCCGAAATTGATGGTCTTGGCCAGACGCCGCGCCTCGGCGTCCACCGCGTCCGGCGCGGATCCGAACAGCTCGGCGGCGGTGGCGGCGTGAATGTCCAAACCCTGCTCGAAGGCGGCCTTCAAACGGGGGATGTCGCCCAGATGGGCCAACAGCCGCAACTCGATCTGACTGTAATCCGCCGAAAGCAAGAGCGAACCAGGGGGAGCGATGAAGGCGGCGCGGATCGCCTTGCCCTCCGGACGCCGCACCGGAATGTTCTGGAGATTGGGATCCGAGGAGGATAGACGACCGGTCAGGGTGGCGGCCTGGTTATAACGGGTGTGGATGCGCCCGCTCTTCGGATCGAGCTGGGCGGTCAGGGCATCGGTATAGGTCGATTGCAGCTTGGTCAGGCCGCGATACTCCAACACCAGTCCCGGCAGTTCATGCCCCTCCTCGGAGAGCCGGGTCAACACCTCGACATCCGTCGAATAGCCGGTCTTGGTGCGCTTGCCCCCCTTGATCCCCATCTGCTTGAACAGGATCTCCCCGAGCTGCTGGGTGGAGTTGATGTTGAACGCCTGGCCGGCCAATGCGTGAATCTGGCTGGTGAGGAGGGCGCGGCGCGCGGAGAAATCCCCGGACAGCCGCACCAGCGCGGCCCGATCCACCAGGGCGCCGGCCAGCTCCATCTCACCCAACACCGGAATCAACGGACGCTCGATCTCTTCGTACAACCGGGTCAGGGAGGGAACCGCCGCCAGACGCGGGGCCATCTTTTCGGTCAGCAGCCAGGCTACCTCCGCATCCTCGCAGGCATAGGGAACCGCCTCGGACAAGGCCACCCGATCGAAGGTGACCTGCTTCTTGCCGATACCCGCCACCTCCTTGAAGGTGATGGTTTGGCGTCCCAGTTCGGCCAAGGCCAGGGCATCGAGATTGTGACGGCGCGCCTGGCCGTGCAGCAGACCGGAAAGCAACATGGTGTCGCTGCCGATCCCGGTCAGGGTGATGTCGTACCGGCGCAGGATGGCATACTCGAACTGGCTGTTCTGGCCGTGCTTGACGATGCGCGGATCCTCGAGAATCGGCTTGAGATCCGCCAACACCCGCTCGCGGGACAACTGCCCCTCCGGCGCCGCCTCGGGGACATGGCCAACCGGGATGTACCACGCCTCCCCGGCCCGCCAGGCAATCGACAAGCCCACCAATTCCGCCTGGGAGAGATCCAGCCCGGTGGTCTCGGTGTCCAGGGCAAAGGCCGGTCGCAGACGCAAACGGTCCAGGAACGCCTCCCAGGTCGCGGCATCGGTGATCGCCTTGTAGCCGCTGCCAGGGGTGGGGTCGCTTACCGGCTGCTCCGGGGAGGATGGCGCATCCGTCTGCTCGGGTGGCGCCGCTTGCGCCGGTGCCCACCGATCCAGATCCCGCAACTCGGAGAGAAACTCCATCTCGGTCAACAACGCCCGCAACGCCTCGCGATCCGGCGGGCGACACCTCAGCGCCTCAGGCTCGAAGGGCAACTCCATGGCGTCATCGACCGTCACCAGGCTCAACGACAGCCGCGCCAGACGGGCAACCTCGGGATCGGCCAGGGTCTGACGCAACGCCGGACGGCTCACCTCGGCCACCCGGGCAAACAGGCTCTCCAGATCGCCGAACTGCCCGATCAGAGCTGCCGCGAGTTTCGGTCCCACCCCCGACACGCCGGGAATGTTGTCCGAGGTGTCGCCGATGAGGGCCATGGCCTGGGTGAGCCGCTCCACCGGCACGCCCCATTTCTCCCGCACCTCCGCCGGTCCGATCCACTGCTCCTTGGCGGGATCGAAAATCCGGATCCGCTCGGAGACGATCTGCGAGAGATCCTTGTCCCCGGTCACCACCGCCACCTCCCACCCCTCTCCCTCGGCCAATCGGGCCAAGGTGGCGATCAGATCATCGGCCTCGTGACCGACCTGTTCGAAGATCGGCACGTTCCAGGCGCTCACCAAACGCCGGATCACCGGCACCTGCGCCTTGAGATCATCCGGCATCGCCTGACGGTTGGCCTTGTACTCCGGATAGATCCCATGCCGGAACACCGGACCCCCGGCATCGAACACCATGGCCAGGTATTCCGGCTTGTGATCATGCACCACCTTGCGAATCATCTTCAGGAAGCCGAAAATGGCATTCGTGGGAAATCCATCGCGTCGGGCCAAAGGCTTGACGCCGTAAAAGGCCCGGTATAAAAATCCGGAGCCATCCATCAAAAACAGCCGGGGTGTTGTCATGAAGTCCAGATCATCCTCCATCGCCATTCAGGGTCGCTCAAACGCCCGTTCGCCGCTCCTGGCCCTGCTCGTGGTGCTGCTGCTCTCGACCACCGCTCCCGCCCAGGCCGCCGAGGTCCGCTCGGCTGGCCATCCCGTACCCGTCAAGGGGCCCCTCGTCTCGGAGCTGCGCGAAGAGGTGGAGTCCGACAAACCCGGACACATCACCGTCATCCGCAAATACGAGGATGCCCAGGGCAACCAGGTACGGGAATTCAGCTCCCAGGGCGCGGTATACCAGATCCAGGTGGTGCCCGCCAATGGACCGACCTACTATCTCATCGACACCGACGGGGATGGTCTGTTCGATTCGCGCAGCAACGGTTATGAACCCTTGATCGTGGTTCCGCAATGGGTGCTGTTCCGCTATTGATCCGGCCCGCCTGACCGCCCCTTTGACCACCTCCGTTCGCCGCTGGCCGATCGCCGGATTCTACGCCTGCTACTTTGCGGTGGTGGGCGTCTGGATCCCCTATTGGCCGCTCTATCTGGCCAATCTGGGTCTCGGCGCCCAGACCATCGGCCTGTTGACCGCCCTCACCCAGTGGATCCGCATTCCGGCCCCGCCCCTCTGGGGCCATATCGCCGACCGGATCGGTCGCTACCCCATCATTCTGGGCACCTGCCTCGGCGCCCTGACCGCTTTCTCGCTCTTTTTCATCGACTCCAGCCTGCTCTGGATCTTCGGGGTCACGCTCCTCCACAGCCTCTTCCACACCGGTCCGCTCTCCCTGGTCGATGCCACGGCCATGGAGCAGTCGATCGCCCATCACTGGGATTACGGACGCTTGCGGCTGTGGGGATCGTGGGGATTCATCGTCTGCGCCCTGGGCGGCGGACCGTTGAGCGACCGGTTTGGGCTCGAAACCATTCCGATGCTGATCGCCCTGCTCCTGGCCCTGACCGCGCTCTTTGCCACCAGGCTGCCGCGCACCTCGGTCCGCCACGATACCCGCAGGCGGTTTTGGAGCCTGTTCGAACGGGCCGACGTGCGCTGGTTCTATTTCAGCGCCACCATGATGCAGTTCTCCCACGGCGGCTATTATGGTTTCATGTCCCTGCATCTGCAACAACAGGGTTACTCCCGCACCGCCATCGGCCTGTTGTGGGCGGTCGGGGTGCTGGCCGAGGTGGTGTTGATGAGCCGCTCCCGCGCCTGGATCGAACGGGTCGGCGTGGCGCCTCTGTTGACGCTCTCCCTGCTTTTGGCCACGCTGCGCTGGTCGATTTATGCCACCACCGTGGAGCTGGTCTGGCTGGTGGGGGCGCAACTGTTGCATGCCTTCACCTTCGGGGCCTTTCATGTCGCCTCGGTGCGGCGGGTGCATGATTTCGCCCCCGAGTCAGCGCGCGGCGTGGCCCAGGGGTGGTTGGCGGCCCTCTCCTACGGGGTGGGGGGTGGCATGGGCGTGGCCCTCTCCGGGGTGCTCTTCGAACATGTCGGCCATGCGGCGATGTTCGGCATGCTGGCCCTGGCCGCCGGCGTGGGAACCCTCGCCTCCCGCCGGGCCGGACGGTTGCTGGCGACCGA
>JADGAY010000104.1 GCA_015231775.1 Magnetococcales bacterium | reverse complement strand
GTCCGCCCCACGATATTTCCGACAAACCGATCGAGGGCGCCACCCCGGAGGGGCCGGACGCGGAGCCGGTTTTCGCCTTGATGCGCGCCTCGTGGGCGTTCCTCTCCGACCATCCGGTCAACCAGGCGCGGGTGGCCAATGGCAAACGTCCGGCCAATTCGATCTGGTTGTGGGGCCACGGTCGCAAGCCGATCCTGCCGCGTTTTCAGGAGCGGTTCGGCAAGAGCGGGGGGATCATCTCGGCGGTGGATCTGATGCGCGGCATCGCCTCCCACATCGGCTTTGACGTGATGCATGTGCCGGGAGCCACGGGTTGGATCGATACCGACTACGAAGGGAAGGCGCGGGCCTGTCTGGAGGGTTTGGAGAGCCGCGATCTGATGTTCGTGCATGTGGAGTCCCCGGACGAGGCGGGGCATGCCGGGCGCATGGATTACAAGCTCAAGGCGATCGAGGATTTCGATGCGCGGCTGGTGGGGCCGGTGCTCGAGGCGCTGGCCAAACAGGGTCCATTCCGGGCCATGGCCCTGCCGGACCATCCGACCCCGCTGGTGACCAAGACCCACGATCCGGGTCCGGTCCCTTTTGCCATGTTCGGGCATGGCATCGAGCCGGATGGCAACCTGGTCTACGACGAGAATCTGTTGCGGAGCGCCTCGGTGACCTTTGATCCGGGCATCCGGTTGATGCCTTATTTCTTGAATCACGGGTTGTGATTTTTTTTCACGGCAACAGTTGGGATCGGTGCTTGGAAAGGGTGGGGGATTTGGCTGGCGGTTCCCCGCCCCCATGTTCGTCGAACGCGGGACGGATTTATTTCGAAAAAAAAAGCGGGCCGTTTCGCATGGTTGCAAAACGGCCCGCCTTTTTTTGAATGGATGACCCGAGATCTCAGGGGTCGGGTTTTGGAACGGCCCCGACCTGCCAGAGTTCGGATCGCGCGGGATCAGGCCGTGGCCGCGCGGGTGGAGCGTTCGCGGATGCGGGCCTGGAGGCGACGCATGGGCTCGTTGAGCAGGTCGGAGTTCATCTTCATGAGGAACTCATCCAGTCCGCCGGCCTTGTCCACGGAGCGCAGGGTCTCGGTGGGGAGCGTCATCTGGAAGTTCTGCCGCAGAACCATGCTGAACAGCGCCCGTTTTTGGATGTTGGGCAGCCAGGCATGCTTGGTTTTCCGGTGGGAGTGGGAGACCCGGTTGCCGGTTTGCGGGGCTTTTCCGCCCATGGTCAGTTTTCTTGTCACGAATGCTCTCCCGTGAATCAGAGCAGAGGGTTGAAGTGGTCGAGGTCGAGACTGAACTCAAAAAACGAGTATCGCATATCGTGGCACTGGATGCAAGGGTGGGTTCTGATTTTGTCCGTTTCGGGTTTGGGTCGTTGAACGCGCGAACGGGTCGCGTGGAATGTTGTTGCCATGCCGTGGCGGGAATGGCACACTATTGAGCAATTAAGGAAACTCGTGGGAACACGATGGCTCCCCCTCGACCGTGGAACGTCCGCAGGGGGGCGCCGCTCATGGGGGTGAGGGGTTCTCCCTCATCAGGCAAAATTGATCAAAGCGGGTGGTGCGGGAGGGTTGCGGGGGATGGGTGTCATCGACGCGAACAAAACCATGGCCCAATTGATGCGGGAACATCCTGGCCTGGCGCGGATGTTGGCGCTCAAGGGGATCGATTGCGGTGAGTGTTTGGCATCCGAAGTGGATACGTTGAGCGATGTGGCGCGCATGTATGGACTGGATCTGTTCAAACTGATCCAGGAGATCCAGTGGGCCGACGATGGTCAGGCCTCCGGGGAGACATGAATTTTCGCATGGCTCCAAATGCCTCTGGAAAGGCGTTGGGATGTGTGCTATACTGTCTATTCGGAAGGGTCGCAAAAAGATTTTCCCGCGCAGTTGTCCGAGGCGGTCATCTCACGGCGTTTACCTTGAAATCGATAACAATTCCATGATCGTCACGGCTGCTTGACCTGTCTCTTCGTCAAAGCGCGCGCACAAGCGCGTGACTTGGGAATCGGAAACGGTCGCCATCCTCGTCACACGATCGCGTTTTAAACATGGAACTCCGGTCAGGGAGGGGGCACGGGTGCATGGTGAGGGGGGTGCCCGCATCGTGCCACGATCCCGTGGAACACCCGGATGGATGGTCCAGGGTTGGGGGTGAGGGGGTCTCCCCCCATCATGTAAGTCAACGTGGAACTCCCGAAGGGATGGTCCAGGGTTGGGGGGGGTGAGGGGATCTCCTTCCATCGAGCACGTTTACAGCGGCAACCGGTCACGGGTTCCGGTGGCAAAGGCATGGCATGATGACACGATTGGTGGGTGGTAAAAAGGGGGGGCGGTGGTTGAGCCTGTTCTCCGGAGTGGTTATGTCCGGCTGCGTGGCCGTGGGACCGGTGAATGGCACCCCCACCGCATCCGCGGAAGTTCCCAAGGACGAGAAGCAGCAGAGCGACACCGTGGAGACCGCGGCGCCAACCCCGGTCCCAACCTCGGATAAACCGAGCGCGGATGGCGTCTATTATTATTATGTCCTGGGCCACATGATGATGGGCGACCGGCGCTGGGAGGAGGCCGAGAACGCCTTCGTGCGCGTGGCCGAGGGGGATCCCAAGTCGGTCGAGGCGCGTCTGATCGTCTCCCACCTGGCCACCCAGCGCGGCGAACTCAACGTGGCGTCCCGCCATGCCCAGGAGGCGGTCGCCCTCGACCCCGACAACATCAAGGCCCGTTTGCTGCTCGCGGGTCTCCTCAATGCCCTGGAACGCTATCCGGAGTCGGCCAGTCACTACGAGGCGTTGCTCAAGAAACAGCCCGATCATCTGTCGGCGCGACTGATGCTGGCGCAGATTTACGGTCGCCTCAAGGATCCGGCGCGTGCCAGGGGGGCGCTGGCCCCGCTGTTCGCCAAGTCCGACGTGGCCTGGAAGGCCAATCTGGCCATGGGACGCGCCTATGTGCACATGGGCGACCTGAAGAAATCGTTGGAGTTTTTCCGCAAGGCGCGCAAGCAGGCCCCGGATCAACTCGAGCCGATCCTGGCCCTCGGGGCCGCCCTGCAGGAGCTGGATCGTCCCAAGGAGGCCGAGACCATCTATCGGGAGTTCCTGTCGCGCAATCCGGAGAGCGAGACCATCCACAGTCGGTTGGGCCGGCTGCTGCTTACCCAGGAGGATCGCGCCGCCGCGCTCGAGGAGTTCCGCACCATTGCCCGGCTCTCCCCCGGCAGCGTGCAGGCACGGTTGACCTCGGCGCTCATCCTCATGAGTCAGCGTCACTTCGAGGAGGCGTTGCAGGAGTTGCGTCTGGCGGATGCGGTGCGTCCGGGCAACAGCGGCGTGGCCTACTACATCGGCCAGACCCTCGAGGCGCTGGATCGGCTGCGTGATGCCCGCATCGCCTACGAATCGATCAAGCGGGATGATCCGTTCTTTCTGGAGGCCCAGGTGCGCGTCGCATTTCTGGATGCTACCGAGAAAAAGGGCAAGGAGGCGGCCAGTCGTTTGAAATCCCTCAACGAGGCCTATCCGGATCGGATCGAGGTGCTGCTCGCCCTGACGGTGATTCTCTTCCAGGAGGAGGAGTACAACGCGGTGGTGGATACCGCCACCAAGGGGTTGCATCTGGCCCCGGATCAGAGCCGCTTCCTGTTCAACCGCGCCATGGCTCTGGATAAACTCCAGCGTTGGCCCGAGGCCGAGCAGGATCTGCAACAGTATCTGGGCAAGAACCCGGATGATGCCCACGCCCTGAACTATCTCGGCTACACCTGGGCGGAACGCAACGAGAAGCTCGAGGATGCCCACAAGCTGATTCTCAAGGCGTCGCAGTTGGCCCCTGGGGATGGCTTCATTCTCGACAGCCTCGGTTGGGTGCTCTACCGCATGAATCGCCTGGACGAGTCGTTGACCCGCATGCGCGAGGCGGTGCGCATGGAACCCAAGGATCCCACCATCCGCGAACATCTGGGGGATGTGCTGGCCGCCGCGGGACGGATCAAGGAGGCGTTGTCGGTCTGGCGTCAGTCGCTGGAACTCAACAGCGCCAACGATGCGTTGCGGCTGAAGATCGAACGTCTCGCCCCGGAGGGCAACGGGGCCACCAAGAGCAGCGATGCCAACGGTGGCACCAGACCCGACCTCTCCGGTAACGGTGCGACCCGTTGATCCCTCTTGATGCGCGCGCGCGCATCCGCGTCCTGGCCATCGGGTGTGGCCTGCTGTTGTCTGCCTGCGCTTCCCTGGATTTTTCGCCTGAAAGCCCCCGTACCGTTCCTGGCGGGGTGATCGTCGAGCGCTACCAGAAGGAGCAGGGGGTGCGCCGGCAGGGACCAACCCACTGGGCGGTCGAGGGCACCCTGGAGATCGAGACCCCGGATCAGGGGCGACGCAACCGCATCGAGTTGCTGGGCAGCGCCTGGTCGCGGGTGCGCATGCGCGTCCGGGGACCGTTTCGGGAGATCGCGGCGGAGTTGTTCGCCTGGGATGCGCGGGTGCGCTGGGTGGATCCCGAGCGACGCCTGGTCACCGAAGTCCCGGCCACCCCCGAGGGTCTGCACCATCTGATCGGCGTGCCGATCTCCCCGGAGCATCTGTTCGCCTGGATCATGGGGATGGCCGAGCCGGTGGCTCCAGCCGCGACCCTGCCTTTGGAGCCTTCCGGCGTTCGGGTCGAAAGTCGGTCCGGGGAGCGGCTGTGGCTCGATCCGGAGAGCGGACGGATCCGCGAACGAACCGGCAGCGCAGCCCCTGGATCCAACTACCGGGTGGTCTACACCTGGCCGGATCCCGGCGCGCGGCGCGCCAGTGTCCATCTGATGCCCGAGACCATTCTGGTCACCCTGGACAAACCCAAAATCCGCATGGAGTTCGTGTTGCGGAACTGGCGGTTTCCGTCCGAAGGTTCCACCAAAGCCCAATTCGAGCAGGCATTGGACGCGGGATTCACCCTGTCGCGTCCCCTGGATCCATGACCCCCATGACCGAGGGCGTGATCATCGGCGCCTCGGCGCGATTTCTGGCCCCGGCCAAGGTGAATCTGGCCCTGCGGGTGGTGGGACGGCGCGCGGATGGGTATCACCTGCTCGAATCCTGGATGGTCTTTTTCCCGCTTTACGACACATTGACCGTGACGATCACCGAAACCGGGATCTCCGTGACCTGCGATCCGCCGGTTACCGGGTCGGTGGAGGAGAATCTGGTGTGGCGCGCCGCCCGTCTGTTGGCGGATCGGTATGGGGTGCCCTTCGGCGCACGGCTTGAACTCGTGAAACAGATACCCCATGGCGCGGGTCTGGGCGGCGGGTCGTCGGATGCGGCGTTGACCCTGCTGGCCTTGAACCGGCTGTGGGGATTGGATCGGAGTCTGGCGGAGCTGATCGAGCTGGGGGTGCGGTTGGGGGCGGATGTGCCTTTCTTTCTCGGCGGAACCGCGGCCCTGGTCGGTGGGATCGGGGAGCGGTTGACCCCCTTGCCGATGCCGTTGACCGGGTCGCTGGTGTTGCTGTTTCCCGGTGAGGGGGTGGCGACCGGGCGGGTGTTCGGGCGTCTGAACGGTCGCTTTCCGGAACGTGACGCCCCCCTCGGCATGCCGGAGGCGGGTGAGGGGTGGATCGGGGGTGTCGAGAACGATTTGGAGTCCCCGGCCATGGCGATCACGCCGGTGATCGGCGCGGCCCGCGCGGCCCTCAAGGCGGCGGGCGCGCGGGCGACATTGATGTCCGGGAGCGGTTCGACGGTGTTCGGGGTGTTTCCGGATGCGGCGCACGCGACGGAGGCGGCGGCCCGTATCGGGGCCAATCATCCGGATTGGCAGGTGTTTTCCGGTGGGATTCTCAACACCCACCCGTTTTATGCGGGCCTGGGAGCGTTGCGGGGTGATGGACATGGACATCCCGGAGCGGGAGGTCCACGGTAGGGTGTATCACTTGGGGGCGTTGCCGGGGGCGTTGCCGATGTTGACGGCGGGCACGCGGAAGGTGGCGGCGAGCAGGGAGTTGGAGGCATTGACCGTGGAGGAGCCGTTGGCGTCCAGGGTGGTGCCGGAGAGGGCGTTGCGGAAGACGTTGGCCAACTCACCACCCTGATCACCGGTGAGGCCGGAGAGCTTGAAGGCCACGGTCAGTTGACCGGAGGAGGTCGCCTTGGTGTTGGCGGCATCGAGTTCGATGGTCCCGTCGCCGTACTTGTAGGAGGCCAGGAGTTCTTTCTGGGCGGCGGCGCTCAGGGCGGTGGTACCGGTGCCCTGATAGTTGCTCAACACGGCCTGGATGTACGGGTTGATGAACTGCTGAAAGGTTTTGGTGGCCTCACCCTTGGCCATGGTGGTCTTGCCCACGGCGATGGCGGAGACGATCAGGCCGATGATCACCAGGACGATGGCCATTTCCACGAGGGAGAAGCCCGCTTCCCGGCGATTGAGGAGTTTGGCGCGGATGGTATTCATGTTCGATTGATTCTCTTTGTTAAAGTGGTTGGCATTTCCGTGGAGAGCAAACTCACGATTAATCAATGTTAGGGTATTGAAATATATTGTCAATGAAAAAAAATGCTCTCCAGTCGAACGCATCAGCATGATCAATGGAGGTGGGGAATTCCGGCTCGGGCCATCGGGTTGACGGAATGACGGATGGATGGTTATCCTTGAGGGTGGTTGGATGCCATGGATTGCATTTTGGTTGATTTCCGGTGATCATGCTTACGTGTCTGGATGACCAGAACCTCCCATCATGCTCGAGTCAGGCTTGGAGTGGCGGATGATGAACCTGTCAGGTAGGCTGCGCGCGTTGTCGCGACGTTTTCCCCTGTTCATGGCCGCGGGGTTCATGGTGGCCATGCCGAGCGTCGGTTACTATCTGGTCTCGGCCCAGGAGACCCATCGGGTCGCATTGGCGCGGATGGAAAAATCCCGTCTCCGCTCCTCGGAACTGGAAGCCGCCAAGGCACGCGCCGCGGAGTACCAGAAATCCCTCGATGAACTCAAGCAGTTCGCGGCGGCGGTCACCGAAAACCGGTTGGACGAACGCCAGGGGTGGACCCGTTACGCCGTCGAGATCAAGGAGCGCCTCGTCTCCGAAGAGGCGTTGCGCATTCTGTTGAACCATCTGACCTCCACCTCCCGTTACCATTTCAAGCCCGGCAAGCTCGAAATCACCGCGCTCACCGCCCAGGAGGGGTTGCCGCCACGACTGTTGGCGCGCATGCGGGGCGGGGAGAAGGGGACGGAACCAGCGCCGGTCCTGGGTGAGAAGGTGCTGATCTCCCTGACCGGTCACTATCTGGTCTCCCCGCCGGGTTGATGGGTGGGAACGTTCGCAATGGTCAACCGCGTGGGTGGACGATGAACATCTCCGAGTCGGACGAATGGATCGTGGATCTGGATGGCCTGGCCCACCGGCTGGGGGATGGCAGGGCGGAACCGGTTTCCGATCCCGCCGCGCTCCAGGGAGACAAGTGGGTGGTGAGCGATTTTGGCGGGGCCATGGCCCGCTTCATGACCGTCGAGGCGCCGCTGGCCTATGCCGAGGTGGTGGCGCGTCGCCGACTCCAGGAGAGCGGGGAGGCCCAGGAGCATGCCCGGCTGCTGACCCACTGGAAACGGGCGCGGGGCAAAACCTCGACCGAACTCTATTTCACCGTGGCCGAGGGGGAGCGGTTGCGGCTCCACGAGGATCGCGCCCATGACGACCCGCATCACCATCTGCTCTTCTCCGTCCATCTCCTGCCGTATCTTCTTTTGAACCAGCAGCCCAAGGATCGCACCGTGGCGGTGCTCTTCGAACACGATCGCCATGTGGATATCCTCCTCGGGCGTTCCGGCCAGGTGCTGGCGGCCAGCCGGATCTCCAGCTATGGCAGTGCCCGCGTTGCCAAGGAGAATCTGGCCGAATCGGTGGCCAGCGAACTGCGTGCCCTGGTGATCGGCGCCCAGGCCACCTTGAATCGCATCCTCCACTTCGGTTGGCTGCTTGGTGAGGGCGCGGACGAGACGGCGCGGGCCGTCGAACAACAACGGCTGCGCGAGGCGGCCTGGGTCGGGGAGCTGGGACGGATTCTCCAGGCGCCTTCCGAGACCCTGCCGGCCACGGTTTTGAAGTGTTCGGACGAAGGGTTCGTCGTGAGCGCCATTCCCGCCCTCATGCGTGTCATGAACGTCTCCCAAGCCTCCTCGCCGGTGGTGGATCGACTGCAATATCAAGCACAACGGCTTCTGCCAAACCTGCTTCCGGTCGCGTTTGGCCTGACGGTCGTCCTTTTTCTGATCGGCGTATGGCTCAATACCAGGGCCGGACTGCTCGACGCCGAGGCCAACCGGCTCGAGCGGGAGATGACGGTCGCGACCGCCAAACCCGAGACCGTGGATCCAGCCCTCGGCAAGATGGTCACCTTTGTCGATGGTCTGGCGCGACTGCGCGCGTCACCCTCCTGGCACGAGCTGCTCAAGGAGTTGCATGAAGCCTCGGACGGACGCCGAATCGTCTTCGATCAGGTGACCATCGAGCAGGACGATGCGGCCAAAATTCAGATGAGCCTCAAGGGACGGGTCCAGGAGCTGTTCGCCGTGGCCAGCGCCGACTATGAAGCCATGGCCGCACGTCTGCGCGAGCGGGGATTCCAGATCCTCTCCAGTGAACTCTCCACCGATGTCACCGAACTGCGGTTCAACCTGAAACTGGAACGGGGGGCCCGTCCATGAAGGTCAAGCAAACCGGTCTGATCGCCGTGGCGGCCCTCGGCGCGGGTCTGGTCCTCACGCTCCTGATCTGGCTGTTGGCCGGTCCGGGTGCGCCAGCCCCGGTGTTCACCCTGCCGACCGCGGCCACCCCCCAAACCCAGACCCAGCCGATCGATCCCGCCCTCGGCACGATCATGCGCGAGAGGAAATCCCAGCTCTCCGGGCTGCGCGCGCCGGTGGTCCGGGAGGTGGGGCCGGTCCCATTGACCATGCTCGGTTTCTCCGAGACCCCCGAGGCGGGTGGCAGGGAGGCCCGCTAATGGTTCGAGAACGCTCTCTTCGATCCTGCGCGGGAGAACCGGAGCGGTGATGCAAGGTGTGTGGCAACGGCTGGTGCCGTGGTTGAAGTTCATCCTGTCAACCGGTCTGATCGTCTTGCTGTGGCATCAGGGCAAGCTCGATTTCACCGCCCTGGGTCAACTTTCCACCGCCCCCTGGACCATCCTCTCCGTGGTGCTGCTCAGCCTGAGCAGCTACTCCCTGGTCTCCATGCGCTGGGTGATCCTGCTTCGCTCCCAGCAGATCCCGCTCTCCTTTTCCTGGGGGCAACGGATCACCTATCTGGGCATCTTCTGCAATCTGGTGTTGCCCGGCGGCGGCATGGCCGGAGATGCGGTACGCATGGCCCACGCCATGCGCGTGGCCCCCAAACAGAAGCTCGAAGCCCTCTCCACCCTGTTCGTCGATCGGCTGGTGGGACTGCATGCCATGCTGGTCATCGCGTTGGTGGCGGTGGCGTTGCAGCCGCAACTGGTGATGGGGTCCGTCACCCTGCGTTTCATGGCGGTCATGGTGGCGGTTTTCGTGCTGGGTCTGCCCCTCGGCGCGCTGTTGATCTACCGATTGGCCAAACATGTGGGGCGCTCGCCCCGGTTTGCCGCATTTCTGACCTCTGGACGCCTCGGAAGCCTGACCGCGCGCATGATCGAGATCGTGCGTTTGTATCGAACGGCCCGCGGACAGTTGTCCCAGGCCTTTCTGCTCTCCCTCGGGGCGCAGACGATGATGTTGTTCGCGCTGGTCCAGGTGGCCCTGGCTCTGGAGATTGGTCCACTCGCCCCACTGGATTATGTGTTTGCCACGCCCTGGGCCTGGATCGCCAATTTTCTCCCCCTGACGCCAGGCGGCATCGGCGTGGGCGAGGCGACCTTCGATCAGGTGTGTCGCTGGATCGAGTCCTCACCCTCCGGGGCCCCTTACGGCACCATCTTTTTGATGTATCGCATGTTGACCATCCTGGGGAGCTTTCCTGGTTTGATTCTGTTCTTTTTCGCGCGCCAGGAGGTGCGGGATGCCATGCATTCCGAGTGACCCCCTGGAGTCCAGGTAGGGGTCAACGCCCCCCGTTCCGACGTCGCAGCGCCTCCTGAATCACCCCTTCCATCCGATCGAGCATGGTCTCCGTGGAGCAGCGCGCACGGGCCACCGCGAGGGCTGCCATGCCCAATGCCCGTCCTTCCGACGGATTCTCAAGAATTGCCTTCATGGCCGCGCTCAGAGCCGGCACATCCCCCGGCGGCACCAGCACCCCGCTCACCCCGGATTCGATCATCTCCGGAATGCCACCGATCGGTGTCGAGATGATGGGCAAGGCCGTGGCCATGGCCTGGATCAACGCCTGGGGCACCCCTTCGTTGGCCAGGGAGGGGAGCACGAACAGATCCAGGGCGCGCAGCCATTGGGAAACGTTCTCCTGACGCCCGGTCATGCGGATCTTCTCGGGGGGCAGACCCAGCGCGGCGATGCGCTGTTTCAAGAAATCCTCCCGCGGACCATCGCCGATGATCACCAACAGGGCCTGGGGATGGTTGAGCTGCGCGAAGGCGTCGATCAGGTCGTGATGTCCCTTCCAACTGCGCAGGGTGGCGACGATACCGATGATCGGGATCTCCCCTGGCACGCCGAGGGCGGCGCGGGCGGCCTGTTGATCACCGGGGGAGAACCGTTCCAGATCGATGCCGGTGGGAATCGAGTGGACCTGATCCGCCGGAATGCCGTTGACCCGGATCAGCCGCTCGCGGATCCCCGCGCCGGTGGTGACCACCTGCAGGCTCGCCGAACCGTAGATCCAGCGGTTGGCCGGATTGACCGGCACCGGGGCCGAGATGTGGCGCAGGCGGATCAGCGCGGGTCGATTGGCCAGAAACCGGGTTCCCAGGGCGGTCAGCCACGAGTCGGTGGAGCTGTGGGTGATGATCACATCGGGTTG
>JADGAY010000372.1 GCA_015231775.1 Magnetococcales bacterium | reverse complement strand
GTGGCACCTGGCGTCGAGAGCGTCACGGTCGCATGCTCGACAATCGGCGGTTCTGTGTTGCCTGAAATGCCAGTCCCGCTCGTGATGCGATGAAGGCGGATTCCAATCCCAAGGGCCGATGTCCCCAGTGATGTCGGCACGGAGACATTGACGGTCGGCCCGTTGATGTAAACCCATTCAGAGACGGAGACGCCAGCCGCACGCTCAATCCAAATTGCCGGGGTATTCGATGCGCTCGCCGTCAAGACATAGGAACCGCCAGTGACTTGAATCTTCTTGGCAGAGGTCGGCGTGGTGACAGAATAGATGCCTGCCTGCGTGCCGATGGTTCCGCCTAGTGTCACATTGGTAAACTTGATCGTTCCTCGCACCCAGGCGTCTTGAATATGTCGGTTGACGGCTCCAGCGGGAATGATCGTTCCAGATAATTCCACCGTGGCATCATAAGCGGCCGTCAGAATACGGAGAATCTGTCCAGCCCCACCAGTGTTCCGCAGGTCGAACGCCCCGAAGGTAAGCGTGTTCGCGTCGTTCGAAGCCGTGAGATCAACTGTCGAAGTGGCATGGCTGGACGTGATGATGCCGCAGCCAGCGGTAGGGAGCAAAATCGAGACGTTTTTGTTGACAGCGAGCGTTGCCGATCCGAGAGCATAGGTTCCGCAGGCCGCGTTGATCGTATCCCCCGCCGAGGACACCGTGATAGCTCGCTGCAGCGTGCAGGCGTTGGCGCCCGCGTTCACACAGGACTCTGCCGCGCCACCAGCCGGATCAGCATAGTAGGTCGCCGCACCGGCAACCGAGGGGGTGATGAGTAAGGCCAGCAAACAAAGAAATCGTGTCATCATGATGCCTCCAGTGTATCCAAAATCGCAGGCCAGGACAGCACCGCCGTATGCACGCCGAACCATGCTCCGTAGGGTTTCACTGCGGTATAGGCAGCTTGAATGTCGGCATCCGTGGTCGTCGGCGTCGCGGGCAGGTAATAACAATTGAGATTCGGCACCACTTGCCCAACGGTCGGCGCAAGCTCAGCACTCTGCCCGATGCGCCCCTCGTTCATTTCACCGTTCAATCCCATCCAGCTTTCGACACAATTCCCAATGAGCCACTTGGACGGATAGGCGCGGCGGATGTCGAGCAACACATCTTGCAAGGCGTTCGCTGCGCTAGGGTTAGCCGGTTGATGCTTGGCCCATGAGGCCGTGCAGTTATCGAAAAAGAGGCCGTCAAACGGATAGGCCGAGAGGATCGCGGCGCAGGCCTCCCGAAACGAGTCTTTCCAGACCTGTTTCCGGTAGTCGAACATGCGGCGGTTCCGCCAGCCTGACTGGATCGCGGCAATGTCGCCGGTCGCAGTGATGAGCCACGGATCTTGACCCACATTGCTCCAGCGCGTGGCATTCATCAGGGCCGCATTGCCAGGTCCAGGCGCGGAGCCAGGCTCCTCCGCCACAATCTGATAGGCCAGGATCTTGATGCCAGGCTTGAGCCCCTTGACCGAATCGAGCCAGGCAGTGGCGACTGGGGCCGTGTTCTGGTTGACAATGAGCAGGTCATATTTCGCCGCGATGGCCGCTTCGTCCGGCGTGTGGCTGATCGCGTAACAGGTCGTAAAGAGTTTCACAGTTGGCTCCTAACTGGTCGGTGCTGGTTGGATCTTGACCACGAACACATCCCTTTATCGCCTCAAAATAAATCGTGTCGATCCGAGCGGCGCTGAAAAAAGTCGCTCAAATGCCCCCACGTCGTGCCCCTGGCCTGACGGTGGAGGCGCAAATGTGCCCGCGAACCATCCTGGTGCTGTGCTACGGTCCAATGTGATTGTGCCACCGCCATAGGCGGGCCAAGAGGTAATGCCATCCCCTGCGTCGATCAGCACCGATCCCGATTGCGGCACGTAGTTCGCGTCTAGCGAGGGGTCACCGGAGACGTTATGAGTCTGGGCCGGCGGGCTGGTGCAAGTGCGGAAATTGTTATAATCGACCGTCAACGTGCCGGTATAGTCGCCCCAGGTATATCCGCACACGCCGGTCGCGGTAATGGTGTTGTTCTTCCACGTTGGATTTTCAGGGAGCGCACCCGCCCCGCCCATGCCCGCCACCATGTTCATCATGAGCTTGAACCCTGACGGCGTGTTGTAGGCCATCAGGCAGTCCTT
>JADGAY010000371.1 GCA_015231775.1 Magnetococcales bacterium | reverse complement strand
CTATCCACCCGCCTCCCGTTCCAACGCCTGTATCAGCCCGGCAGCGCGGACGGTTTACCAGTCATGCACCGGGAAACAGACCACCTGAAGCACCCTCTATCCACCCGCCTCCCGTTCCAACGCCTGCATCAGCTTGGCAGCGCGGACGGTTCCGTCCCGCACCGGGAAACAGACCACCCGAAGCACCTCCTATCCACCCGCCTCCCGTTCCAACGCCTGCATCAACCCCGGTTCGGCGGCGTGGAAGGCATGGACCGCCGCTGGATGGAGGCGGACTGCCGGCAGGATGTCGCCGACGCGGGCCGCTTTCTCGATCACCGCGCACAGCTCGGAGAGCGCCATCGCGCCCACCGTGGCGCTGTTCGACTTCAAGGCATGGGCCGCGCCACGCACCACCGCATCCTCGTTCTTCACCCCCGCCCGCTCGATGGTTTCCAGCAACCCCGGAGTGCTCGACAGAAACTCCTCGATCACCAGGGTAAAAGTCCCCGGAACCTCCTTCATGGAACGCCAGAACCGCTCCAACACCACCGGATCCAACGCCAACGCCCGCCCCTCTTCCCCCTCGGTTCGCACCTCCGGCGCGGGAGGCGCCGCGTCCAGACCCCGCGCGGGCAACCACTGGGACAACTTGTTCATCAACGCATCCCACAACACCGGCTTGGCCAGATAGTCGTTCATCCCGGACTCCAGACACCGCTCCCGATCGCCACTCAAGGCGTTGGCCGTCATGGCGATGATCGGAATCGGCTCCCCCACCCCGAGTCGCGACTCCCATTCCCGTATGCGTCGCGTCGCCTCCAGACCATCCATCCCCGGCATCTGCATGTCCATCAGAATCAGGTCCGGACGCCCGGTCATGGCCTTCCCAACCCCCTCCTCCCCATCCCGGGCGATCTCCACCGTGAAGCCCATCTGTTTCAACATGCTCGACGCCACCTGCTGATTGACGAAGGTATCCTCCACCAACAAAACCCTGCCCAACAAGAGCCCCTCGGGTCGGTTGGTCACCCCGTCCGGCATCTCACCGGCTCCCGCCTCCTCCGGCTTGAACAGCAACTCCAGGGCGCGCGCCAATCGCCGGGGGCCGACCGGCTTCATCACGAACGCACCCACCCCGACGTCGCTCAACACCGACTCCTCCAGATGGATCCCGCAGCTCAACAACATCACCTTGGGCCTCGGAATCGACGCATCCGCGCGCAGCATCCGCGCCACCTCCAAACCATCCACCCCCGGCATGCGCATATCCACGATCACCACATCATAGGCCCCAGCCGAAGAACCCGGTGCGGCCCGCAACCGCGCCAACCCCTCCTCCCCGCTGGCCGCCCCATCGCACCCGACCTGCCAGGCATGGAAGTAGTTCTGGAAGATCATGCGATTGGTCACACAATCGTCGATCACCAGCACCCGCTTGCAACAAAATTCCGGCGGCGGCACGGCCTTGGCCCCCGGCGCCTTGGGAAACTCCACCTCGAACCAGAACAGGGATCCCCCCTCCGGCTGGCTGGCCAGACCGATCACCCCGCCCATCGCCTCGACGATCTGTCGGGCGATCACCAACCCCAAGCCGGTGCCTCCAAAGCGGCGGGTGGTGGAGTCGTCCGCCTGCGCGAACGGCTGGAACAGCCTGTCCCGCGCCTGATCGGAGATGCCGATGCCGGTATCGAGCACATAAAAGCAGATGCGCGCCTTCTCATCGTTCTCCCGGACCAGATCCGCGCGAATCACCACCTCGCCGTTCAAGGTGAACTTGATGGCATTGCCGGCCAGATTGATCAGCACCTGACGCAGACGCACCGGATCCCCGATCAACTCCGACGGAATGCGCCAGGAGAAGTGGATCAAGAGTTCCAGACCCTTGCCATGGGCCGCGCCGGTGAGCATGGCGCCCACGTTGTCCACCAGCTCGCGGGGATCGAAGGGAACCTGTTCCAACACCAACCTGCCCGCCTCGATCTTGGAGAAGTCCAGGATGTCGTTGATGACATTCAATTGCAGCTCGGCGGATTGCAGGGCGATGGAGAGGTACTGTTTCTGGATCGGATTCATGCGGGTCTTGGACAGGAGCGCCAGCATGCCGATCACCCCGTTCATGGGGGTACGCACCTCGTGGCTCATGTTGGCCAGGAAGGTGCTTTTGGCATGGCTGGCGGAT
>JADGAY010000370.1 GCA_015231775.1 Magnetococcales bacterium | reverse complement strand
CTCAATTTGGGACAAGGGTGTGTCGGATTGATGCGCGCCATGCAGTTGGCGAGCAATCAGTTGCGCCTGTTCCCGGATTGTGGCGTGGTGTTGGTGGTGGCGGGATCGGTTGCCTCGCATTTGACGCGCAATCAGAATCACGGGAATTTTTTCTGGGGTGATGGTGCCGTGGCTGTGTTGATGGGGCTGGGGGATGACCGGGATGGATTCTTGACCTATCACGGCTACGCGGAGCGTTCGGTGGCGCGGAACGCCGGGGCCATGCGCATCGGTTTTGGGGATGCGGATGTGATTGAACATTTCGATCTGCATCACGATTTTCATATTCGCGTCGCGTTTCCATCGGATCGGGAGCAGTTGGAGTACATCGAGGGGGAGAAGGAGCGTCTGGTCGCGGTGGTCGAGGATCTGACCCGCCAGGCCGGGATCGGGATCGAGGCGTTGAACGGCGTGGTCTTGCCTTCCCTGGGACAGAATCGGTTGCGTGTTCTTCTGCCTGCCGATCACCCCCTGCGGAGTCGGGTGATCTGCGATTTCCGTCATGCCCATATGGGTGCGGTGGATGCGTGGTTGTTTCTGCGTGATCACCTGGAACAACAGCCCCAACCGTCCGGTTCGGCGTGGTATGCGCTCCTGACTCCCGCGTTCACCGCGCAGTGGGGGGGTGTTCTGCTGTGCCGGAATCCGCCATCCGCAACAGCACAGGGCCGGTGATGTTATTCACGGATCGACAATTCTTTCTTTTTTTCGCGGTGGTTTTTGCCATCTACTGGCTGTTGCGTGTCAATTGGGCGCGCAAGGGGCTGTTGCTGGTTGCCAGCTATGGCTTTTATGCAGCGTGGGATTATCGTTTCCTGACGCTGATTCTGCTCTCCACGATCGTCAATCATGAATCGGCCCAACGGATCCATGCCACGAGCGATCGGCGCTCACGGCTGCTCTGGCTGTTGGGCGTGGTGACGTATAATATTGGAGTTCTGTTCTATTTCAAGTATTTGAATTTTTTTATCGATTCATTTGTCGGCTTCCTGGGCCTGTTTGGCGTCATGTCCAAACCAGGCGCATGGGAGATCATCCTGCCGGTGGGGATCAGCTTCTATACCTTTCATGGCATGAGCTATCCCCTGGATGTCTATCACAGGAATCTCGAACCCAGGCGACAATGGCTTGATTTTGCGATTTTCATGAGTTTCTTCCCGCAGATGCTCGCCGGACCGATCGTGCGTGCCAGTGAGTTTTTGCCTCAATTGGCCGTGATCCGCTCCTGGAAGGATGTCCGGGTCTCCTTGTGTCTGGTTTGGTTTGTCATCGGTTTTACCAAAAAGGCGGCCATTTCCGATCCGATTGCCATCCATGTGGATCGAATTTTCGCGGATCCGCATGCCTATGCCACCTGGGATATCATGCAAGGGCAGATCTTGTACGCCATTCAGATCTACTGCGATTTCTCCGGCTATTCGGACATGGCCCTGGCCACGGCGGGTCTGTTGGGATATACCTTGCCCCGCAATTTCAATTTCCCTTATCTGGCCACCAATATCTCCGAATTCTGGCGGCGCTGGCATATGAGCCTGTCGCGTTGGCTGCACGATTATCTCTATCTGCCCCTCTATTTTCTGGGGGAGAATCGCAGCCAGATGATGATCTATCGCAATCTCGTCATCACCATGCTGATGTGCGGACTCTGGCATGGGGCGGCCTGGGGCTTCGTGGTTTTCGGGATTCTGCATGGGGGTTCGTTGATCCTGCATCAGGAGTGGCAGCGATTCTGTCGCCGCCATAAACTGGTAATACCCTTCTGGCGGGTGATTGCCACGGTGGTGACGTTTGTCTGGGTCTCCTGGACGCTGGTCTATTTTCGCGCGCCGGATGTCCAGGTGGCCTGGTATCTGACCGTGGGCACCTTTTTTTCCCAGCAACCCGCCCAGGCCACCCTGGCGTTGAATGGGCCTTGGATCGTGGCAATCCTGGCGGTTGTGCACGGCAGTTTCCAACGCTGGCAACTGGACCAATGGTTGGCGCGGCGTGGCGAGATCACGCTGGCGGTGTTGTTGGGGGTCTGGATGGCCATCAGCACGGCCTGCATGCCGACTGAGTACCGTCCTTTCATCTATTTTCAGTTTTGAGCCAAATTTGACGGATCGCATGTCGCTTGGAAGCGCCTCGGGA
>JADGAY010000103.1 GCA_015231775.1 Magnetococcales bacterium | reverse complement strand
ACTACCCCACCACCGAGCAGGGGTTGCAGGCCCTGGTCACCAAGCCGGAGAGCGAACCGATACTCCGACGCTGGCGTTCCGAGGGGTATCTGCCCAAGCCACCGGTGGATCCGTGGAGCAATCCGTATGTCTATCTCTCCCCTGGTCTGCACGGGGCCTATGATCTGATGTCCCTGGGTGGCGACGGCATGCCCGGCGGCGAGGGCAAGAACGGCGACATCACCTCCTGGAATCTGGAAATCAAGCCGTGATGCCACGCCGTCCGGTCAACGGCTTCACGTTGCTGGAGGTGATGGTCACCCTGTTTCTGGTGTCGATTCTTTTGTCCCTGGTGATTCCCCATCTGGCACCCGGCAAACTGGAGGGGTTGCGCCTTTCGGCCAGCCGCTTCCGCCATGTGCTGATCTGGTTGCGGGATCAGGGGGCCTCGGGATTGGCCGACTACCGGTTGCGTCTGGATCTGACCCAGGGGAGCTATCACCCCGAGGTGCGGGACGGGGAGAACTACCTCCCGGTTGCCGATCCCCTGCTGGCGCCGGGAAGGGTCGATCCCGGCGTGGGACGGCTGGTCTGGATCCCGGACAAGAGCGATCTGGGGGAGTTGAGCGATCTGGCCATCCCCTTCACCCGTTTCGGACCGGTCAAGGCGCTGTTGGTGCAGTTCGTCTCCAACACCGAACCGAACGGCTTCACGGTCTCCTATCGTCCGGAGTGGAGCCATCCGCGCCTGGAGGCGGGGCTGAAACGATGGGAATAGCCTCCCGGCATGCGCCCGGTTTCACCCTGTTGGAGATCCTGGTGGCCATGGCCCTGATCGGGAGTCTGTTCGTCGCCATCGGCGCGATCCTGAAACAGCAGTCCGATACCCAGTACCGGCTCGAGGAGCGCCTGGGCGCGGCCCAGGTGGCCAGCAACCAGATGGCGCTCTTTTTCGCCGCCGGTTATCCGGTCACCCCCGAGGAGTTGACCGGCGAGGAGGAGATGGGCGGGCGCGCCTACACCTGGAGCCGCCGCATCCGGCGCACCGAGGACGGACGGGGCCAGATCGCCCGCATCGAGGTGTCGAGGGAGAAGATCCCGCTGTTTGCCGAGCAGTTCCAATGGCCGGGCCCATGAGAGCCGGGCGCGCCGGGTTCACGCTGATCGAGGCGTTGATCGCCCTGAGCATCGCCGCCCTGATCATGACCGGGGTCTATCAGACGATGCGCTCCGGGACGGCACGGACGCGGCTGTTGGAAGAGCGCGCCGAGACCATCCATCTGTGGAACCATCTCCGGCGGGTGATCCGCCGCGATATCGAACATCTGGACAAGGAACCCCCGGCGCGGTTGATCCGCGAGGGCAAGGAGCTGCTGATCCTGCGCTGTCGTGGCGACCTGGTTCCCGAATGGCGCCTGGGACCGCGGGTGGAGGTGCTCTACCGCTGGCGTTCCAAGGTCGAGGAGAAGGGGATGATCTGGGAGCGGGCGATCCTGCCGGCGGGGGGCAAACGCGAAGAGGCGATGGTGACCCTGACCATCGACAAGAGTCTCGACGAGGTGGCCTATGATATCCTCGATCCCCAGGAGTGGCGTCTCTTCGGCGAGGGGGCGCAAACCCCATGGAAGGCGCTCCGCTGGCGTTTCAACTGGCATGACATCGGTCCCTGGAACCTGATCGTCCACCTCACCCCCATGCCGGCCATTCAACCCCGGGTGCAACCATGATCCCCCGGCACGGACGGGCGGGCGAACGGGGCATGGTGCTGCTCGTCACCCTGGCGGCGATCGCCTTTCTGGTGCCGCTGGTCTACGCCGGGCTGGAGTCGCAACGGTTCCAGATGCGTCAGGTGCAACGGGAGCTGGAGCTGGAGATGGCCCATCGGCATGCCCAGTCGCTGTTGACCTGGGTGGTGGCGATCCTGGCCATCGACGGCATGCAGGGCGGCATGGTCGATCATCCCCGCGAGCCCTGGGCCATGCCGATCACTCTGCCGGACAATCCGGACGGCGAGGCCGAGGCCATGGTGGAGGATGGGGGGCGGCGGTGGAATCTCAACGCGCTGCGCAAGGAGGATGGCCATCTGAACCTGGAGTTGCGGGTGATCCTCACCCGTCTGGCCAGCCGCGAGGGGATCTCGACCCATCTGATCGAACGGTTGGTGGAACGCCTGGTGCCGTTGGATACCGCCCCCGGTGGCGGGTCCGCGCCGGGCATGGCCCCGGAACCCCTGCACGACCTGGAGGAGCTGCTGCTGCTGCCAGATTGGAACCGGGAGGCCTTGGGAAAACTCGCGCCCTTTGTCAGCGTGGACGAAGCATGCAAGAATAGCCGTTTGAATCTCAATACCGCGAGCTTGAAGGTTCTCGAACCGCTGGCTCCAGAGATGAATTGGCGAGGTGTGGTGGAACAGCGCATGAAAACCCCGATCAGCCAGGTCAATGACCTGGCCGCCATGGGCGTGACCATCCCGACGGAGATGCTCAATCTGGTGACCACCGGCGCGAGCTGCTTTTCCGCGCGCATCCGCTCCCGCGTGGGCGGCTCGGCGGCGCTGCTGAATGCGCACCTGACCCGCACCGGGCCCAAGGTCACCGTCAGCCGTGTGGGTTGGGACGGATGAGATCCCGGGCGACATGGGGGGTGGTCTCCACCTCGGCTTCCGAAAAGCCGCTCTGGGCGCGTCTGGTCGATCGGGACACGCCGCGCTTTGAAACCGGCCTGCCGGTGATCGCCGGCGGCGAACGCGGGGTGCTGGCCGGAATCTCCGCCCTCGGCATGGCGGTGCGCACCTGTACCCTCCCCTTCGCCCGTCGCGACCAGATCTGGGCGGTGCTGCCCCAGGAGTCCGCCGACTCCCTGGTACGGCGGTTCGAGGAGCCCTGTCACGCCATGCAGTGGGAGCCGGTCAAAACCGGGGCGTTGGTGTTCCACGCCGTGTGCGAACGAGCCACGATGGGCGTCATGCTCGACCGTCTGCATGAAGCGGCCATCAAGCCGGTGGGGGTGGTGATCGCGGAGCTGGGGGCCTGGCCGCTTCTGGAGGCCGCCCACCTGACCGGCACCACCGGACCAACGCTGGTGGTGGACGGCTCGGCCAGCCCCTGCGCCCTCTATCTGGTCGAGGAGGGGAAGATTCGGGAGTTGCGTCTCGTGGCCCCGGCCAGCGAAACCCTCGGAGAGGAGGCGCTCCTGGAAGAGCTGACCTGGCTCATCGAGGAGACCACCACCCGTCTGGACCATCCAGCCGGCCCGCGGGCGATTTTTCTGGGTAGAACCCGCGACTTCTGGCGTCCGTTGTGGGAGGGCCGCCCCCTGGGTCCGGTGGAGATCCCCACCCTGGAGGCCCTCGGCCAGGGGTTGAAACAGTGGGAGTTTCTCCGTCCCGCCGGGCTGGCCCTGGCCGCGGCGCGGGGTCAACACGAACGGCTGCTCGATTTTCAGCACGGGGCCGGCGAGCGCCAGTGGCACGGCTGGTTGCGTCCCTGGCGGGGAGCCGGGGTGGTGGCGCTGCTGTTCCTGCTGGCGTGGGGCGGCGAGGAGGGGTGGCGTTACACCCAGGCCAAGGCCCGACACGACCGGCTCAAGGCCGAAACCGAGGCGACCTTTCGCGAGACGTTGCCCACCATTCCGGTGATCGTCGAGCCGGTATCCCAAATGAAACAGGCGTTGGGCCTGATGACCGGCGGGGCCATGGAGGGGGATTTCCCGTCCCTGGGCACCTGGATTGGTCTGATTCAGACCTCGGTGCCGGCGGAGACCAAGGTCAAATGGCTGCGGTTGCGCTATGAGCCCGGCGAGGTGCAACTCCATGGCGAGGTGCCCTCCTACAACCATCTGGACAAGCTGCGCGCCGCATTGCAGCCTCTCTCCAAGGGCAAGGAGACCCGCATGGACGAAGCCCGCATCGTGCCGGAGAGCAAAACGGTCCGTTTCCGACTGGTGTTGCCATGAACGAAGCCGACAAACGGTTGCTGCTGGCCCTCTCCCTGATCGTGCTGACGCTGCTGCTCCTCGTGCAGGGGATGGCCTGGATCGACGAGAGCGTACAATCCTGGGAGGCCAAGGCCAAGGCCCAGGAGGGGGTGCGGCGCGAAGTGGCGAACCTGGCCGGACAGATCAAGGCGCGACGCGGCGCGGGAACCAAGGAGCGAACCCCGACCGCCGCCAAGCCGGACGAAGAGGCGATCAGCTCCCTTCTGCCCTGGCTGGAGAAGGAGACCGCCGCCCTGCAACTGGGGGACAAAATGCAACAGATCGCGCCGATCCCGGTAAAACCCAACGAAACCCCGCCGCTGCGCGAGAAGGCCGATCTGACGCTCAAGGGGATCTCCATGGAGACCGCGATTCGGCTGTTGACCCGCCTGGAGTCCCATTCGCGCCTGCGGGTGGTGCGCGGGGATCTCAAACGGGCCGAAAAGGATGCTCCGGGGGTGTCGCTCTCTTTGGAGGTGGGTCTGCAATGAAAAACCCGCGCATCAACCCACGGTTAAAAATGATGCGCTCATTCGGGAGCGGACGCGCATGACCAAACGGGCGATCGCCGGCGTGGTGGCTGTGCTGCTACTCTCCTATGTGGCGGGTCTGGCGCTCTTCATGCCGCCGGATCGGCTCACCCAAGGGGCCCGCGCCCTGATCGGCGACCGCATGAGCTGGCAGAGGTTCGCCATCGGCTGGGACGGGATCCGCTTGTCCAAGGTCCGTTTCAACCCGCCGCTCTTCAATCCGGATCGCGACATCGACATTGTGCGCCTCTATCCGACCCTCCTTCCGCTCTTTTCCGGACGGCTGGGCGCCGGTTACGATATCGGTCTGGAGTTCGGTCGTCTGGAGGGTGAAGGCACCTGGAATGGTCATCAGGGGCGTCTGGCGTGGCGTCTGCATCTGGAGGAGCTGGGCAAGCTGGCCGCCTTGTGGCTCGGACCGTTGGGCGCCGAACTGCGCGGCAAGGGGTTGGGATCGGGGTGGATGAACGCCTCGACCGACGAACCGCGCACCCTGGAATCCGGCGAAGGGGAGATCCAATTGCAAGGGGTGGTGGCCTTCGGGGCCAAGATCGAACCTCTGAACCTCTCGACCAAGGTCAAGGAACCCAACCTCATCGAGATCACCCTGGCCGGCAAGGGGGATGTGGCCGTCTCCGGCAAGCTCACCCTCCGGGTACTCCCCACCGACCCCCGTTCCGGTCCGATAAACGGCGAGATCCAGATCCAACCGGTCAAAACCAACCTCCCCGGTCTGGCCGGTCAGTTCCTCGCCCGCGGCCAACCGGTGCGCCTGCTCCTCTCCGGCACCCTGGCCACACCCCAGTGGCGCCTGCCGTGAGCCCGGATCAGGCTCATGCCACCGCATACCGCCTGACATCGATCTCAACCCCGGCACGCACCGCCTCTTCCGCGCGTTGCATCAGTTGGGTCGCCACCGCTTCGTCATGATAGGCCTCCCCGCAATTGTCACACACCAAGGCTGGCACCTCACGAAACACCAAGGTGGCCCCGCTCCGTTCCAGGGTCACGCTGACCGTGCCCGGTCTGGTCTCTCCGTGCTTGCAAATGGCGCATTTCATGATCTGTTCCTCCGCGTGCTCCAATCTGTCAACCACAAGATCGGATTGGGGTAATAAACGGTGATGATGATTTGTTCCTTCTCCACGCTATTCTCAGCCACGACCACATGCAAGGGACGACCCTGTTCATCCTCCCCCAACCACAAACGGCTCGGATAAGGGGTGTCATCGGGATAATCTTTCGATCACGTGCCCATGCAGCAGGACATTGCGGATATCCTCCATGGATATCTCCCGCTCGAACATGCGCTTCAAAGCATGTTGTCTCAAGATAACATTCATAACCTATCACCACAATAAATCTCAATCCGTTCAGGCAGAGTATGCCAGAATCGTTCAACAACACAAGCAAAATCCTGAAACAACTCTTCAGTCACCCACAAATCGTCAGCGTCAGGACGGTTAAATGTTTCATAAAACAGCGATTCATTAAGTCTATCACTGTCCGAGTTGCTCAATTTAATTTGCTCAAACATTTTTTTATTTTCAGCAGATCCCACAAAAAAGTCATTATCTTTTTTAAAAATATTATCACAAGAAAGCCCATTACCATGTTTAACAGTATTTGCAACAAGACATAATGTTTCAAGACCATCCAAAATGCTCTCAGCCTCCGAACATTTGGAAAAATTACTCTTTTTTACCCACTCAATCACCTCATCAAATCTAAATTTTCTAATTTTCCTGACAGCCTCTTCTCTTGTTATTCTATGCCCGCTCTTTACTGAAGATTTTTCTCCGTTTTTCAATTCTTTTTGATTATTCTTACTTGATAGACAAGACAACCATAAACCGGAAAGATTAGTTTCTCGTTCCAGAAAAGACTTAAACGTCCTCTCCCACAAGTGATACAGCCCGGCTGTTGCCAGATTCATCATTTGCTGTTTAACAAACATAAGATCTTGAAAACGCTCCACCCCCCTGTCCCAGGCAAGTTCGGCAAGTTCGTCGAAATCACCACAAATCTGGCTATCATCCCATACCGGAGTATTGCATAATTTCTGATATTCCTGCTCGACAATATACTCTGGATCTTGCGAGACATCTTGAAAAGTTGCGAACAAATGATTCACCACACCTTGGACATATAATTTATGCTGCCCCAGAGCAAGAGCACGATTAGACCTACAGAAATGCAATACAATCTCGGATTCCATCATCACCCCCCTGTTCATGCGTTCACACATCCATCTATACGATATCAAATATTTGTTCGTGCATTACTCGTTTACTAAAAGATTTAAGTCATATTATAGCCTATGAGCCACGTGGCGCCTGCCGTGAACTGCCCTTAAGAACCGTATTTGCCCTGCCCGACTCCTGGAATCCTCACCCCCGACCGTGAAACGCCCGCATGGGAGATCCACGGTCAGGCGCGCGCGCCATTCGCGCCTTCCGTCACCCCGGATCACAGGGTCAGATGCTGCTTGAAGATGGCCCGGTGAATATCTCCACGGCTGACGAACCCCAGCAATCGGACCTGTTCATCCACCACGGGCAACCGTTGGATTTTGTGAATATCCATCTGCATGGCCGCCTTGATCGCGGAGTCGTGTGGGCCGACGGTATAGATGGTTTTGACCATCAATTGATCCACGGTCATCTGCAACACGTCGGCATAGTTTTCCTCAATGGCGCAGAAATCCTGATCCATATCCGGGTGTTTTCGCAACTCTGCATAGCCGGGATAGATCGCTTCGAGAATATCCTTCTCCGAGATGATGCCCACCAGTTGATCGTTGTCATCCAGCACGGGCATGCCGCTGATCCGCTTCTTGCACAGAGCTTTGGCCACATTCTGAACCGAATCCCCGCTGCGGACCGTGTGGACGTCCGTGGTCATGATCTGTTTGACCTTGAGGTGTTTGCTTTTGCAATCGGTATTCGGCTCCTTGCGTTCGATGTTCTGGAAATTTTCCACCCCCTCACCCGGCACGGTGATTCGATCATCCTCCTCGATGGGTTCGGGATTCGGCCAGATCCCTGGAAACGGATTGGGCCGGGTGAGAAACTCCGAATCGTTGGCCGCATCCTTCATGACCGGATTCCAGTACAGATCCTGATTGGGAACGTCGGTGCTGAATTCGATGGGAATACCGTTGGGATCGTAACTGTAGATGGAATAAAAACATCCATGATCCACGACATCTGAGCAGGGGAACCCGGCGGCATCCAGGCGGGCCATGAGATCCCACAGCACCTCCAGGTCCGCGACGCCGATGGAGATGTGATCAAAGATAAACGGGCCTTCCACCGGCTCGCCATGGCGGCGCAAGGGAACAGGTTGGACGTTATCCCAGGCAAAAAACGAGATTCTGTTTTTCCCGGAGATCTGAAAAAAGTATTGCCTGTAGCCCGGTCTGCCATAGGCATAAACGAGACGCGCCCCCAAGAGATCCCGCCAAAAACGGACCGTGGACTTGATATCCTGGGTGGCAAAGGCGGTATGATGAATGCCGGTGAATTCCTGTCGCATGCGTTCCTCGTACTGGTCAAACTCTGTTGGACCCCACATTTACCTGAGGGTAGATAAACCTCCGGTCACCCTCCAACCCCAGGGCGGGATGACGATGAGAAACCGCCCCATTCCCAGCGATCGGTTCACCTCAACGGGGCGGGTCCTGCCATGACTCGGGGTTCACGCCCCTCTCCTCTGGTATAGTCAGATCTTCCGATGGCGCAAATTGTTCCTTAACTGCCCATAAAGGGGTCGTCGTTGCGGTTTCCGCGCCCATCCTCGAAGGTGCGCAGGGCCAGCACGCGGGGGGAGATGGGATGGGCGACCGGGAAACGGCCACGTAACCGCTCCCGTCACCCGCCAGAATCCCCCTCCGTCACCCTACCCCGACTCAACCGGCAGATCCGCCAGACGCCACTCCGGGAACCCCTCCTCCAGACGGTGGGCGACAAACCCCAGATCCCGCAACCGTGCCACCGCCTCGAACGACAACACGCACCACGCCCCGCGACAGTAGGCCACCACCTCGCGATCGGCGGGCAATTCGTCCAGCCGCCGCTCCAACTCCCGCAAGGGGATATTCACCGCCCGCGGCAGATGACCGGCCTTAAACTCCTCCTCGGGACGAACATCCAACACGGTTACCGTCCCCTCGCGAATCCGCGTCAACAGCGCCTCGCGTCGAACCGGCTCCATGGCATCCCGCGACACCAGATACCCACGCACCAACGCTTCGACCTCGGTCAGATGGCGTTCGGCCAACTGCCGCATCACCCCCAACAACGTCACGATCCGGCTATCGGTCAAACGATAATAAACATACGGCCCCTTCTTGCGCGCCTCCACCAACCCGGCCTGCCGCAACTGCTGAAGATGCTTGGAGGTGTTGGCCACGGAGAGTTCGGTCAAGCCCGCCAGCGCCTCGACGCTCCGTTCTCCCTGAGCCAGATATTCGAGCATCGCCAGCCGATGTCCCTGGCCCACCGCCTTGCCAACACGCGCCAGTTGCTCGAAAAGGGCCTGTTTGGATAATGTACTTGACATGGCTTGCGCGATCTGCTGAAATTCATTCAACCGAACAGTTGAATGTTGAGCGTCCGACAACAACACCATTGTTTCTCAAGATGGCAAGCCAGGCAAGCTTAACCGGTCGAGGATACAGGCCATGAAACCCATCACCGCCCGGATCATCCCGATCCTGGCGCACGCGCGCCAACCCAATGCCGCGCGTCCGCATCGGTTCATGCCGGTCTCCCAGCAACGTTCTTTAGCCGGCTTCTACCCGGCCTGGATCAAATGGCTGGCCTGGGGCGCCTTTGCCTGGGCCTTTGCCGGCTGGCTCAACGAAACCTGGTTCTATGGTTACGCCTCCCCCATCTGGCTCAACCGCTACACCGAATACGCCCTGATCCTGATCTTCGGCCTGTGGCGCATCCGCGCGGAAAAAAATCCCTACACCCGCAAACGGTTGATCTGGCTGGTGGCCAACGTCACCGTGCTCTGGTGGCTCATCCCCTGGCTCTACCCCTTCATCGAGCCGTATGTGGGCTACATCGCCGGTCTGCCGGCCTTTCCCTCCCTGCATACACCGGGCACCCTGACCTTTTTTCTGGTCCTGATCGCGGTATTCCTGTTTGGCAGGCGCGTCATCTGCGGCTGGAACTGCCCGTGCGTGGCCATCCGCGAGGTGGTGGGCTTTCCCTACCGCCACGCCGATCATGTCCCGCGTGGCGATGGGGCGTGGCGCTGGCGCCACCTCAAATGGCTCTGGTTCGCCCTCTATCTGGGGGCCATGTGGGCGGTGACGCGACCGGCCAACAACACCACCTCGGCCTATCTGGGCTTCTTCGGCCTGATGATCGGTCTGCCTTATTTCATCAGTTTCCTGCTTGCCCCGTGGGTGGGCAATCGCAGCTACTGCCGCTTTCTGTGTCCGTATGGGGCCACCTTCGGACTGCTCAACCGGGTGGGGCTGTTCCGCATCGACTACCAGGCCGAAAGCTGCATCGAATGCGGCTTGTGCATCAAGGTGTGCGTCATGAACATCCCGGTGTGGGAGATGGGCAAACAGAACCACGGCCAGGTCGATAGCACCGAATGCATGGGGTGTGGCCGCTGCGTCACCGAATGCCCGACCAAAAGCCTCGCCTTCCACGATGCGCGCAACCTGCTCTTGCCCAGCCTCCACCAGGATCGCGACCACCTGCGCCAGGCGAGCGACTGGCGCCGCCCGCTGGTAGCTCTCAAAGGGGTCGCCTATGTCACGCTGCTCGTCGGATTGCTGGGCGCGGCGGCCTACACTTATTCCCAAGTCGGCACCCTGGCGGAGTTGCCGGCCCGCATGGGGGCGCTATGTGGATTACCCGTGCTCTCCTGGTGATGCTGCTGGGTTGGATGGCTCCAGCCTGGTGCGGCCTGCCCGAACCCGCCACGGGCACGGGCGAGCATGCCGATGGCTGGCGTCCGGACCGGATGCACGAATTCTGGGATCCGGCCAACCATCACCGCCCGGAACGCCAACCCATCGAGGGGATCTTTGCGGGCGAGGCCTGCCTGGCGTGTCACGCGGTGGTCACCCCCGGCATCGTCCGGGATTGGCGCGCCAGCGGCCACGCCCGGTCACCACAACCGGTGCTTTGTCCGGCCTGCCACGGCGACGATCACCAGAAACTCGCCCTGCCCACACCGCTAACCTGCGGCACCTGCCACCCCCAACGGTTGGCTGAAGTCGAGGAGGAGAAACGGTACGGTTTCCCGAGCCACGCCCTGGCCATGGAGCGGGCCGTGGATGCCAAGCACTTCGCCGACAAGCCCAAGGCCGAGGTCACCCCCTGTCTTCAGTGTCACTCGGTGGCCACAAAATGCGATTCGTGCCACACCCGCCACCGCTTCGATCCCGCCGAGGCGCGCCGTCCCGAAGCCTGCATCACCTGTCACGCCGGCCCACCCCATCCGGACGATGCGAGTTATTTCGCATCACCCCATGGACAAGCCTATCTTCGCGATGGCAAAAACTGGCCCTGGGAGGCCAAACTCGCGGAAAAAAAACTCCCGACCCCCACCTGCGCCTCCTGTCACATGAC
>JADGAY010000369.1 GCA_015231775.1 Magnetococcales bacterium | reverse complement strand
TCCCGAACACGCTCCTGATCCAGAAAGGAGAAACGGGCCCCGGCCATCCACTTCCCGCCCAACCGCCAGGCCGTCAACCGCACCCCGCGGCTGGTCAGACGCATGTCGGGGGTATCGAACAGACTCTCCACCCGTTCCACATGCCGCGCCTTGCCGATCAGCGCCGCCCGCACCACCGGATGATCGACCAAAGGGGGGTGCTCGTCACCGCCCACCCGCAAGCGTATGCTCTCGAAATTCATGGCCGTCACCCGCTCACTTGACCCGCAACCGGCGCCGCAACGTATCCAACCGCTCGCCAAGCATCTCGATGAAGACACTCTGCTCGCGACCCAACGAGGTCACCACCCCCTCGAGCAACGTCCCAAGCTCGGTCAGATGGCTCTCCATGTGGCGCGTGGACTCCTCGTTCTTGTGATACAGACCATCGCGCAGTTGCACCAGATCCCGCTCCAACCCCTTGCCCAGGGTGTCGATCACCCCGATCACCCCCTGATGGCGCTCGTCGAAGTGGCTGCGCACCTCCATCAACCGCCGCGCCAACTCCCGGCTCTCCTCGACCGTGGAACGGGATGCCTCGGCCACCCAGGTCTGCAACGACCGCTCCATCGCTGCCCGTTCAGCCTCCAGACGACCGCGCATCTCGGCCAACTCCCCGGCCACCCCGCCAAAAGCGTTCTCAACCCGCGCGGCGATCCCGTCCACCACCTCGCGGGCCATCTCCTCGCGGGAGCGCGCCAACGCCTCGCCCGAGGCCCGCAGATGGGAGGCGAGCAGCTTGGCGGTCTCGTCCAACTCCTCCAACACCGCCACCTTCACCCCCTCGGCCTGCTCGGCGGTCTGGCTCAACAACCGCTCCACCAACACGTTCTCCCGATCCCCTTCCTGCTGGGACCGTTCGTCGGCCAGGGTGTGCAACGCACTCTTGACCTCCTCGGAAACCCCACGCGCCAGGGAGTGCAACTTCTCCTCGCCACCCAAGGCGTTCGTGGTCAACCACTCCTGGGTGCGCACCTCCACCTGCCCGGCGGACTCGCGGATCTGCCGGCGCATCCGCTCCATCTCGCGACCCATCTCGCCGAACAACAGCGCCATCCCCTCCTCGCCGGACGAGGCGGCCCGCTCCACCTGGAGCAACAACTCGCGCAACAGCCCATCCGACATGTTTGCCGTCTGAGCGACACGCGCCACGATCTCGTCGATCCCCTCGCGCCACCCCGCGCGCAGCGACTCCAGACGCTGCCCAACCCCCTCGAGCAGCCGCTCCGACGCCGCATCCGCGCCACGCAGCGCGTCAAGCGCCTGCATGCCATCCTCCAGGCGGGTCACCATCTCCCCCTGCCCGGCACGCAGCGCGTCAAGCGCCTGCAAGCCATCCTCCACGCGGGCCATCATCTCCCCCTGCCCGGCGCGTACCACCGCTTCGAGGCGGTTCTGTCCCGCCTCGGCCCTTGCCGACAGCTCCGTGGCCGTCTCCCGCAGCCATCCCGCGATCTCACCGCGCTCAGGCAGACGCTCCGTCACGTCGTCCAGCCCGGCGCGCAACCGGGCCGCCGCATCCAGAATAGCCCGCCACTGGGCCACGACCTCGGCGCCACGCGCCTCCAGTCGTCCATCCAGCGCACTCAACAGGGCATTGCCCTCCACCGCCACCCGCTCCCAACCCGCCAGACGCTCCAGGAGCATCTCGGCTTCCCTGGCCTGCTGCCGGGCCAGATTGGCCAGCCCTTCGGACATCGCCCCGGACTCCTTCCGGGACTCCTCCGCCAGGGCGGTGGACAAACGGTCCAGGCTGACGACCATCTCACCGGACCGCTGGCGCAACAGCGCCTGAAACTCCCGATCCAGTTCCAGATGACGCTGGGCCAGGGTACGTTGCGCCTCCACCCCCTCGGAGAGACGATCCAACCCCACCGCCCACTCCTGGGAGCGTTCGATCTGCAGGGCCGACTGCACCTCCAGACGCCGCCCCAGATCGGTCACCCCCTGGCCGAGACTCCCGACCCCCCTGGCCAGATCCCCCACGCCACGCTCCAGGGCGTCCAATCCGGATCCCAGACGTTCGAAATGGTCACTCTCCAGGGTGCGCGCCTCTTCAAGCGCATCAAAACGGCTCACGCTCTCACGCAGATGCGCATCGATGCGCCCCAACGTCGCGCCCAACTCTTCCGCGC
>JADGAY010000368.1 GCA_015231775.1 Magnetococcales bacterium | reverse complement strand
GCTCTCTTTTTTTTCAACGGTAAAAACTACATATTCCAAACTGGGTGCGGTTTAGCTCGGCGCGCTCCCACGACAGGCTGCCTGGGCGCAACCCTGCTACGGCTTCCAACCCTGCCGGCTGCGCTGGCGCAACCAGTGATCGGCCAGGGTCAGGGCCATCATCGACTCGGCCACCGGCACGGCGCGAATCCCCACGCACGGATCGTGACGCCCCTCGGTGATCACCTGACGCGGATTGCCATGCACATCCACGGTACGCTTGGGGATACGGATCGAGGAGGTGGGTTTGAGGGCCAGACGGGCCACGATCTCCTGGCCGGTGGAGAGTCCACCCAGAATGCCGCCCGCGTGGTTGCTGACAAAGGTGACCGCGCCATTCGGGGCCGGGAGCATCTCATCGGCGAGCATGGATCCCCGGCCTCGGGCCATCTCCATGCCATCTCCGATCTCCACCCCCTTGACCGCGTTGATGCACATCAACGCCTTGGCCAGATCGGCATCCAACCGGTCGAACACCGGCTCGCCCCATCCCACCCCCACCCCGGAGGCCACCACCTCGACGGTGGCGCCCACCGAATCCCCGGCGGCACGCACCGTGTCGATCAGAAGCTCGAAACGACTCACCGCCGCCGCATCGGGCGAGAAGAACGGATTGCGCCCCACCTCTTCCCAATCCCAGTGGTTGCGGTCGATCCGCTCCGGACCCATGGCGATCAACGCGCCACGGATCTCCACGCCGATGGTGGCCAACAGCTTGCGGGCGATCGCCCCGCCCGCCACCCGCAACGCGGTCTCCCGCGCCGAGGCCCGTCCGCCGCCACGGTAGTCGCGGATGCCGTACTTGCGCCAGTAGACATAATCCGCGTGTCCCGGTCGGAACAGATCCTGGATCTCCGAGTAGTCGCGGGAACGTTGATCGGTATTCTCGATCATCAGGCCGATGGGCGTGCCGGTGGTCACCCCCTGGAACACCCCGGAGAGAATCCGCACCTGATCGGGTTCCCGCCGTCCGGTGGTGAAGCGGCTCGTACCCGGACGACGACGGTCGAGATCCCGTTGCAGATCGCTCTCCTCGAGGGGCAAACCCGCCGGACACCCCTCGATCACCCCTCCTAGGGCTGGGCCGTGGCTCTCGCCAAAGGTGGTCAAGCGAAACAGGATACCAATGCCATTGCCGGACATGCCGATTCCCGCTGGTTGGAGGTGACGATGGAACGAGCGGCGGAAGGATGGACCGCGCGGTATACGGGCTCCGCGATCCGGCGATCCGTCAACTCTCCTCGTGATCGACCGCCTTCATGCCCACCACATGATAGCCGGCATCCACATGCAGCACCTCCCCCGTCACCCCGCTGCTCATCCCGGAGAGCAGATAGAGCGCCGACTCCCCCACCTCCTCGATGGTGACGTTGCGGCGCATGGGGGCGTTGTCGCGGTTCCAGTTGAGAATGTGTTTGAAATCACCGATCCCCGCCGCGGCCAGGGTGCGAATCGGTCCCGCGGAGATGGCGTTCACGCGGATGTTCTTGGGACCGAAATCCACCGCCAGATAACGCACGCTCGCTTCCAACGCCGCCTTGGCCACGCCCATCACGTTGTAGTGGGGCATCACCCGCTCCGCGCCCAGATAGGTCAGGGTCAGGATCGATCCACCGTTGCGCATCAGGGGCGCCGCGCGACCGCACAACGCGGTCAGGGAGTAGACCGAGGTCTCCATGGCAATGCGGAAACCCTCCCGCGAGGTGTCGTAGAAGTATCCGTCCAGCTCCTCCTTCTTGGCGAAGGCCACGGAGTGGACCAGAAAATCAACCCCACCCCAACGCTGCTCGACCTCCTGGAAAACCCGATCGATCTCCTCGTCGTTGTTGAGATTGCATGGCACCACGAAATCCGATCCCAACTCCTCGGCCAAGGGACGCACCCGCTTTTCCAGCGCCTCGCCCAGATAGTTGAACCCCAACACCGCTCCCTCGCGCTGACAGGCGCGCGCGATCCCCCAGGCGATGCTGCGCTCGTTGGCCAAACCAAAAATCAATCCCCGTTTGCCTTCCAGGATTCCCATGACCTTCGTCCCTCATCGTCTCGTAACCGGATGAACCAAACTATAAAGGTAATTATTAAGAACCCCTACATTTGGTGGGGTCCAGGGGCCAATGGCCCCTGGTGGAATCCAAGGGCGAAGCCCTTGGGA
>JADGAY010000102.1 GCA_015231775.1 Magnetococcales bacterium | reverse complement strand
TTCGATTCGTGCAGGTTTGGTGATTCCATGAATGGAATCACCAAACAGCCTCTGAGAGTGGGGCTTGAACGTTTGGCGGGGTTGGCGGGTGGTTGCCCCCTTCCCGCGTTGTCCGGGTGGTCAACGCGGGAAGGGTGAGTCGGTTCAACGGAGGTCAGCCCGGCTGTTCGGCGAGGATGGGCTGGCGTCCGGCGGGGAAAAAGAGAAATGTGGAGGCATGATGCTGTCGATCCTCTTCGCGGGTGCGATAGGCGATGCCGCCCACCGGTTGTCCCTCCCACTCGTGTTTGACCACGACGGAGATGGCCCGCTCCAGATCCTGGCGAGTGGCGCAGTAGCCGAGTTCGACATCGACGAGGCGGGTGTCGGAGGTCCAGAAATAGGTTCCCGCCCCGCAAAACCAGTCATGCTTCCGTGTTGTGAACATGGTGTCCTCCTGACAGTGATGACCGCGGGTGTTACACCGCATCCATGGGGGGTACAGGCGCGACCCGAGGGGGAGCGAGTCCCAGCGGATCGCGCCACATGCGGACGATTCCGAAGCTTGGCGAGTGGGGATTGGCGGTCCCCAAGGAGTGTCGTCCAGACGGTGCAAGGCTACCGGGTGACCGGACTTGTGAGGCAGGCCAGGGCAAAGCCGTATTCCACCTCATGCCCATACCGTTCGACATGAGTCTATGCAAAAGGTGTGCAATATATATTAGACTATGATTATAAGGAAAAACATCGCCATTTTGTCGCTTTTCAGGCCATCTCCCTCCGCTTCTCATCTAGGCAGTGCTTGCCTAATGCCGTGGCAATTGATTATTAAAATGACCATTTCGTGGGCAACATCTGCCGGCATTGCTAATCTTTGTTACATAAGTCCGATTTGTGGTATTTGAGTGTTGTTCCTGGAAAAAAATCTTGACATCTTCTGGATCGGCTTGCATGATGGTTCCCATTGTGATTAAGCTATGACAGTCCGAATTGTTCCGTTTTTGCTTTGAAAATAAGGATTTAGTCACACAATACCGTGCCCTTTCCGTACTGGCGGCGAGGCATCCCGTTTTAGCAATTTTTTGAACTTATTCAAGGGGTATACACCAATGATCAAACAGGGAGTCCAATCCATGAATTATAAGGGTAGCACTTTGTTGGCCATGGCCGGCGCGCTGGCTCTGGTTGTCGGCACCGGGGCCTGCGGTGGTGGCGGCGGAAGCGGCAGCAGCACGACCAGCATCGCTTTAGCTGGTCTGGCCTCCGACGGTCTGCTCCAGGGCGCCACGGTGTCGGTCTACTCTCGTGATGGCACCACCGCCTGCACCACCGCCACCACGGACACCAACGGCAAGTACAGCGTCACCGTTCCTGCCACCTGCGCCACGCCGCTGCGCATCGAGGTGAGCGGTGGCACGGACAAGACCACCAACAAAGCCAATGACCTGACCCTGAAGTCCCTGGTGACCAGCTCGTCCCAGACCACGGCCAACCTGTCGCCGCAGACCACCCTGATGACCGAGGCCATCAAGGCCGCCGCCGGTGGTACGCTCGCCGCTCTGGCCACCAAGTCCACCACCGAGGTGACCCAGCTCACCGGCACGGCGGTCACCAACGTGGTCAAGGCCTTTGGTTTCGGTTCGGATGCGCTGGTTGCCAACCCGATGAGCACGCCGATCACCACCACGGCTCAGACCAGTGCCTTCTCGCAAGCCGGTGATGCGGCGGGCGAGGTGTTCCGTCGCCTGGCAAGTTCCGCCGGTCTGGCAACCCCGAACGCCGTGAGCTCGTTGATGCAGACGTTTGCCGCATCGCTTTCCGGCACGAACAGCAACGTCACCGTCGGCACCAGCATCATCACCCCCTCCACGCTCCAGGCCATGGTGAGCAGCCAGCGCGCCCTGGTGACCGCCGAAGTCCTGGCCGGCAGCTTGGTTCGCAATGTCACCAGTTCCACGGCCACGACCGGAACCCTGGGAACCGGAGCCAACTTGGTTACGACCGGTACGGAGGGCCTGATCGGCTCCATCACCGGCTCGGCCACGGCCAAAAACCAGTTGGCCTCGGATGTCTCCACCGCCATCGCCGCCGGCGTGATCACCACCGGGTCTGTGTTGGCGACGCAGTTGAACACGGTCTCCACCAGCACGACCGCGGTCACCGCCGCGCCTGTGACCACCGCCGTTCCGACGGCCTCCGTGGATCTTACCACCGTGAACAACAACTCGACCGCCGCGGTGAACGCCACGAGCTTTATCGTGCATCCCTCCGTGACCCTGACCGATTATCCTCTGGGCACCGTGGCTTCCGCCTCGAATCAGACCATCGCTCAGAGTGTCAGCTCCACGGGCGTCATGACCGCCGTTGTCGGGACCGCCCTGAGCGCCTCCAACCTGACCGCCGTCGGTAACGGTAGCGGCAAGGCTCCGGTGATCAACTTCTCCCTGGGCCAAAGCCTCGGCAACAACAAGGGGTCGGGCAGCGCCACGGTGACCGCCCTGCTCAAGGATGGCAACAGCGACACGCGTACCACCGGACAGCGACAGATCATGGCTTCCACCAGCTACAACTGGAGCAGTGATGGCACCACCTTGACTCTGACCGCGCCGGCCAATGGCGTGGCCTCGGTGAGTTACTACACCGCAGCAGCCACCGCCGAGTCCACCACCACCATCACCAACGTGGATGCCGATCTGTTGACCGTTACCAGCGGTGCCCAGGTTCCGGCCACCTTGAACCTGAAGGTCGCCAATCTGTTTGGCAGCAAGATGCCGACTGCCGCCTCCATGACCCCGAGCGGTTCGGCGGGCAGCTACTTCTACAAGGTGACCATTTCCGGTATTCCTCTGGCGGCCTGTGCCTCCACGGACACCACCTGCAGCACCACGGTCGCCAAGCCGTTCACCGTGGTTCAGGGCACGATCTCCGCGCAGTAATCGACCTTGTGACACGCTTTAAAAAAACGCGCCCCTTGTGGGCGCGTTTTTTTTGCCGATAATCTCCCACGTGCCTGCTTGACGATGGCGCGGTTCCTTGGGTGAGCTTATACTGGATCGTGGTCTGTCGTTGATCCTCTGATGGGTGTTGAGACGTCCGTTGCTTGTGACATGGGGCCAGACATGATGAGAAAAATGGGATGGATGGTGGCAATTCTGGGGACCGCCTGGCCGGCCCCGACGCATACCGCGCCACTCGATGAGTTTCTCACCGCCAATCCAGGCTTCGAGGAGATGCACGGGGAGGGGGAGGTCGGGGTGGACCTGATGAACCGTACCGTGGATCTTTTCAAGATGCGCGGCGATCTGGATCCCCGCAACAACGCCATCGGCGACTACCGGGGTCTGCACGCCAGGGGGGGCCTGGCCTTGACCCGCCGCTTGTGGGTGGATGGCGGGGTCTGGAACCGCAAGATCATCACGCCGTATGACAATGGCGAAAGCCTGGCGTTGCACGCCGCCGCGCAGTTTCAGGTGATGCAACCGCTTGGGGTCTTTCCGGCCATTGCCCTGCGTTTGAGCGGCTGGCGTGATTCGGCCTCCGAGGCTTCGAAAGGGTCGCCTACGACGATCACCACAGGCGATTTGAGCGTCACGGCCAACAGCATCCGTATCGACAGCCCGCGGGATGAGCAGGCGCAGATCGATCTGATCGGGACCTGGGTGCTGCCCCGTAACACCGCCCTCTCCACGTTCGCCAGTTTTGGCAAGAGTACCGTCTCGTTCGACCAGTTGACAATCAACGGCATCTCGGTGGGCGGAGAGACCTCTGGAGGTCAGTTCGTGCTGTCTCCTGTCACCATGTCCGATGGGTCGATCGGCGTGTCGGGCGTATGCGTGAGTCAGTGCGGCAGGGTGTTGGATTTCAAGGTGCCGGCTCCCGCCGGTCAAACCATCCCGAATGGCCTGAACATCGGCTATGACTCGACCTTCTATCAGGTTGGCGGAAGTTTCTCCTGGATGTCGCCGGAGTGGCGGGCGCGGTTGGGATATCGGTTCGTCAAATGGAACCGCGATGTGGACGAGGCGGTCATGCAACTCGGGAAGAACGTCATCGACACCAATCATTTCCTGACGGGTGAGATCGGATACAAACCGCCATTCCCGCTCTTCGAACACGCCGGTCTTTTCATACGCGGTCAGGCGATGAAAAACCAGTTCGTGGGTGAGGTGCCCTTCTCCTACAACGCCTTCAGCGCCCACAAGTTCGACCATAAGTATGGGATCCTGACGTTCGGGATCAGTGGCGGGTTTTGAATGGCAGCCGTTTTTGGCATGGAAACCGTTCCAGGGTCGCTACCGGATGTTGGGTACCACGCTTGTTATTCCGGGTGAGGGCCAAGGCGCTTTTTTCTTGCTCCAGGCTGTGACTTGACGGAAGATTGGTCCGAAACGGATCCGGGGGTTGAAAGGACGAATCGGGTGAGCAACACCAATTGGCACAATCTGGTTGGGGCAACCCTGAAATCGTTGCTGGAACCGGTTGGCATCGAGGTCCGGGTGGAAGTGCCGGTTACCTCTTCCTCTCCCAGGGCGGATCTGATTCTGATCCGACGTCAAGAGGGAGGCTGGACCGAAGCGCAGCGCCTGTTGTTGTCGGACGGTTTGTGGGATCTGGAGGTTGACCATATCCTGGTCGAATTGAAGATCACCGAGAGTCTGAACGAAGAGACGCTTACCCGCTTGTCGACGTATGACACCCTGTTCTTGGAGAGCGCTGGTCTGCACAGGCAGCAGTTGCAGAGTCTCTTGATCGCGGCCATCAGCCCACGGCCCGAGTTTTTGGACCGTTTCGTTTTTCTTCCGGTTGGACCCAGAGGGGTTTACGTCAGTCAACCGCTCTGGGGCGGCACGATCCGTCTGATTCTGCTAAACGAACTGGCGGACGAGAAGAGAAACGCACCGCTGAAGTGTTTTTCCAGCCGCCGGGAGGAGAGAAAAAAAGCGTTTCAGACCATCAAACAGACCGGGTTGTTTCGGATCTCGGCGGCGTTTGGTCAAACCGTTGTCGGTTTATGGAGGTTGCTCATGCAAAGTTCATTGAATAGCCCGGAGATGGAAGGTGTCACACCGGAGCAGGTGGCGCTGCTTGGCAGAGAGTGGCTCGATTTTTTGGTGGATATCATGCCCGAAGAGGAATTGTTCGCCATTCCCAAACTGGAACACTTGCTGGTGCAAGGACGCCAGGAAGGGCTCCAGATCGGCGAACGGAAAGGTCGCCAGGAGGGACTCCAGCAAGGGATCCAGGAGGGCGAGGCAAACATGCTGTTGCGGCAATTGCAACGCCGTTTTGGTTCTGTCCCGGACTGGGCGAGGGAAAGAATCGCCCGAGCCGATTCCGCCTCGTTGGAGATTTGGGGAGAACGGGTGTTGGAGCCCCACTCTCTGAAAGAGGTGTTTGGCGACTGAGCCAAGCGTCACACCCCGAACAACGCCTTCTCGAGCGCGACCCATGACGCCTCCTCCATCTCGATGGAGAAGATCGCCAGATCCTCTTCCATGTGCCGGGTCGCGGTGGTGCCCGTCAGGGGGGTGATGCCCCGTTGGGTCAACAGCCGGAAGAAGAGCTGTTCCGCCGTGCATCCCAGCTTCCCGGCCTGGGTGGTCAGGGCGGCATGGGCCAGCAGATGCGGGTTGGCGGTCAAGGTCCAGAAACTCTGATAGACGATCCCCAACCGTTTGCACAGGGCGCGGATTTCCCGGTCGTAGCCGGTCTGGGCATGAAAACGGTTCTGCACCACCGCGGGTTTGATGCGGGTGTTCAGGATCAAGTATTCCAAGAGACGCGGATCTTGACAGTTGCTGATCCCCAGACGATGGACTCCACCGGCCAGATGGATTTTCTCCATGGCTTTCCAGGCTGTCAGGGTGGCACCGACCGTGGCCAGGGGGGAGTGGAGCAGCAAACCATCGAGAAAATCGGTGCCGAGATTGCGCAGCGAGGCCTGAAAGGATTGCTCCACCTGTTCGGAGAGGGGTGCCTCGGGGTCATAGGGGATGCGGTTGGGATCCTGACCGGGCAGGGGGGTGAATTTGGTCTGAAGATACAGCTCCGACCGTTTGAGCCCCTGGCCGAGGGCCGCCGCGATCCCCTGGCCCACCCCGGCCTCGTGGTAGTGTTTTGGCTGGCAGGCGGTATCAATGCCCCGGAACCCCTTTGTCAGGGCCTGCTGCACCAACGCGGCGGTTTGTTCCTGTTTCCAGGCCGTGCCGTAGAGGATGCCAGGCATGGGGATCATGCCGCTTTTTCGACCATTCTCGTCACCAGTGGCCATCCGGGTCTCCTCTTTGCGCGGGTGATGCGACGTGGCCTTTCCAATCCCCTTCATGGGGCCTATCCTAATGGAACCATCCACCCGAAGTCACGGCCAAACGCCCCATGTCCGCCAACTCCCCGATGATTCTCAAGACCCTCACCATCTGCCGCGAGCTGTTCGTCGCCGCGCCGCATCTGAAGGAGCGTCTGGGCCCGGCCCGCTTCGAGGCGGAACTCAAGCCGCATCTCTGTCGGATCCGGGAGGGTCTGCTTCCCGGACCCAATCCCGATTTCGGGGTTTCCGTGGTCGATGCCCTCGAGTGGGGGTTCCACACCCCGTTGCAACCGCTGCTGGACGGGATCATCCAGTCCCAGGGATTCGACTGGCGTTTCGTGACCGGGCGGCGGCGGCGTTTCAAGGAGCTGGCCCCCGATTATCCGGAGCCGCTTCCGCCCGTGGTGCGCAACCTGTGGGCCGAGGCCCTGGCGAGCGCGGAGCGGGTGTTGGCACCGGGGGATTGACATCCAGGGCGGGCGTCGTTCACCCCTCGAACAGCGCACCCCCGGCCCGCGTCACCCGTCGGGAGAGGATGGTCTCCAACAACGCCGCCTCCCCGGTCTCCACCAGAATCAACCGCTCCCGGGCTCGGGTGACGCCGGTGTAGAGCCACTCCCGGGTCAGGATCGGATTGAGGCTCTCCGGAACCACCAACACCACCTGGCCAAACTCCGATCCCTGTGATTTGTGCACGGTCATGGCAAACACGGTTTCGACCGGCGGCAGGCGACTCGGCGCAAACCAGCGGATCCCTCCCATCTCCCCATCCTGGCTCCAAAAGGCCACCCGCGTCCACCACGCCCCATCCACCGGCAACTCCAGGGTGATGCCGATATCGCCGTTCATGAGTCCGAGGGCGTGATCGTTGCGGGTGATCATGACCGGACGTCCCACATACCAACGTTGATCCGTCTCGATCAGACCCGAGGTGCGCAACGCCGCCTCGACCCGCGCGTTCAACCCCTCGACACCCCACACCCCCTGACGCGACGCACACAGCAGTTGGAATCCGGCCATGGCGCGCAGGAGCGCCCCGGCCCAGAGATCGAACGCCTCGGCGGGTGCTTCGAGCGTGGGTTTCCCGGCATGCAGAAGCGTCAGATAATCCCGATAGCCGCCGGCGTTTTTTTCAACAATTTGGTGGTTTTGCTCGTTGATATCCGGAACAGTCCAGGCCATGCCATGGACGATGAGAGCGTTGAGGCCATCCTCCGGCGGGCGGAGCGACAGCCAGGCGAGATCCGCGCCAGGGGCGGCGCGCAGGGCGGCGATGCGTGGCGCGTCGCCGGCGTTGATCGCCTGGGCCAGTTGACCGATGCCGCTTGTGGAGGCGAAGCGGTAATTGCGGCGCAAGCGCACCACCGCTTGATCCAGGGCTCTTCCATCCGGGTCGAGCCAGATGGGGTCGAGGAGGTGACCGGTGGCCTCTTGCAGGTGGGTGGCGGTGGTCGGGGTGTAGTGGCCGCCATCGGCGCGCTGGCAGAGGGTGCCCAACAGGGCGCCGGCCTCCACCGAGGCGAGTTGATCCTTGTCGCCGATCAGAAAGAGTCGCGCCTGGGGGGGGAGGGCGCGCAGCAGATCGGCCATCAGCTCGAGTCCGACCATGGAGGCCTCGTCGATCACCAGGAGATCGAGCCACAAGGGGTTTTCGGCATCGTGGCGGAAGTGGCGGCTGTCCCGTTGTCCGCCGAGCAGACGGTGCAGGGTGGTCACCCGGTTGGGAATGGCGTTCCAGACCTGGGGGTCTAGGGGGGATGTTCCCAGGCGCATCCGTTCGAGTTCACGGGTGATGGCATCCCCCAGTCGCGCGGCGGCCTTGCCGGTTGGGGCGGCCAGGGCGATGCGCGGCAGATCGGTGTTCCCATCCAGGCCACACCGCTCCAGGCTCAACTGGAGGAACAGGGCCAGCAGTCGCACCACCGTGGTGGTCTTGCCGGTGCCCGGACCGCCGGTGAGGATACCGAAGCGGGTCTGGACCAGGCGCGCGCAGGCGATGCGTTGCCAATCGACCGCGCTGGGCTCGATCGGGGAGAGGGGCAGGAGACGATCGAGACACATCCGGACGCTGGATGGTTCGAAGCTCTGTCGGGGGTCGGTCGTTAAACGGCTTTCGATCCAGGCGGCGACCTCTTGTTCGTACTGCCAGAGACGGCGCAGATAGAGGCGTGTTCCGATGCGTACCAGGGGGGTCCGGTTGTCGCTGCTCCCGTCTAAAGCGGCGATGAGGGCGGGGTGGTCGAGTCGGGCCAGCCAGGTGGGCAGATCGATTCCGGCCAGGCGGCGTTGGGGTGCGTCGGGATCCCGGAGCGGGGTGGGTCCGCTCCCCTCGGGGGGCAGGGCGAGCAGACCGTTGGGATCTTCCAAGAGCGCGGCCAGATCCAGATGAACATGGCCGCGACCGGCTTGATGACTGGTGAGCGCCGCCGCGAGCAGCAGCCACCCATCCGCATCCGGACAGCGGCTGCGCAGGAGCGCGGTGAGATGCAGCTCCACCACGCGCACCCAGCCGCGCGTTCGCCAACGTGTCAGGATCTCCAGGGGGTCGGGGGTTTCTGGCGGGGGGTGCATGGCGCGGGATCACTCGTGATTGGATGTGTTGGTTTGATCGTCCGCCTGACGGTTGCATGATCGGCATGACGCGCTCCTCGATAGCCATGGTTACGCCAGAAAGGATCCCGAGCGCAACCTGGAACGTTGCCTTCAGACGCCATCGGGGAGGATAATTCCCGTGAGGCCGCATCATGCCGTGTCGTTCGTTCAAGTCTGGAAAGTGGAATCCGTATGCTCAACCGCGAACTGCTCCGTTTCGATCAACGCCAGGGGCGACTCACGCCGCGTTTCGTGGATGCCGGGAATCAACTGTTGCGCGATCTGGCGCGGGATTTGACCGGGATCTATCTTGCCAGCGTGGGACAGAGCCGGGATGAGATCGCCGAGGCGGTCGCGCCCCTGATCAACGCCGCCCGTTCGCCGCTCATCGCCAAGGGGTTGAACAAACTGCTCCTGGATCGATGCACCTTCCGGGAGACCCCGGAGGGGATGGAAGAGCACCGTCTGGCGATTTTGCGCGCCGCCGGAGGGTTGTTGCAAGGGGCCGGCATGAATGATCTGGCCGCCTATCGACACGCCGTGGCCCGCGCCGTGGCTGAAAAGATCAGCGGTTCGGAAGCCGATCCCGATCAATTGGCCATGGGCCTGCATGCCGATCACCCGGACCGGCAACCCCTGACCGGTTTTGAACCCCTCGAGCCGGAGGGGCTGCTGCATCGGTACAATCTCGCCCTGGCGCAGGGACCGTTGTTGTGGGCCAACCGGTTGACGGTGGGCATCGTCGAGCCGGATCCGGGCAAGCAACGGCGGTTCTTCCGTCAGTTGAAGTTTTTGCAACTGCTGGCCCAGGTCACCCGCGACAAGGAGGGGGAGGGTGGTTTCTCCCTGGAGTTGGATGGACCGTTGAGTCTCTTCGACGTGCAGCGTAAATACGGTCTTAAATTGGCGCTGTTGTTGCCGGAGTTGTGTCAATTGCGGCAGTGGCGGGTGCAGGCCGCCCTTGAGCTGGAGAGTCGTACCCTCACCTTCGAGTTGAGCCAGGCAAGCGGTCTGTGGGCCCCGGAACCCCGCACCGGGAGTTACCTGCCCGAGGAGTTTCGCCAGTTCGCCGAAGAGTTCGCGGAGAAGATCTCCGCATGGAAGCTGCTCTCCCACACGGAGATCGTGACGTTGGGTGGCCAGGAGTTGGTGGTGCCGGACTTCTCCTTCCGGCATGCCAGCGGCAAGGTGGTCCATCTGGAGCTGTTCCACCGCTGGCATGCCCGGCAACTGCCCGCCCGCCTGAAACGGCTGGATGGACCGGGCCGCCATCCACCCCTGGCCATCGGGGTGGATCGCGCCTTAAGCAAGCAGCCCGCCCTCGCCCCGCTCTTGGAGGGGTCGCGTTGGTTTGCCGAGCACGGTTTTCCTTTCAACCAATTCCCTCCGGTCAAGCGGGTGGCCGAGTGTCTGGAGGGTTTTAAACTTTAATTGTTACAACAATTCGTGGTGGCATTGGGTGTCGCTGGAGGATTTTGATTGATCGTGCTCTTGATGCGCTGAATTTCCTGTTTCAGAGCCGTGTCACAACAGGCGCACCCACCGGTGCCCGGTACGCAGCAGCATTGGTAGGCCGAGACCATCTGGGTATAGAGTGTCTGCGAGAGTGTCAACAAATCCGCCCGGATCGAATCGATCGCCACCATGTATTCATCCACATCATGGTGGCCAAGCATTGCCGTGCGATGGAGGATTCCCAGGATCGTGGCCTCGGCGCATAGCAGATTGGGATCGCTGAGGGTGTAAACCGTGTTGCCGCTCGTTGTGTCTGCTTCGATGTCGATGCTTTGTTGTCCTGACCAGCGGGCGCGCAACGAGAAGGCGCCGCATCCAAGGTTTGGAATCTCCACCGCACGGTTGAAACGGCACAATTCGCCGCCACGTTCTTTGCGCAGCGAGGCATTGACCCGCGCGACGATCTGCTTCACATCGTGCGTGTGGGCCAGATAATCGACACCGGAATTGCATTGGGGTTTGATGTCAAGAATGACATGTCGGAACATGTTGTTTTTCGATAACTTATCGTTCAGTAGGCAGATTCTGAATTGTCTGAGAAATCCTGAACCGCCGTCTTTCTTCATGAATGCCAAAGAATACTGAATGGTGTAGTCGCGCAGGGAACAATCGTTACCGACAAAATTAGTGATGGCAGCGATTTCCGAAGGCGTAATTTTAATGTCCTCTTCAGGGCTGTTGCCTGTTGTTTTTGGTAAAAGTGAGTTGTTAGAGACGTCTCCGAAGCTTGTTTTACACTGGAAGCAATCTGAATTAATATCACACAACAGATTGTCTGTATTTTCAACATTGCAATTTTTAATAAAATCTTCAATTTCACTTTTTTTGTTTGGAAATTTTCCACTGCTCAATCCGTAACCGTTCAGCCCAGTAAAGTGCTTCAGGCGATCAGAAATATCAAAACAGT
>JADGAY010000367.1 GCA_015231775.1 Magnetococcales bacterium | reverse complement strand
CAAGCCGCGGCAGGCGGCTTTTCTCCCGTGAACAAATGTCCCCTTGTCGTTACCACTTCGTGGCAACGACAAGGGGACAAGGGCCGCGCGCTTGCGCGATTTTTCGCTTTGCGAAAAGTCGCTTATCGTAAAAAGTGCGCGAAAGGCAAAAATCCCAAGGGCTTTGCCATCGGCCCCTGGACCTCGCCAATAAAAACTACGCATCCCATGATGGTTGCGGTTTAGAAAAATACGAATTTTTCAGGATGGGTTCTTTAAATATCCAGAAATCGAGCAGAATTATGGTCCGTCGTACAGAGATAATCAGTCAGAAAATGGTGACAGGACAGATATGGGGAGGAGAGTGAAACCTCATGATGATCATATCCATATTGGGATACGATGATATGAGGCAATTCTGGCGTGTCATTTTTCTACTGTGGGTCATGATGTTGGGAGTCAGACCGGCTCTTGCGGAGAGGACGTTTCTGGAAACAGTGCAGAACCAAGAGTTGTCCAATTTGCTGAACCTTGCGGAAATGCCCAACGATATGGTTGGAGAGATCGAGAAGATCGCCGTCTATCGGATGCCGGTTCGGGAACCGGGAAACTCCAAGTGTGATCGGGATCTGCGCCGATGTCGGCAGCAAAAAATGTTCATCACCCACCTCGATTATGATTCTGTCAGCGATCAGGTCGAAACCCGTGTGTTTCATTCACCTGCCGCGCTTGAGTGGCGCAAGCCACAATTGGTTCTGAGAGAGAGTCTCAGCAGCAAAGAGGAGTTTGAGGCGGATATGCGCGTGCAGGAGGTGGTAGAAGAATCGCGCAGTCCGGAAAAGGTGCTCGGTATTGTGGAGCGAAACCTGCGGGTTCGGCATCGCGAAGTGGTGTGGCAAAGCGTTCCTCCGGCGCAGGCCACGCGACAACTGGAGGAGATCACGGATCCGGAATTCAAGGATCTACTGGGTAATCTCTTTCTGACTGCGGAATACTATCTGCCATGGGCCGATATACGTATCTATTCGGCATGGGAAAAGGGGTCTCTCAATGAGTGTGCGTTGCCGGATTCTCCGAGTTGTCCGACCTTTCGACTGGTGATCGCCATCCGTGATAAGCACGTGGTCTGGAACAACAAGGTCTATATCCTGCCCAAGGCGATCGGGGGTTGGCATGTCAAGAATCTCGCCTGGCTGGGATTTTCGGGGGGTGGAGATGGGTATCGGATCGAGTTGGAGGAGAGCTATCCGAATCCCGATTTTGACGAGGATCTCATGACGTGCGAAGCTGATAATCCGAGGTGTCAGCTATTTCTTGCTCGTCCAAAAGTCGTGCACATTGATCTGGAGAGAGGTTATTTCGAGTGATGTCCACGTTTGGGGGACAGGGCGGTTTTATGCGGCCCACCTGGTTTCGGGAGGGTCGGGATCCCGGACCAGGTGAGGGCGTAGGCCATGCGTTGCAGGGCGGCTACATCTGCTTCTTGCGGCGGTAGTAGTCCAGCAGGCCGTGCAGGGTGACGAAGCCGCGCAGCACGCCGTGGTGGCTGACCACGGGCAGGGCGTGCAGGCGGTGCTCCATGATCAGATCCGCGGCCTCGGCGATGCTCCCCTCCAGGGAGATGGTGACGGTCTTTTGGGTGGCGTTGATCTTGCCCAGCGGCAGGCTGCAAAGCGCCTTGTCGCGCTGTGTCATCGCCTTGGTGCCGAAGAATGGTCCCATGATCTGCCGCAGGTCGCTGTAACTGACCACCCGCATCAACTTCCCGCCCTTGTCGATGCCGATGTAGCGATAGCCATCTTGACGCATGGCCATGATGGCCACGATCACCCGTTCATCATCCCGCAGGGTGAAGGGAAATTCGGTGATCAGGCTCTTGACGCTGCCCTTGTCACCCGGCGTGGGCAGGGAGTCCTTGGCGTACTGGATCTGGGGTAGCGGACCGAACACCTCGCCCATGGCGATCGAGGCCTTGCCTCCCGACTTGCCGCCTGGCGAGCGACCGCCGCGGGTCGTGTTGACGCCGTCGTCGTCGAGCACCGCGTCCATCACCACCCGACTGGTCTCATCTTCCTGGTAAGGATCCAGGAAGGTCAACTCCCCTTCGTCCGAGCCTCCACCCGCCATCCCTTTGACACCACCCTTGCCTGCACCAGCGGCAGCACCCTTGCCGGCGGGCTTGGCTGGCGGCGGCGGTGGTGGGGGCGGCGGTGGGGGCG
>JADGAY010000366.1 GCA_015231775.1 Magnetococcales bacterium | reverse complement strand
TGGAGCGATTTGGACATCTTCTGCACCCCGTCCAGACCTTCGAGGATCGGCAGGGTGATGACGCATTGCGGCTCCTGGCCGTACTCCTTTTGCAGCTCGCGACCCATCAACAGATTGAAGGTCTGATCCGTGCCGCCCAGCTCCACATCGGCATGCAGGGCCACCGAGTCATATCCCTGCACCAGGGGATAGAGGAACTCGTGCAGGGCGATCGGGCGTTCGGCCTTGTAGCGCTTGGTGAAATCGTCCCGCTCCAGCATGCGGGCCACGGTCTGCTTGGCCGCGAGTTGAATCATCTGGGCCGCGGTCATGGGGTTCATCCAGGCGCTGTTGAAGACCACCCGGGTGGTCTGGGGGTCGAGAATGCGAAACACCTGGGCTTTGTAGGTTTCGGCATTGGCGGCGATGGCCTCGGGCGAGAGGGGTTTGCGGGTTTCGCTTTTTCCGGTGGGATCGCCGATCAGGCCGGTGAAATCGCCGATCAGGAAGATCACCTCGTGGCCAAGCTCCTGGAATTGGCGCATTTTCTGCAAAAGGACCGTGTGACCCAGATGCAGATCCGGGGCCGTGGGATCGAAGCCGGCCTTGATCTTCAAGGGGGTGTGGGTCTGGATGGCGCGGGTGAGCTTTTGAACGAGCGCCTCTTCGGAGAGGATCTGCACCGTACCCCGACGGATGATGGCCATTTGTTCATCAACGGATTTCATCGTATCGTGTCCAAGGATGGGGTTGAGGGTGGATCCCGGCAAGGCAAGATCCGACCTGTCACTATAGCCAAACCGGTACGACTTTGCCACCTGCATCGTTGGTTCGTGTCTGGCCCGTGAGGTTTACAAATTTTGACAATTCATGAATTGACAACGGTTTGGCAAAGTTATCACCATATAATGATCGTGGCGGATGCGGCAACACGGAATCTGCCCGTGGGTTTGGAGGCCCGTTGAGGATGGATGAGGCAAGGATTGCCATCGGTTTGATGTCTGGAACGTCGGCGGACGGTATCGATGCGGTTCTGGTGCGTACCGATGGGGTTGCCGCGCCAAGGGTGTTGGCGGATCTGCACCTGCCCTACCCGGAGGATCTGCATCGTCGGATCCTGGCGTTGTATCAACCCGGGGAGAACGAGATCGACCGTCTGGGCGCGTTGCATCGCGAGCTGGGGGGACGTTTCGCGGAGGCGGCCTCGCGGGTCTGCCAGCGGGGTGGATTGTCCATCGAGCGGGTGGCGGTGATCGGTTCTCATGGTCAGACGGTGCGTCATCGTCCACCGGTGTTCACCCTGCAAATCGCCGATCCGTTTCTGATCGCCGCGCGCACCGGGGTGGTCACGGTGGCCGATTTTCGGCCTGCCGACCTGGTGCGGGGTGGCGAGGGAGCGCCGTTGGTACCGTTGTTTCACCAGGTTCTTTTCGCCCGGCCCGGACAGCGGGTGGCGGTGGTGAATCTGGGTGGGATCGCCAATGTGACCGCCCTGGCCGGGGATGACCGGATCCCGTTGATCGCCGGGGATACGGGTCCGGCCAACACCTTGCTCGATCTGTTGGCCACCCGCTTGAACGGCGGTGAACGTGCCGTGGACCGGGATGGGGGTGCCGCGCGGCGGGGTCGGGTGGATGGGGATGGTTTGGCATGGTTGATGGCCCATCCCTATCTGGCGCGACCGTTCCCGAAATCCACGGGGCGGGAGGAGTTCGGCGCCGAGTTGTTGGAGCGGTTTCTGGCCGCCTTCCCGCATCTGGCCGGGGATGATGGTTTTGCCACGTTGACCCGTTTCACCGTTGAATCGGTGGCCGAGGCGGCCTGTCGGCTGTTGCCGCCTTATCCGGAGCGGATGATTCTGTGTGGCGGGGGTGCGCGCAATACGGCCATGGTCGAGGAGATGGCGCGTCGGTTGCCGTTGGCGCGGATGTCCGATGCCGAGGATCTGGGGGTGGATGTCTCCACGTTGGAGGCGCAGGCGTTTGCCTGGTTCGCGGTGCGAACGTTGCGGGGTTTGGTTTCGTCGGTCCCGGGTGCGACCGGGGCGCGCATGCCGGCGGTGTTGGGTGCGATCTATCCGGTGACGGTGGTTTAGATGTTACGGTTACAGGGGACCGGGGACCGAAGGTCCCCGGCGGAGGTTCGGAGGCAGAGCCTCCGAGGTTTTGATCTTGTCCTTGTCTTTTAGCGCGCTCTTCAAAAAAGTGTTTTTTCGCGTTTTTTGCG